>JAADJA010000032.1 GCA_013151015.1 Chlorobiota bacterium
ATGAACTCGGAGGATTATTGTCTTTAAGAACCAATTGCATTGAACCCATGATTCATTAAAACATTGAATCTTTGTAACGCTGCATTGGTGGGCTTTTACCTTGCTCAACATTGAAACACTATTAATCTCAAGAAGGAAAAGCACTAACAATTGTAACAAGACTTTTTTTTCAAAACAAGAAAACCATATGGTACTAAAAGAAAATATACGCGACCTGCGGGAAAGGCTCAACGCCTTGAGGAGGTTCCTTTGACATCGATGATAAATTAGCTCAAATAGCCGAGCAAGAAAAAATCACGGTCCAACCTGAATTTTGGAACAGTCCAAAAAAAGCAGAGGAAGTCCTGAAATCCATTAAAGAGAAAAAAAACTGGACAAAAAAGTTCGATGCCGTTGCTACTGCCGTGGACGACCTGGATGTGCTTTTTGAGTTTTTTACCGAAGGTGAAGCTACGGAACAGGAACTGGACAAGCAGTATCAGGTTTCAATAAAACGTGTTGAAGACCTTGAATTCCTGAAAATGCTCAGTGGGGTAGAAGATAAGTTTGGGGCAATCCTTCAGATCAACCCCGGGGCAGGAGGGACAGAGAGCCAGGACTGGGCGGAAATGCTCATGCGCATGTACATTCGGTATGGCGAGCGCAATAATTTTAAGGTGAAGGAGCTGGATTTCCAGGAGGGCGATGTGGCCGGGATTAAATCGGTTTCACTCGAATTTGAGGGTGAATTTGCCTTTGGATATTTAAAAGGTGAAAACGGTGTCCACCGCCTGGTGCGCCTTTCGCCTTTTGATTCTGCCGGGAAAAGGCATACTTCATTCGCTTCCGTATATGTGTATCCCGTGGTTGACGATAACATCGAAATTGATGTGAACCCTGCTGATATTAGCTGGGATACCTTCCGTTCCAGTGGCCCCGGTGGCCAAAATGTGAACAAGGTCGAGTCGGCGGTAAGGCTTCGGCACCAACCCTCGGGGATTATTGTCGAATGTCAGGAAACCCGTTCACAAGGGCAAAACCGCGAGAAGGCATTACGGATGCTCAAATCACAATTATATGAAGCTGAAATGCGGAAAAAACAGGAAGCCCGTAGCGAAATAGAAAGCAATAAGAAAAACATTGAATGGGGCTCGCAAATACGGAATTATGTGATGCACCCTTACAAATTGGTGAAAGACCTGCGCACCGGAACCGAGACCGGCAATGTACAAGCCGTGATGGATGGCGATCTGGATGCTTTTATCAAGGCCTATTTGATGGAGTTTGGTGGTTAGCACTGTTTTTGAATCTTTTGCGCCTTAGTGCCCATTCCTTTATGCCCATTGTGCGGGAATCCCCCCTTTGCACCCGTTGTGTTCATTGCGCAATGCCAAACCCATAAAAAAACCAATTAATTAATCATTTTTTCTAAAAAGCTTTATACTTTTGGGGGGAATCTATAAAAACAGTTTTCATGATAAAAATTTACCATAATCCCCGGTGTAGGAAATCAAGGGCCGGCCTTGCCTATCTAAAAGAAAAAGGCGTCGATTTTGAGATAGTCGAATACTTAAAAAGCCCGATTGGTGAAGATGAATTGAAAGATGTCCTTGTGAAGCTGAACATGAAACCACAGGAAATGATCAGGACACAGGAAGATATTTACCGCAAGCAGTTCAAAGGGAAGAACTTTACGGAAGGTGAATGGGTGAAAATCATGGTTGAAAATCCCAAACTGATCCAACGACCAATAATCGTAAAGGAATATAAAGCCGTTTGGGCAGATCCACCTGAAAACATGGATAGGTTGTTATAGTGTCCCTGCCTTGATAATAATGACAGTATTAATTATATAAGCAGTAGTAATGACAAGGCATGCCTTGTCTCAACAAAAACAAAAAAATGGAATACAGAATCGAAAAAGACACCATGGGGAATGTAGAAGTCCCTGCCGATAAGTACTGGGGAGCACAAACCCAACGGTCAAAAATGAATTTCCCCATTGGGGAACCGGCTTCCATGCCGAAGGAAATAATCAGGGCATTTGCTTACCTGAAAAAGGCGGCGGCACTTACCAATAATGAACTGGCAGGGCTTTCTGACGAAAAAACCAAGTTGATCACCCAGGCTTGTGATGAGGTTTTGGCCGGGAAACTGGACGATAATTTCCCATTGGTAATCTGGCAAACAGGCTCCGGAACACAATCGAACATGAACATGAACGAGGTTGTTGCCAATAGGGCACACGTAATTGGTGGTGGGACACTTGGAGATGGTAAAAGCAGTATCCATCCCAACGATGATGTGAACAAATCACAATCTTCCAACGATACCTTCCCAACGGCCATGCACATTGCAGCCTATAAAATGATCGTGGAGACCACTATTCCCGGAATCAATAAATTGCGGGATACCCTGATGGCCAAATCCATCGAATTTAAGGATATTGTGAAAACCGGCCGTACCCATTTAATGGATGCTACGCCATTGACCCTGGGCCAGGAATTTTCGGGATATGTTTCCCAACTGAACCATGGGCTGAACGCATTGAAAAACACACTGGACCATCTCCAGGAACTTGCCCTTGGCGGGACAGCCGTAGGAACAGGAATCAATACACCTCCGGGCTATGCCGTAAAAGTGGCCGCAAAAATTGCTGAACTTACAGGTTATCCATTCCGTACGGCGGAAAATAAATTCGAGGCACTTTCGGCCCATGATGCTATTGTGGAAGCTTCGGGCGCATTGAAAACCCTTGCGGTAAGCCTGATGCACATTGCGAATAACACACGTATGCTGGCTTCCGGGCCACGTTGCGGAATCGGGGAAATCATGCTGCCAGCCAATGAGCCGGGGTCTTCCATTATGCCCGGAAAAGTGAACCCAACCCAGAACGAAGCCCTGAGCATGGTCTGCGCTCAGGTGATCGGGAACGATGCGGCCATTACGGCAGGAGGGATGCAGGGACATTTCCAATTGAACGTGTTCAAACCGGTTATGATTTTCAATTTGCTGATGTCGGCAAGGTTGATCGGTGATGCCTGTTCTTCCTTCAACGATAATTGTGCCGTTGGGATCGAGCCCAATATGCCTTTCATCAAAAAAAACCTTGAAAATTCCCTGATGTTGGTAACAGCCTTGAATACCCATATCGGTTATGAGAAAGCGGCAACAATTGCCAAGAAAGCTCATCAAGAAGGGACAACACTCCGTGAATCTGCTCTTGCCCTTGGTTTTCTCACTGATGAGGAATTCACCGAATGGGTTGACCCAATGAAAATGATTTAGTAAAACAAAGCTTCGGGTTTAATTGACAATTTTTCCCTGTTTTAGTGACATTGAAAAGGTTTATTCATTCGGTTGGGCTATTTGAGCTTAAAGGTGAGTAAACCTTTTTAGCCTGATTAATTCATGAATTTTTCCGCTATTGTTTTAAACGAAAATTATTTACAAGCATAATTCTGATGAAAACATTATTGCCATTTGTTCTTTCCATATTTCTCCCGGGCACGGGACAAATTTTATTGAAAAATTATTGGATTGGGGTAATTATGATATTTACTGCCATAGTTCCTTATTATCTTGTTTCATTTATTCCTTTTCAGTATTTTTTTATAGGCACACAAATTTGGTCTCTGTAGATATTTATTTAAAAGTGGAAAAAATATCAGGAAAGTCCAAAGCTGTAAGGTACTTGATATTTAGTATTATTATTGTAGTCGTCCTGATTCCTGCAATATTTTATTTATCTGCTCTATCTTTTATAGAGGGTGGGGCATATTTAAAATCAGAATTATTGGATTCGAGACGTACAAAAACTGAAATGAATGAAATTGTTGACGAACTCGATAGGTGTTTTCAGAATCATAATACATATCCAACAGATTATCAAAGATTTGTTGATTCCAAACCAATTTGGGACAGTTGGAAAAGGGATAGTTGGGGAAATAAATATAAATTTCACAGGTTGATTCTTTGAGTTTTAAGCTAACTTCAGCAGGGGAAGATGGTGAGTTCGATACAAAGGATGATATTATAATGGTGAATGATTAACAGCTAATATCAGGTACTTCACAGTCTATCATAGGTTGTATCAATGAAGGAATTTGATACGAGTAATTTGAGGTAAGCAAGTATTATCAAAGGTGATTTATTGTCCTTAATCAAATAGTTATAAGCATATAAAGTA
>JAADJA010000061.1 GCA_013151015.1 Chlorobiota bacterium
TCAAGTCCTTCACCCTGCCCTCTCTCAAAGAGGGGGACATTCCTTAATGATAGACGGTATGATCGCGCCAAACAGTTTTATAATCTTCATAAGCGGGGCAATCCTTTACTTTTTTAAACGGCGTTTTCAGGTTGTCTATCAAGAAACTCAGTCCCACGCTTAAATAGGAATAATAATCAAAATCACCATGGGCGATATAATTGTCAAGGTTATCGTTTTGCGCCTGGCGAATGGACAAATCGACCGTAATATTAAATCGTTTTGAAATTTTCTGGTAATAGTTTCCACCAAAGAAGTAAACAAACTCCGGTACGCCCGAATTCTGGACACGTGTGGTTTCATCAGTGATTCCGGTAGTACGAAACAGAAACTGTCCCGCACCGGCATATGCAACAAGCCCGAAATCCCTTTTTCTATCATTTCCGATAAGGTTCAGCAAATCGACACCAACTTGCACATTGTATTCAAAAAGCCGTGTCTGAAAAACATGATCGGGTTTGTAATCACTTTTAAAACCACCATAAATCAATTGACCCGACAAGCCAAACATATGCTTGATATGTTTCGTGACTTTTATTCCGAAGGCCGGCTTGCTTTCATACAACAGCTTATTGACGACCGACAAATCATACTGGCTCAAATCGCCATAATAGGTCATCAACCCGGCATTCAGGTCAACTGACCAGTTATAGAAAAATGGATTTACAGAAGTGGAATTTTGGAAACGGGGACCGGCTGCTTCAATTTGTGATGTAGAAAAAATAAGTAATCCGGCAACGATAAGATTCGTGGTTTTCATATGCTCGATTTTTAATGGGCTTTGGACACCTTACGTTATAAAACTTAAGAAAGCCCTGTTTTAGTATCTATACACAAAAATATCCCCTTACCCTTATGTTCGTATTTCAAAGAATTGTTTTTTCTTCAAAAGTACCATAGCAGGGAGCATATTCCAAGGATGATTTAGGGAAAGGCGGTGAATTGTTGGTCAATGGCAGGGCCGGTTTATTAACGGGCATTGCAAATCCAGAATTATGCAAGCCCCAAGCCAGAACATAAAATGTTCATCCGGCAGAAATGAAGAACGACAGGGATTATTATGGCCGACTTCCAAAATTCGACTTACACCTATCGTACGTTATTTTTTGAGATTACCTTAAAACTTCCCAAACTTCAAGGTTATACCAAATGAGAAGCCTTTCAGGTCGGGGTTTTCGGTTACCAATTCAGCAGTGTTCAACTTATAATAGGTAAGGCTAACATCAGATGTATAACGGTAATATGCGCCCAGTGCAATCCGGAAAAACCTGACCATGTTCAGTTCCAACTCAATACCCGGTTCCAAAACAAAAAACGCCTGTGAATCCAACATATAATTACCATTGTGGTAAGGTTGCTGCGAGGCCGAAGTCCATGAATTATTGACATAAGCGATCCCACCGGCACCAATCAATACGGGAATGGAAATATGGACAGGGTTATTTGCACCGATAATGGGCTCGATCAATAATCCACCATAACCTCCTGCAAGCTGGTATTGGTATCCATCGCCATATAAATCGCGATTGATGTTATTTGTAATACCATAGCCGCCCAGGCCAATCCCGATCCCATGGTTGATGATCCAGGCTCCTCGCATACCTACGAGCAAGGCATCCTCGCCATCCAATTGGGAATAATTTACCGACATGGCCCCATAGCCACCGTGGGTCATATTATTGCTCCCAAATAATGTTTTGTATTCCTTATTATTGTTGTCTTCCTGTGAGAATCCCATAAGGCCCATAAATACTGCGAAAATTAAAATCGTTGTCTTTTTCATTTTATTTAGTTTTAATTCATAATGACTCCAGATTCAAAAAACAATTGAGTTTCCTGATCGGCACTCCCTTACCTGCCAAAGTGTATTTGTACGTTGAGCAAGCCTAATCCTCTCAAAGAGGGGAGTATGATAATTATTTTTCCCCTTTAATCAAGTTTATATTTATTGTTTCCATTTTTCAATGACAATAATAATCCAAAAAGGTCGCAATTCTAAATCTTTTTCAATAAATAATGACAATAAAAAAAACGCAAGGTTGCAAAAACCCAAATCATTGTGTTCAAAAGTAATAAAAAGAAATTCAAAAAAATGCAAAATAAGACGGAATACCTGTTGTCTGACCAATCACTCTTTAGAAGCGGGCAGTACTTTAACCTTTCTTTTTTAAAGCAATACTTTAATTTCAACCTTGTATTTTAAAAGTTTTATTTTATATTCAACCTTGTATTTTTAAAGTTAATGGATTATCTTTGCAAATAAAACAATTAAATGGAAAGGGAAATCCATAATAAATTTTATGCCTGGAAAATATCATCAAGGCGCAAGCCATTGATCATAAGAGGAGCCAGACAGGTTGGGAAAACATATAGTGTTCTGGAATTTGGAAAGCAACATTACAGGAAAGTGCATCAAATCAATTTTGAAAAAACCCCAAAATGGAAGGATATTTTTGAAATGGATTTGGATGCGGTCAGAATTGTTGAGGAACTTGAATTTCTCCTGAACGATAAAATAGACATTGAAACCGATTTGTTGTTTTTTGATGAAATACAAAACTGCCCGAAAGCAATAATGTCATTGAGGTATTTTTACGAGCAATTGCCCAAAATTCATTTAATTGCCGCAGGATCGCTTTTAGAATTTGCTCTAAATAATATTTCTTTTCCTGTGGGCAGGGTTCAAACACTTGAAATGTTGCCAATGAGTTTTTCCGAGTTTATCAAGGCATTTGGTAAAGAAAAAGTGTATAAAATCATTCAATCACATCCCGCTAAACTATCTTCTATTATCCATGAAACAATTTTGGAAGATGTTTTCTCTTATTTTTTTGTGGGGGGCATGCCCGAAGCGGTTAAGCACTATTGTGAAAGTGGGAAAATGGCAGATGTTTTTGAAATTCATTCTGACTTGCTCTACACTTATGCTCAGGATTTCTCCAAGTATTCACCTTCTGTAAACAGGGATTGTCTGAATATGGTGCTGTCAGCATCAGGGAAATCAACGGGCAAACAGATAAAGTACTCGCAATTGGCAAGCGGTTTTTCCAACCCAACAATTAAAAGCGCATTTATGGCACTTGCAAATGCCCGTTTGCTTAGAAAAGTCAGGGCAACAAGCCCATCGGGTTTGCCATTGGAGGCCGGGGCAAATGAAAAGAGGTTTAAATCGGTATTTTTAGATATCGGGTTAATGGCTCACATAAATGGCTTAAGCAACAATTATTTGGATATTAAACATAACATGAACAAAATATTTGATGGGGCCATGGCAGAACAGTTTGTTGGGCAAGAATTTTTGGCGGCAGGACAAAAAAACCTGTATTACTGGGCACGGCAATCAAAAAGCAGTACTGCCGAAGTGGATTATTTGTTGGTGAACGATAATGAGATTATTCCGATAGAAGTAAAAAACAGCAGCTCGGGCAGGCTAAAAAGCTTACACCTTTTATTAAACCAATTCCCGAACATTAAAAAGGCCTATGTGCTTTCACATACGGAATATGGGAAAATCGAAAATCAAAAATTGGAATTCATACCTATTTATTACGCTTCCCACCTCGCAAAAAAAGAACAATGGGTGTACGACAAACAACTTTATACTGATGCTGTTTGAATTTGCAAGGACAAATTCTTACAGATCAGCATATGCTGACGAAATCATATCTATAAAACTTGCAAACCTGATTTCCGTCAGTATAAACAAACTTTTTTGAAAATACTTTAATTTAAAAACCACATACGATAAACACCAATATCGGCACGTAAAATAAATGGGATTGGTTTCCTGTTAAATATTTCGTTAATATTACCGTCCATTTTAAAACCCATGATCAACAGATGATTTCTTGTGTAATAATAGATGATGAAAGACAGGCAAGGGAAGTCCTGCAAAAACTGATAAAAAGGTATTTTAAAGATAGGATTATTGTCAAGGCCATGGCGGGATCGGTTGAAGAGGGGGTCAAACAAATACATAAACACAATCCCCAACTTGTGTTCTTGGATATTGAAATGCCCCATGAAAATGGCTTCGGGCTTTTCAAATACTTCGACCATTTTCATTTTGATGTGGTATTTACCACTGCCTACA
>JAADJA010000204.1:0-20442 GCA_013151015.1 Chlorobiota bacterium
ATAGCAGGGTGGAACTGAATCTGAGTCTTCTATCGCAAAATTGTTATTTGATTCCGCTTCCGTCATTTCAAGTTTCAATGTGTCAGAATCAGAATAATTTTTCTCATTACTTGAACTGTTTTTAGTCGAACAAGAAATCAGATAAATAAATATCAGCAGTATGTATGTTATTCGTTTCATTTTAATGCACTACAACGGTGAGTATATGAGGCGTTGGGCACTTTGGAATACCAAACTTTCAATTTGCTACACCGTTTATTTAATGTTAAAATGTTCATTCCTGCCTGCCGGCAGGTAGGTTTAGCGCTATCTGCCCAATTTTTTATATTGCGTGTTGGGTGTAGTTTTTTTTATTCAGTCAATCTATTTTTTAAATCCATTCTTTCGTGTAATATTCTAATAATTTCAATTTCTTTTTCAGAAATCGAATGATAAAATATAATGTGTTTTCCAGATTTGAGTCCGAGTAAATTTCTACTTATTCCATTATAAAATTTTCCAAATTTAGGGTTCTTTCCGATTTCCAGACAATCAAATTTAATTGTCGCATAATATTTGTCTGCTTGATTTTCAGACCAGTTTTCATAAGTATAATTCCAGATGTTATTCAGGTCTTCGTTTGCTTTTTGTCTGAAAGAAATTTTAACCATTATTTAGGTTTTCAGATTTTAGTTTTTTCAGATTTTCTTCAAAGTCAAAGTTTTCAACTATTGGGCTGTTCAGTCCTTCTTGGATAGCATTTCTTAAAGCAATTACTTTACTTTCCTCATTTTCTAAAAGTCTAAGTCCAGCACGAATTACTTCACTCACATTTTTGTATCTTCCAACAGAAACTTGTGAACTCACAAACTGGTCAAAATAGTTTCCGAGTGATATTGATGTATTTTTCATGTTTAATAAATTTATGCAAAC
The DNA here is from genome assembly GCA_013151015.1 of Chlorobiota bacterium. GTDB lineage: Bacteria > Bacteroidota > Bacteroidia > Bacteroidales > JAADJA01 > JAADJA01. The sequence continues at coordinate 913 of JAADJA010000204.1, forward strand.
TTACCAATATTTGGTAAAAACTACAAATTTATCTCGATTTTAAAATTACACCCAACGGTGGCAATATGAAAAGTTGGGCATTTTGAAACACCAATCTTTCAATTTACTACACCATTTGTTTAATGCTACAATGTTCATATTTAGTACTATCAGCCCAATTTTTTATATTGCGTGTTGTAGCCAGTACTTCTTTCTTCCAATCTGTCTGCCAGCAGGTTAGGGTAGACATACTCTTTGACAAGTTTTGGTTGTGCCGTAGCTTTTGCGAGCGACTTGGCAATGTGTATGACTGCGAAGCGTGGGCTATTTGTATTCATCAACAACCTCCTTTTTTATCTTTCTCTTTTGTTCTGTTTTCTTTTCAGTGCTTATTAAACGTTTCCATATGAGATTTTGAGATATTAGCCATAAACCAATCAAAGGTGAATACATTAAACCTGTTATTATCTGCTTTTGAAATGAATCTGATATTGAATCTTTCCAAAGGCTTAGTTTATGCGGAAAATTATATTCCCAATCACTTAATACAAATAGAAAAACAAAGTATATGACAAATACTACTGCAACTAAACTCCATACATAAGCAGTTCTTTGCCATTTCCAGTATTGTTCAATAAATTCTTTTTCAATTAGTTTGTCCTTTAATATTTTATTTTCATTTTCTTTGTCAGATAGTTTTTTGTCAATACCGCTTTTATCATCTTTCAATTGCTCAATTTCACTAGAAACAGATTTCTTATGTTTTTCAAGGTCTGATGAAAACTGTTCCTGTTTTGTGCTTAATTCTTTATTTTGTTTTTGTAGTTTTTCAACAAGCTTTTCAAGTTCTGATTCAGCATATGATTTAGCGTTATCAAAAATTTGTTCATTGCTTGTACCAAAATAAATTACTCCACTAAATTTGTTTTCAATAAGATTATTAAGCAGTGTTCTTTGTTGAACAATATCTGATGTCATTTCACTTATACCTGCTAATACAATATGCAACCTTTCGCTTGTTATTAATACCTGATTGTTTTTTAAGTTCAGGAAATTCACAAAGCTTTTAAAATCATCATCTGTCCTATTTATATAGCGCAGTAATATACTCATCCATTGACTTGGTAATAGTACCGTGGGGGTTTGGTCAGTTCTTTGATAATCCCAACGCCTTAAACCTTGGTCAGTTGAAATAAAGAAAAATTTTGTGTCAAATATACTTTGATTCTTGTTCCCTCTCTTTGTCTCTACCCAAAGTATATTTTCCGAATCTATCAATGCACTACCTACTATCTCGTGCCCTTCTTTTGATTTAAAAGAAGATATTTTTGAAGTATAGTCATCTAATGTTTCCTTTACAGATTTTTCTTCTGTGTCATATGGAATAATAACATCTACGTCTATTTTAAATTCTCGTTTAAAATTATCATAAAGACTTAATACTTCTGCAGAAAACTTATCCAGACTTGTATTAGCCTTACCTATTCGCCATTTATGATAAAAGTTAAATATATCCTGCTGAACTCTTACTTCTTGAAATATTCCAGCGTTAATTCTTGGTGTGTTAAATTTACGAATTCTATCAATATGCCCTTTTATTCCTTCTCTAAACTCAAAGTCAGTAGATTTAGAAATGATTAATTTCTCTCCCGATTCATTGAATTTTTTCAGAAATGTTTTTGAACGCTTTTTTCTGTCTTCTCCATTTATACCTAATGTCCGGTAAATAATATTTGTATCAAGATAAAAATTTTTGTTTTTCAGGCTCTCTAAATGGATAGATGAAGCTCCATTTTTATTTGTGAGCATACAATATTCAAGTGCATAGCTTGAAATATTAAATATTGCTTTATTTTTTTCTGAATTATCCCAATGTAAGAAATTGTTAATTATTTCTTTCTCTTTTTCTTTGTAATTGGTAGATTCAAGGTTGATTAAGCCTTTAATGTCTTTTTTACTATTAATTAATTTTTGAAAGCTTGATGTATTAGAGCTAAAAATTTCATATAAAAAACGATGAATTAATTTCTTTGAATCAATATTACCAATTACTTGTTGGTATTCCTTTTTAAATTCTTCGATAAAATAATCAATCGTTTTGTTGCTAATTTTTGAAAGTAATGTTTGTTTACGTTTTTCTGATAGACAAACATACAAATTACCCTTTCTATAGTTTGTTAAAAAGCCATCCTGTTTTTCACTGTTAACTATTTCTTTTAAAGCTTCTTCTTCAAAAGTAATACTGTAATTGTCTTGAATAAAATCAATTATTTGATGCACAGAAAACTCTTTTGCCTTACATTCAAGTAAAACCGATTCAATAATTTTCCTGTGTATTGTTTTTGTAGCAACTTCATAGTTATTATCAGCATACAATACTGTAGCTAATCTAAATAATTGAGTTTTATATTCTTCTGTCATACTATGATTCTTTCATATTATTAGCTAATTGTTTTGGCAAAAAATAGTTCTTTTGGTTTTTTAGGGTCGGTATTTTGTGCGGTGACAAAAAACCAAATGTGCTATTTTTGCGTGGACTTTTCATTTTTTATTTTTTTCAATTTAGTATTCGGTTTTATTTTTCTTGTATTGGCTACAACTCTATTGTATATGCAATATTACATTTATTTCTTCATTGTCCAGGCTTCAATTACATATACACGAACATATGATATGGGTATATGTATGCTTCTGCCCCTTTTGAGATATGTGTATTTTCCTTCCTATTGAAATTTCATTTTTGAATGCTTTCATTTATTTGCCCACGCAAAAGCGGGAGAAGATATTCCCAAGTATTTCATCTGTTGTTACCTGGCCCGTGATTTCACCGAGATAGTGCAGGGCTTGTTTAATGTCGATGGCGACCAGGTCGGAGGGCAAGTTTTCTTCAAAGGCTTTTTCGATGGCTTCAACGGCTTCAAGTGATTTCGAGAGCGCCTCAAAGTGCCGTAAACTGGAGACGATGCTCAAATCTTCGTATTCTTCCTTTTCGATCAGGGTCGAAAGCTTGTCGATAATCAGGTTGACGTTTTCCTTGCGCTTGGCCGAAATAAAGATGCACTCCATTTCCACCAAGGACTTGAAGCCTTTGGGCGCTTCCACCAATTGATCGGTTTTATTGGCGATAAGGATAAATTTTTTATCCTTTAAAACCGAGCCGGGAAGATGGGAAATATGCTCCTCGAATTCTTTCAGGTCATCTTTTATTTCCTGGCAATTGGTAGTGCTAACATCAAAAACGTAAAGGATGACTTTGGCCGAGTCGATTTTTTCAAAAGTACGTTGGATGCCCATATTCTCGATTTTGTCGCTGGAATCGCGGAGGCCGGCCGTATCGATAAACCGGAACGACTGTCCTTGGATGTTCAGCACATCTTCGATGGTATCGCGCGTGGTCCCCGGGATTTCAGATACGAGGGCCTTATCTTCGTTCAGGATGGCATTCAGCAAAGTGGATTTCCCTACATTGGGTTTGCCGATAATGGCCACCGGGACACCGTTTTTCATCACGTTCCCCAGTTTAAAGGAGGCTTTGAGTTTTTCGATTTCCGATTTCAGTTTCAACAACAAAGCCCTTAGGTCTTTTCGGTCGGCAAACTCAACATCTTCCTCGCTAAAGTCCAGTTCCAGTTCGATGAGCGAAGCAAAATCGAGCAACTCTTTCCGCAGGTCTTTTATCCGGTTCGAAAAACCGCCCCGCATCTGGTTCAACGCCAGTTGGTGCGAAGCCCTTGAACGGGAAGCGATAAGGTCGGCAACGGCTTCGGCTTGTGAAAGGTCGAATTTCCCGTTCATAAAGGCCCGAAGGGTAAACTCGCCGGGCCGGGCCATTTGCAATCCGTATTTCAGCAATAGTTCAATTATCTTCTGTTGGATATAGGTTGACCCGTGGCAGGATATTTCAACAGAATCTTCGCCGGTATATGAATGGGGCTTCCTGAACAAGCTAAGGAGTACTTCATCAACCATAACTTCTTCATCCTTGATTTTTCCGAGATGGATGGTGTGGGATGCCTCTTCGGAAAGTTTCTTGTGTTTGCCTGCCGGTTCAAATATTTTTTCGCATACGGAAACGGAATCGGGCCCTGAAACCCTGACCACTGCAATAGCCCCGTTTCCGGCAGGGGTGGCAAGGGCGCAAATCGTTGTTGGTTTGTCGGGACTGTAAGTGAAGGCGTTCATAGCTTTAGATTTATGGTACTAATGCAAATTTAGTGAAAAACAAGAAAATATCATAAGGGGACTACCGTCATAATGCTTCAATGATTGGATTATTCAATGCGGGAACAAAAAAACAAAGTTACAAATTATTTAAGAACCTTCAATAAGCCCTTGAATCGGGGAAAACAATCAGTACAACGGGTTTGGGAACTACGAATTACCGGCAAGGCACGGATAACCTGATAATTGCAGCTTTATCCAACTCTTTGTTAAAACAAAATTGACATTGACCCATGTACCCAATGATTTGGATAATGTGATGGGTTGAAAGCCTAAAATACTTCCCTTATTGTAAAAACCCGGCCATTAAACCGAAAGGTATCCCCTGCCCTTTTCCCTTCCATTTCTTTGTAGATGGGGACTTGTGGTGAAATGGCATAATACTCCTCAGTTGTGGAAGACTCCGTATCGGTTAGCTTGATCTTGCCCAGTCCGATAGAAATAAAAAGATTGTTTTTATCGGACTGGACAACCGCACCAAACCCCACCTTTTCAAATATTTTCCCAGCAGGAATCCGGTTCAGGATGTCGAGTTGCCCCTGTGCTTTTTGCAATTGCTGTGCAAACATATCGCGCTGCCTGAGCAATTGCGCCCGATATGCATCATACCTGTCACGGGGACAGCCATATTCATTGGCGCTTTTTTGCGCATCTTCCATGGTCGCACCAAGATGCCCGATCGTCTTTAGCTGGATTTCTTTACAAATCTTTAATAATTGAGCTCTTATGCCGGGTTTATCCATATTGTAATTTTTTGCAAAGAAAGAAATAAAATCGTTAAACAATTTAAACACTACATTGTTAAACTTTCATAACGGCAATCACAGAGTTCATTTTTTCAATACCTTTGCCGTCCTTTTAAAAACTAAAATTAGTATTAACAAATAAATTTACAAAAAATGGGAGTATTAGTAGGAAAAAAAGCACCTTTGTTTGAGGCCGATGCCGTGATAAACGGAGGTGAATTCGTTGAAAAATTTTCACTTGAACAGTTTATTGGAAAAAAGCATGTTGTGTTTTTCTTCTATCCTTTGGACTTTACGTTTGTATGTCCAACAGAGATTTTGGCTTTCCAAAAGAAGCTTGCAGAATTTGAGAAAAGAGATGTGGCCATAGTTGGTTGCTCCATTGATTCCAAATTTTCACATTGGGCTTGGCTCAATACCGAATTGAAAGACGGTGGTATCAAAGGGGTTAAATTTCCACTTGTTTCTGATTTGGACAAAACCATTTCGGAAAACTTTGATGTGTTGGCCGGCGAATATGATTATGACGAAGAGGACGACCTCTCAACATTTGAAGGTGCGGCCGTGGCATACAGGGGCTTGTTCCTTATCGACAAACAAGGTGTTGTCCGCCATCAGGTCGTTAACGACCTTCCACTTGGCAGGAGCGTTGAAGAAGCACTGAGGATGGTGGATGCACTTCAGTATTTTGAAGAACATGGCGAAGTTTGCCCTGCCGACTGGCACCCGGGCGAAGATGCCATGGAAGCTACCGCCGAGGGTGTTGCAAGTTATCTTGCAAGCCATTAATCCGAATTTCAACATAAATAAAAAAAGCGATGAATTAATTCATCGCTTTTTTTATGGGTTTTGTTTTGAAAAGGAAATTACCTCAGCAAGGTCACATTCCCTTTATCGGCAATTTTTTCGCCACTTGAATATTCCAATGAAGCAGACCATGTATAGACTTCCTTGGGTTGTGGCTCTCCATTATTGAACAGCTTGCCGTTCCAACCTTCCAAAATATCGTTTGTTTTAAAAACGACCGCACCCCAACGGTCATAAATATTCAATTCGAAACGGACCAAGTCCGTCCCCAACCCTTTTACCATAAACACATCGTTCAAATTATCACCATTGGGCGAAAAGGCCGTGGGGGCCAAAATCCGAAACCTGACCTCCACAAAAATGCTGTCGGTATTTTCACATCCATTTCCATCCGTTACCCTAACGGAGTAGTAACCGCCCCCAAGCGGGTCAACATTTTGCGTAACGGCCCCGGTTGACCACAAATAAGAATAGGGCAAAGTCCCGCCTTCCACTTCCAGTTCAATCGAACCTAACTCAACAAGTCCGGGCTGGGCATTCAAATAAAGTGCTATGGAATCTGGCTGCAAAACAAAAATGCTATCAGAATGGGCACATCCAAAATCATCGGTTACAACAACAACATAATTTCCTGTTTGCAGAGTGTCAAGTAGTTGACCACTCCCATAGTACCCACCATCTTTGTACCAATCAAAACCCGGATAAACACCAGTACCACCCGAAATATCGGCGACTTTGATAAACCCGCTTGCATCTTTATAACATAGCAGGTCACTCCCCTGAAGGTTAAAGTTGATGGCGTCCCATTCGTCGATGACAATGTTTTCTGACACAATGGGACATTGATAGGCATCGGTAATGTTAACGAGGTATTGCCCGGGGGACAATCCTGAAACCATGGCTGAATCAGAGCCATCAGGCCAGGAAATATCATAGGGTTCCGTACCTCCCGTAATGTTTAAGCTTATCTGACCATTGCCCATTTCAAAACAGGAATTCATTGCATTGTATTCCATTAAAAGCGAATCCGGTTGGGAGATAAATACACTATCGTTTGAACTGCATTTCAGATCATCCTCAATGGACACAAAATAATTGCCGGAACCCAGGTCGGAAATATCCAGTGTATTGCCAACAAGGTTCCCTTCATTATACCAAAAGACATCAAAAGGGGCCGTCCCCGTTTGCACGTTCATTTCGATGGCGCCATCCGTAAAACCGTTGCAGCTTACGTCCACCACTTCAAAAAGCAGCCCCAAAGTACATCCCACATAAACCGTATCAAACTTTGTACATCCATCGCCTTCGTCATAGTTCACTTCGAGGCAATAATTTCCCGCCGCCGCAACCATCACACAGGAATCCACGCCCAATACTGTTCCCGAGTCGCAATCGCGCCAGGTATAGGAAGTAGAGCTGTTCCCGTTAAAATAGGTCGCACATAAATAAACCGTGTCCCCTTCCAGAAAAGAGGTATCGTTCCCAATACTGTAATGAAACGGCAATTCGTTGAAGATCCACCCCACATTGGAATTGTTTATATCGGTACTGAAATTGCCCGCATCGAAGGTTGCCCCTCCCATGGCCCTTATTTTATTCATTTCGATAAGCTCACCATGTACAAAGCCATTTTCTTTTTCCACATTTGCAAGGGCTGATGTTGTGGAAACCAGGCTTATCGGTTGACAATTGTTGCCCCGGATATTCCATTTATTATTGATGGTTTGTGTGGCATCCCCTTCCAGTTGATAGAAATAACCTGGCGAAAAACTTAAGGTATCGAAGATATTGTAACCGTATATATCCCCGTTATTAAAAAACATGGTATTCGTATAAACACCGTTCCCATCAATTAAACCAGTTGAATCAAAAGAAGTATAGTTCACGGTATTGTTTCCATAGAGTTCACCAATACCCTTAAACAACAAGCTATCCACAGTAAACACATTTACATTTGAAGCACTGCTCTCATTTATTTTACCAGAACCCGAGAAATAAACTTTTTCTGCGGTTATGCTGCTGTTGGTCCCTTTAAATACTGCATCGCTATAAAAAACCACATCATTGAACATAATGGAATCCGCACTGACAACATTAATATACTGCCCCGGGTCATCCGACATCAAATGAACGGAATTATAATTATTGCCCATGCCATTCCTGTGGTACAAATAGCCGCTATCAATTTCGATAAAGGATCCATTCGGTGGCATTTGTAAATTAATGCCGTTCACTACCCAGTTATTATAAAAATCGAAATATGAAGTATCCATATCTAACTCCCTGACAAAAGAATAATTGGAGTAAAAATCAAAACCATTTACATAATGGCCATTTGTATTTAGTTTCCCATGAACAAAATAGATGCTGTTCCTATTCGTCTTGGAATGACCAACATTCAAACTATCCAATAGTGTCCACGAACCCAGCCCATTAAAATAAACATGGTTGTTCAGGTTATGAAACTTAACACCTGTTGTATTGATTACCTGGCCCGTATCCCCTGTTTCAAAATAAATAAACCCGGGAAAGGTAAAATCCACATCGGGCATAAACTTTAGGGAACCATATATGCGAAGATAAAATCCTGTTGCCCCACAGCAGTTAGAGGAAATTCCTGCAAGTCCAGGTTTATGATCTTCCTCTGTCCAGGTCATGTCGTACATGAACACATTGTTTTGGTCGATATGCACTATTTGTGAATCGGCAGAAAACGAAAGGTTGTCGAAAACAACCGTATCAAAGGGTGTCGGGACACACAAACCTCCGGGGCCACCGCTAACAGTGTCCCAATGGAACGGATCGCTCCAATTACCTTCGCCCCCAACCCAGAACAATTTTCCGGGCGCTGAGCCCACAATGGTATCCCACCCATCATTATTGCCAAGGTCAACTGAATTCTCAGCAATATAGCTTGATCCACCAAGGGCAGATATATCCCGGATGGAGGTGTACTCAAGGAAAAGCGAATCCGGTGTTTCCAAAGAGGCCTGCGTGCCATTTGAACCTGACTGCAACAAAACAGGGCCGTCGCAAACACCGGAAGGCCAAATATCATAAATTACTATTTGGGTCTTGTTAACGGGCAATTCGTAAAAACATGCAGGGGCAAGCGAGATCGTATCATAGGTATTCTCCCCAAAAATCTGGGCATTGCTACTAAAAACAACCTTTCGGAACTTGCAATAAGTCCCTGTTGCAGCATCTGTCATAAGCCCGTCGATACCCACGCTGTCCTGGAACTCAACAATGTGGTAACGGATGGTATCACCGCCATAACTATACAGCGTACTGCTTCCCTGGAACAAGGTAATCCTTGAGGTACCGGCATTAAAAACCAGGTTTGTGTCGTTCAAGCTCCATGCCGGATAAGGGCTTCTCATTTTCACGTTAAACCTTGAAGAACCGAGGTTGATCGTCCTTTGTGAAGAAGTATCGGAACGAAACACATTACAACTTATCACCCTGTCATTTGAAAACAAAGTCCCGTTATTGAAATACAAGGATGCATTAACATTTAGGCTATCCAAGAGAGACCAGCTTCCCGCACCATAAAAATAAATATTGTTGTTAAAGGCATTTCCATTGCTTTGGATGCTTTTCCCACCAAGGGAATCACGGAAAAATACTTCTCCCCCGTATAAATTCTCCATGGATCCGGCCAATTTAAGGGAGCCATAAACATGGAGACTGGAACCGCTTTGCACTTCTTTAAAAACGGCTTCATCAGATGTAGTCCACATCATATCGGAACAGGAGATGTTTTGCAAATCAACATTGACGGTGTCTTTTCCGCTAAAAGAATTATCATCAAAAAACACATTGTCGAAACGGACAGGTACACAATCGGCATCCGCATTTGAAGGAAAGGAACTCCAATGCAGGGTATCGGACCAATTGCCCGTATTATCGACCCAATACATATCGCGGCTATCGGCAGTTATATTGCAATTGGTATTGTTTCCCATATCAATGGAATGGGTAGCGTTAAAACTGTTGCCGCTGCCCATGACCGCCATTATGGAATTCAGGCTAACGAACGAAATATTAATATCGCCCATGCTTTTGGCAATGAACGCCTGTCCGGGCCCTGTGGATGTGATTTCAATTATCCCGGAACAACCCCTTGCCCTTAAACCCTGATTGATGGTCTGGGTTTTTCCACCCTCGAGTTTATATGTTTGGGAAGCATTAAAGAAGAGCCTGTCAAAGATGTTGCTGTCTTTGATTTCTGCATCATTGGCAAATATCACCTTGTGGTAGGCCAGTCCCCCTCCCTGAAAAAGATTTTCCGAAGTAAAATCGGGATGCTCGAAAAGGATGACCGATGTCCCTTTCAACATCTTCAATTGATTGTCAACTTTCCACTCACCATCCTTCTTTTTGATAAGGATTTGCGAATCGCCCAGTTCCAATTGCCGGCCATTGGAGGAGATGGAATAAAAACCCCCGCATTCCAAATAATTGCCGTTTGTGTTGAGCAAGCCTTTGATAAAATAGATCGTGCCAACGCCAAGCTTTAAGGAATCCTGTAATTCCCATTCACCTGAACCCAGGAAATAGATATTGGATTGCAAACCCAAATTTGCGGTCGCAATGAAATTCCCATTGGCATTTGACTTAAAGTAAACATCGCCCGTATAGGACCAGGTCAATTTATTCGTCAACAACAAAGAACCCCAAATATTCAAATTATTGTCTCCAACAAGTTCAGGGAAAAGTGCTACCTGTGTCCAGTCCATGCTTTTACAGGAAGCCGTAATATCAATATTGACAATACTTCCCGGGCTTGCAAATGAATTTGCGTCAAAAAACACATCATCGTCTTTGGTGGGAATGCCCCCGGCAAAAGACGACCAATGCAAGGTATCCGACCAGTTGCCACTGCCCCCTACCCAGAGATAGGTGGCCCCTTCCGCCCCCATTGCCCAAAAAAAGCAAATCACCAGCAGAATGAAGCTTGACCGGTTTGGTTTATATAACAAAAACTTCAAAATCCTCAATCTTAGTAATACAAGCAATATCCGATGCCAATTTAAAAAAAGCACCTAAAAATAATACGAAGGGAAAAGACCCTGCCACAACCTGATAACTCGAAAGTATTGGACTGCGAAACTAATAAAAATCATTAATGTTCAGATGATTTTCAACATTTTTAATTCACAATCCAAATGTGCTCACTAACGTGAATTAAACTATCTTTGAAAATTCAATTGATGTCATTCAAGCTTATGTACTTCGTAAAAACACCAAGGATATTTCAGTCAATATTCAAAGATTACATTTGGGAAATCCCGAATCGGGGAAAAACCATCTACGTCACTTTTGACGATGGCCCGCATCATGAGATCACCCCTCAAGTCCTTGGTATTCTTGATGGATATAATGCAAAGGCCACCTTTTTTGTCCTTGGGGAAAACGTTGCAGAACACCCGGGATTAATCGAGCAAATCAAATCGAGAGGGCACTCCATCGGCAGCCATGCTTTTTCCCACTTAAACGGATGGGAACAAGCAACAGACAATTACATTAAAAGTGTTGAGAAGACCGATCAATTAATCAGTACGCACTTTTTCCGTCCACCCTTCGGAAAACTCAAAAAAAGCCAGGTACGCAAATTGAAAAAACATTACGACTTGATTTTATGGACGGTGATGCCCGGGGACTTTGACAGAAAAACCTCAAAAGAAAAATGCTTGAAACGAGCCGTTAAAAACACAAAGGAAGGGTCGATCATTGTTTTTCACGAAAATAACAAGGCGAGGGAAAATATGCTTTTCACATTGCCGTTGTTCCTTGAACATTTTTCTAAAAAAGGTTTCGTATTTAAAGCCATCAAAAGTGAAATGTTATGATAACAACAACGAAGTATTAAAAAAACATACGGGTTGCGGGTTAAAAGTTACGAGTTAAAAAGTTATGGGTTACGGGTTAAAAGTTACGGGTTTTGGCTTAGGCAACCTGAAACCCGCAACGATATCCCCATAATCAAGTATTGTTAACATATTGTCAATAGTGGCTTTTCAAGAGTCTAATCAATAAGGGCATAAGAATTGTAAAATTTATTGTTTCATTGATTTGTTACTGATTATTTTCACAACTTTGCATTTTAAATCTTCTGCTTTGAAAATCCGTATAAAACTCACATATTTTTTCACCCTTCTTATCATGGCATTTGTCTTAAACAGGTGTGCCAACCCGGTGAGCCCGAGCGGTGGCCCAAAAGACACCACGCCCCCGGAACTTCTTGGCTCGGAACCGCCCATGTTTTCAAAAAACTTCAAAGGCAATAAAGTCAGGATCCATTTTGACGAATTCCTGGAATTGAAAGATATCTCCAACCAATTGATCGTTTCTCCGCCCATGGAAAAAATGCCCGAAGTAAAATTAAAGGGCAAGTCGGTTATCATTGAGTTCAGGGAGGCATTGAAGGAAAACACGACCTATAATATTTTCTTTGGCGAATCGGTCACAGACCTGACGGAAAACAACCCCGTTTCAAATTTCCAGTACATTTTTTCGACAGGCGATGTGCTCGACTCCCTTATGATGGAGGGCAAAATCATGGATGCCTACACCCTGGAGCCCATGGCCGGAGTGAACGTGATGCTTTACCTCGACATAAACGACACCCTTGATTTTGATTCGATCCCTTACCTTGCACGTCCTTATTATTTGACCCGGACAAACGAAAACGGTGAGTTTGTTTTGTACAACCTTAAGGACGAAGACTATAAAATCTTTGCCCTCCTCGACGTGAACTCAAACCTGATCTACGACCAACCCAACGAAAACATTGCTTTTATCGACACTTTGGTCACACCCTGGTATCATGCACCATTGTCACTTCCCGACAGTCTTGGCCCAGATTCCCTTGTGGCACAGACAATTCCTGAAGACACAGTCGTCCACCAGGCTTTTACCATGCTTTTGTTCGATGAAGCCGATTCGGTCCAGAAATTGAACAAGGCTTTCCTTGCCGGGAAAAACAAACTGCAATTTATTTTTAAGATCCCGACTGAAAACCCTGAACTCATTCCATTGAATATTTCCATGGACGGGCTTTCATCCATTGAAGAGTCAAACAAATCAAAGGATACGCTTACACTTTGGCTTTTGGATATCCCAATGGATTCAATAACTTTTGAAGTGAAAGACAATGGGCTTGTTCTTGACACCGTGAAAATTGCGACCGTGAAAAAGCTGAGAGGGAAAAAAGCAAGGAAAAAAGAATCAAAACCCGAAAGGCCCGTAATCAAATTTGGGTTACAGGGAAAAGTCATACGGCCTGGGATACCCTTGCGCATCAGCTTTGATTATCCGGTGAAAACCTTTGACACAACGGGGATACTGCTTATTGAAGCAGAAGACACACTTAAACCCGAAATCCGCTTTAATGACTCGACAAGGAGGTTTGCCGAATTGGATTTTAATTGGAAAATGGCCTCAACTTACAAATTGATAATCCCTGACACTGCTATAATCGATATCCTGGGCCGGGCCAATGATTCCATTGTTGAAAATTTCAGGACTAAAGCACCGGAAGATTACGGCAACCTCAAAATTTCCATCCATGTGGAACAACCAGGGGATTTTCATTTGTTGCAATGGCTGGATAAAGATGAAAAAAACTTACGGGAAATCCTGGTGACAAATGATACGATCATCAATTTCACAAACGAAGAACCCGGAACTTATTTCCTGAAAACAATTTACGACCTGAACAAAAACCGTAAATGGGATTCGGGCAATTATCTTTACAACATCCAACCGGAACCGGTCATCTATTTCAAAAAACAAATCGACATCAGGGCAAATTGGGACATTGAAGAAGAATGGGGGATTTGATTGAAAGGTAATTGATTGTAATTTTTAGTAATTAATTGTAATTCTTGGTAATTGATTGTAATTAGGTGGGAATCAAGTGGTAATTAAATTATCATTAAGATGTTATTCATTTGAAAGGATGAAGATTTTAATTGACCCATCTTCGCTAAATCTACTGGCGGACATGTAGCGATGTGAATAACAGCGAAGTAACCTACGCCCTGAAAGCGGCGATCAACAATTCAATATCCTGAAAGGGAAGGTTGAAATAGTTCCCGATATAAGGTTTGGTAAGTGTCCCATTAAAAAGATAAGCACCTTTCCGTAAACCGAAATCGGTTCTCACAAGATTCTCGATCCCCCCTTCCTCACCCATTCTCAACAAAATGGGGGTGAAAAAATTACTCAGGGCATAGGAAGCCGTATGTGGGACTTTTGATGCAATGTTTGGGACACAATAATGGATAACATCGTCTTTCACAAAAACAGGTTCGTTGTGGTTTGTTGGCTTTGAGGTTTCAAAACACCCTCCCTGGTCGATGCTCACGTCGATAATTACCGAACCCGGCGCCATCTGCCTCACCATGTCTTCCGTAACAAGGCAGGGTGACATCCCTTCACTGGAATGGATTGCACCTATCACCACATCGGCTGTTTTCAAAGCTTTCTGCAAAACAAGTGGCTGGATGATGGATGTGAAAATCCGTGTTTTTAAAGCACTTTGCAAACGGCGCAGTTTATAAATGGAATTATCGAATACTTTCACCGTGGCGCCATGTCCAAGAGCTGCCCGTGCAGCGTATTCCGCCACCGTACCCGATCCAAGGATAACGACTTCGGTAGGGGAAATACCCGGAAACCCTCCAAACAAGGTCCCTTTGCCAATTTCAGGGTCTTCAAGGTACTTTGCCGCAATAAAAACAGAAGCGTTCCCAACAATCTCGCTCATGGACCTGATAACGGGAAACGAAGCAGTTTTGTCCTGGATAAATTCATAACCGATTGCCGTGGTTTTCTTTGCCATCAAATCTTCAAAGTACTTCCGGTTTTGCCCGGCAACGTGCAGGGAAGACAATATGGTCTGCCTCGATTTTAGCATAAGTGTTTCCTCCGGCATCAAAGGAGCTACCTTTATAATAAGGTTTGACTTGAAAACCTCCTCCCTGTCGTACACAATCCCTGCACCCACATCAGCAAACTCCTTATCGCTAAAATGGGCGGCATCGCCGGCTTTTGTTTCAATTACAACCCGATGGCCATTGGCCACTAACAGCCCGACCGCCTGCGGGACCAAAGGAATACGGTTTTCCTGATAAGAAATCTCTTTGGGGACGCCAATGCTCAGGCTGCTTTTCGACCTGTTCACTTCCAGGACTTCTTCCTGCGGAAGCAATTTCTCAGCAGATGAAAACTTAAATAAATCGTTTTGTTCGCTATCCATGGGGAAATTTTAAAATGGAAATAATGCGATAAAATTACAAAACCCTTAGAAAAAATGCAAGAATTAAAAATTGTATTGATAAACCCGATGCAAAATCAACATTATACCAAAATTGGAGTTCAGTCTAAATAACAATCAATTTTTGTTATGGGTTATGCGTTATAAGTTACCGGGGCATATGGTTTGTCCTGGTGATTTTTCAGGTTGGTTAGATATGGATCGTCCAAAAACACGAATAGGATTTGAATAGGTATTATATCGGTACGGTTCAAAAAAGAACCTTTCTCGAATTATCAGTTTCGTCAACCTCTATGGAAACCCGCACAGCATCCTCTGGCAAAAGTTTCTCCACTTTTTCGGGCCATTCGATGAAACAATAATACCCTCCATAAAAATAATCCTCATACCCTAGGTCGTAAGCTTCTTCCTCAAGCTTTATCCGATAGAAATCAAAATGATATAAACTTTCACCATCCGGTTTGATATATTCGTTTATAATGGAAAAAGTAGGACTTGTTACTTCATCGGTTATTCCAAGTTGGGCACAAATAATTTTAATAAATGTGGTTTTCCCGGCGCCCATCCCGCCAAAAAAAGCAAAAATCCGCTTATCGGGATATTTGGCCAAAAGCTTCCCCGCAATTCCACCCAATTCGTTTTCATTGTTGCAAATAAAAATCTCTTGCATCATATCTCACATTTTTTGATTGCACAAAAATAGCAAAAGGAAATTACGAAAACCATAAATATACTGAAAGGGTATATCAAGGTTAACCCATGGAAAAACGGCAAGCTAAAGTGTGTCAATTATCAATCAAGACCCGTTTACTTTGCCTGCAAATAAATATACGGGATAAGTACCTCTTCGAGCGAAACACCTCCATGTTGGAACGTGTTTTTATAATAATTCACATAATAATTGTAATTATTGGGGTATGCAAAGAAGTCGTTTTTCTTACAGAAAACATACGATGAACTGATGTTTGTACGTGGCAGGAAAGCTTCTTCGGGGTTCCGTACCTCAAAAACATCTTTCCTTTTGTATTGCAGGGCCCTTCCTGTTTTGTAGCGCAAATTGGTGTTCGTGTTCCTGTCGCCCAGGACTTTCACGGGACTGTCAACGCGTACCGTTCCATGATCGGTGGTAATAAAAAGGTCTACCTTCTTTTCACCGATGTACTCGATTATCTCCTTCAATGGGGAATGCTCGAACCAGGAAAGTGTCAACGACCGATAGGCCGCTTCGTCATCTGCAAGTTCACGGATAATCTCCATTTCCGTCCGTGCATGAGACAACATGTCCACAAAATTATAAACTACTACGTTTAAATCATTGTCCATCAAGTTGGGCAGGTTTTCGACAAGTTTTCTCCCCACGTTCAGGTTCAAGACTTTGGTATAACTGTATTTTATGTTTTTTGCGTACCTCTTTAGATATTCACCAAGCAGCTCTTTTTCATATTGGTTTTTTGTACCCTCATCCTGTTCGCTCACCCAATATTTGGGATATTTCCGTTCGATCTCGGAAGGCATTAATCCCGAGAACAAGGCATTACGTGCATATTGAGTAGTTGTTGGCAGAATACTGTAATAAATATTATCTGATTTAACACGGTAATACTCTTCGATAATCGGCTGGATCATTTTCCACTGATCGTATCGCAGGTTATCGATCAACAAAAAGAAAACCGGTCTTTTTTTATCGAGCAGGGGAAAAAGCTTCTCTTTTAGCAAAGTATGTGAAAAAACTGGACGATCGTGCGAATTGGCATTTATCCATTCCAGGTAGTTTCTTTCGATAAATTTGGCAAAGGCCTGGTTGGCCTCCAGTTTCTGCATGGCGAGAATCTCCTTGATCCCTTCATCATTCGACTTTTCAAGTTCCAGTTCCCAACGTACAAGGCGCTTATAAATATTCACCCATTCATTGTGGTCGAGCCCACCGGAAATCTCCATTCCCAACCTACTAAAAGCCTGCTGGTACTGGGATGTGGTTTTTTCGCTCACCAGTTTTTTATTTTCCAGGTTCTTTTTCAGGCTCAACAAAATCTGATGGGGATTAACGGGTTTGATCAAATAATCGGAAATATTCGATCCGATCGCCTCCTCCATGATAGTCTCTTCTTCACTCTTGGTAATCATCACCACCGGAAGATTGGGATATTCAACTTTTATTTTTTCAAGGGTTTCGATACCTGACATTCCCGGCATTTGCTCATCCAGGAAAACAATATCAAATGGGGTTTCCCTTACCATTTCCAGTGCATCGGAACCATTGTTTGTGGTGTGGACATCATATCCTTTTTGTTCCAAAAAGATGATATGTGGTTTTAACAAATCAATCTCATCATCTACCCATAAAATACATTCTTTATCCATATATTTTGGTTTTAAACTATTTATACATTATTTAAATTAGTGAAAATATCAAGTCAACAGGTTTTGAAACAAACCCAAAGCGCATAAATTTTCCGCATATAAAGGTATTTATTTTTTTGATTTGTTCAACCTGAAAAATTCATGGGTCAAACAGGTCAACCTGACAATTACAGAAATGTATTTTTTTGCTTTTTATTGCCCTGAAATAAAAAAAAGCCGCAGATTGAGAACTGCGGCCTGAAAAAAAGAAACTTTGCACTTTCATCCAATGGATGATTCTTCACCCTAAAAACGGGGCTTTCCAATTTTGGTTTTAGTTTACTTAGGTTTCAAAATGTACTTCTTCGTGAAATGTTAAATTCATTTCACCATCAAAAAACAAGAGTGTAAGAATCCTTTTGATGATTTATTCTTTTTCTGTCGGTAAAAATACAACACGAAATCGCAAAAACCATGGCAGAATTCTGCCAGAAAAAAAAATGGCAGAATACCACTAGAAAATCCAAATCCAAAATCCAAAGCACAAAATCCTGTTACGTCCTGGGGTTTGTTCACCCGTTGATTCAAACTATTTTATGACAAAGAAAAATTTCGGAATTTATAATTTGCCCTTTGTGTTTTCTGGTTTATCCAGGATGGGGTTCTTCATCCACTGACCAGCTCCAGACAATCGTGGCATTGCCCGTTGAGAATTTATTTGACCGGTCAAGCTCGATTTGATTTTCAAACTCAGGGCCAAATTCTTCAAACATACTTACAAACCCCATGTCACGGTCCTTGATTTTATTCAGGGCGCTGCCAATCATTGGTATCGCCTTTTTAGCAATTACCAGCCACGGGCTTGTCGTTCCCAGTATATCTGTTACTATCCCAAATGCATCCCCTCCCAGTTCCGATTCCATGTTTTGAAGAAAGCTTCCGAGGTTCCTTGTGCTTTGCCGTGTATGGCGGAGATATACATGCACATTTAACCTTCTGTCGGCGGGCATTTCCCTTTTCAATACCAAAAGCCCGTCAGTCCCTACACCTTCCGGCTCAAATGATATGACATTCTGCATGGCAGGCTTTACCCTGATGAAAGGTTCCGGCATAGAAGTGACCACCATCTTTTCGGGGTCATCGGGATGCTGGGCAACAATTACAAAATACAGTTTCCACCTTTTTTTTGGACGGTGGATCGTGAGTTCTTCGAACTCGAGTCTTATTTTTCCCATGATAATAGTTTTTAATGATGGTTAATGTTTTTTCAAATATACATATAAAAAACCTTGATATAACAGAAAAAGTATTTTTGCATTTTGATTTCATATTTACACGATTATGATATTTGACCAAAAACTGATCCCCGGAAAACTCATCAGGCGTTACAAACGTTTCCTGGCCGATGTTGAATTGACTGATGGAAGCCTGGTTATAGCGCACTGCACCAATTCCGGTTCCATGAAAAGTTGCATTGAAGAAGGCGCACCGGTTTACCTTTCACCTGCCAAGGACCCAAAAAGAAAAACACGTTTTACCTGGGAAATGATCTATTTGAACAATGGCTGGATCGGGATAAACACAAGTATTCCCAACCTTCTTGCTTTTAATGCCATAAAAGATGGGTCTATCGAAAAACTCAAGGGATACACATTTGTGAAACGGGAAGTTACCTTTGGTGACAGCCGGTTTGACATTTTTGCCACAAACGAAAATGGGGAATGCTTCATTGAAGTTAAAAATGTCACCTATAAAAATGGGAAATATGCACTTTTCCCCGATGCCGTTACCACACGGGGCAAGAAACACCTCGAAACGCTAATGGAAGCAAATAAACAAGGGATGCGCACCGTTATGCTCTATATTGTCCAAAGGACGGATGTTGAGATATTCGCCCCTGCCGATCAGATTGACCCGGACTATTCCCATACACTCAGAAAAGCCTATGCAAATGGCGTGGAAATTATTCCAGTGATAGCAGAGGTTTCACCAGAGAAAATTGAAATTATCAAGGAAATACCTTTTGAGTTATAAAGGTATTAAATGCTTTATTTATCTTTGACCCGTGAAAAAACTTGATAAGTTAAAAAAACAACGTTTCGAGGTTTCCATGAAGATTATTTCCCTGGAATCAAAAGCCAAATTCAAGAA
>JAADJA010000204.1:20463-24793 GCA_013151015.1 Chlorobiota bacterium
GAAGAAAAGGAGTTTGGGATTATACGGGAAATGGAAAAGAACCTTGATGAAAAAATCAACGAACTGACCAAATAACAGATTGAAATGGGTTACTATAACAGCAAAACCATCAAAGGTAGATACAAAGACGTAGTTGAAAAAACCAAAGGGCTTTTACGGGAAGAAGGTTTTGGGATTATCACCAGTATCGACCTCAAAGAGACTTTAAAACAGAAGTTGGAGGTAGAATACAAAAACTACACTATCCTTGGCGCCTGTGACCCAAAACTGGCAGTACGGGCCTTGCAGTCCGATGACAAAATAGGGGCGCTCTTGCCCTGTAATGTTTTGGTGATCGATCAGGGGAACGAAAGTATAGAAGTTGCCTTTATTGATGTGGAAGATTCACTGGGCAAACTCAACAACCCTGAATTGAATATTTTGGCAAGGGAAGTGAACAACACCTTTAACCGTGTTTTGCAAAAGCTCTAAGCTTTCAGGATACATCCTTGAAAGCAGGCATTCCTGGATAATTGGTTTTAAAAACAAAATAAGGGTTCGGCAATTTTTGATAAAAAGTCATGGGATATGCGTTACACACTTGTACATACCTTCTTTTCAAAAACCAGACTCAAAACGCATAACTTTTATCGCCTGACTTATTGCGCAATGTTATTTCCAATAGACAGTCTCTTTTTATGATTTAAGTTAGTAGCCTATTTTTCAAATTCTTTCCAAACCAAGGCACTGGCTCCCAATATAGCTGCCTCCCCCGGAGGAAGTTCCGATGGCAAGAGTTTCACTTTCCCTTTATAAATTGCCAAAAGGTACTGTTCCATATATTTTTTTGTGGGCCCGAATATCAATTCGCCAGCCTGTGCCAACCCTCCAAACAGGAAAATGGCTTCCGGACTTGTATATGCTACTGCATCCGATAGTTTAAGGCCCAGGGTTTCACCGGTATAGTCAAAAGCTTCCAGGGCAATCATATCCCCCTTCCGTGCTTCGGCATCGATCATCTTTGCCGATAATTCGTTATAACTCACGTCCCTTAATTTACTTGGATCGTTCATCGTGGACAACAGCTCTGCAACCGTCCGTTTAATTCCAGGGGCAGAAGTGTAGGTTTCGAGGCACCCCCGCCGCCCACAGCCACATTCACGCCCTCCGGGATCAACAATTGTATGTCCTATTTCACCGGCAAAACCATCATGTCCGTAAATTAGTTCGCCATTCGCCACAATCCCGCTTCCCACACCTGTTCCGAGGGTAATCATTATAAAATCATTCATCCCTTTTGCCCCACCGTACATCATCTCTCCCATGGCCGCGGCATTGGCATCATTCGTCAGTACAATAACTTTGTAATCGAAGCGGGTTTTCAAATGATCAACCACAGGAACCACTCCTTCAAAATTAAGATTAGGTGCAAATTCAATGGTCCCGTTATAGTAGTTTCCATTTGGAGCGCCCACACCAATACCTGCTACCTGGATTTCATCAGAACAACTTTTGATCATGGCCTCAATGGCATCGCCCAATTTATCCATGTAAATGGAATAATCGGTATCCGTTTCGGAGGCCATGTTATACCGTGCAATAATTTCACCTTTCCCATCCACAATCCCCAAAATGGTATTCGTGCCCCCGATGTCTATCCCAATTGATACTTTTTTCATAATCCTGTTTTTTTCTGTTTATGGCCTTTCCAACCGAAAAAGGCGATGTAAAGGTAAGGTATTACCGGGACAATAAATGAAAGATGAACACCGTAAGCATCCGCTATGGCTCCCTGGATAACGGGGATAATCGCACCTCCAAGTATCATCATCACCAATAATGACGAACCTTGGCTTGTATATTTACCAAGACCTGATATGGAAAGAGTGAATATATTTGGCCACATAATGGAATTAAAAATGCCTACCCCGATCAATGTCCACATTGCTACATATCCATTTGTGGAAACTGCTATCAACAAGAGCAATACGGCCATCAACGAAAAGACCAGCAATGTTTTTCCCGGCATGGATTTTCCAAGGTGAAAAGCAATGAAATTTACAAGTATAATAATCCCAAATGGCCATATATCCATTATATCGATCCCGCTTTTCAAGAAAGCAGCGAGATAAATCACAAAAAACAATATAACAGCACTTAAGGCCATATAAAGCAGTTTCAATCCACTGCCCTTCATCTCACTTAAAGAAAGTGCGCCAAGGAAACGGCCGATCATCAAACCTCCCCAGTAAAAAGCAAGATATGTGCTCGCTTCTTCCTTTGAAAAACCTGCAATGTTTTCCAATCCAAGGAAGCTCACCATGATACTTCCAATGCTCACTTCGGCGCCAACGTACATGAAAATTGCCACCATGCCCAACAAGAGATGCCGGAAACGCAATGCCCCTGTCCCTTTTTCAATATCCTCTTTGTTGAAAAAGCGGGGCAAGTGAGAAAGCTTGATCAAAACGGCCATCAACAGGAATATCCCGGCAAATATCAGATAGGGGATCTTAACGGAGTCGGCCCCAACAAAATCAGCCCCAACGAAATATTTAAAAATCAGATAGCCACCGATCAATGGCCCGATGGTAGTCCCAAACGAATTAAACCCCTGGGATAAATTCAGGCGACTGGAAGCTGATTCCTGGTTCCCAAGAATTGCCACATACGGATTGGCCGCAATTTGAAGCAAGGTAAAACCCAAGCCAAGGACAAACAAGGCGGAAAGGAAAAAGCCATAGGAAACCAGTTGGGCAGCGGGGTAAAACAGGGAAGTCCCCAATGCCGAAAGTAACAGCCCATAAATTATCCCATTTTTATAGCCCATCCTGTTAATTGGGTCGCCCATCCGTGCAGAAATGAAAAAATAGAAAAGCGATCCGATGAAATACGCCCCGAAAAATGCAAACTGCACCAACATTGCCTTGAAATGCGTCAACTCAAAAACCTCCTTCAGGTAAGGTATCAATATATCGTTCATGCTGGTTATAAAACCCCACATAAAGAACAATCCGGTAACGATTACGAATGGAACAGTATAATTCTTCTTTTTCATAAAACGGAATTTATGACTTGACTTATTTCGATGCTAAAGTATTGCAAAAAAAGTAATCAATAAAAATAAATGTTAACAAGAACCACGGACACATGAAGAAAATACTTCCACCAGTTTTAGAAGAATTGCTTTTGGTAAAAGAAATGAGCATTCAGATAGCGTCTGCCGTCGAGGAACAAAGTTCTGTGTCTGAGGAAATAAGCCGAAATGTTCACAACTTGCCTTAGTACAGCACCCTACTAACTTTTATTGCTCCGTATTGGCTACAAGAATACAAAATAAACAATGAAAAAGCAAACAAAAGAAAAAGTAAAGACGGGAAAAGTATTTATGAATGACAAGCCCGCCCCGTATAAGCTCAAGCCAATACAAGTATAAGCACTAAAAATGGAAATTGAACTTTTGAAATCAGCTGGTTTCAATCCTTGTTTTGTTGGAATTGCTTTTAGAAGATTTATCCGGGCAATTCCAGATAAGTCATTTAAACGTTTCAATCCTTGTTTTGTTGGAATTGCTTTTAGAAGTGCCGAAAAGCAGCCAGCGCATAGCTTTACTCATGTTTCAATCCTTGTTTTGTTGGAATTGCTTTTAGAAGAGATGGAATCAATGATGGGACAGGACATAAGGGCAATGTTTCAATCCTTGTTTTGTTGGAATTGCTTTTAGAAGTGAAATTAAACAGCTTCAAAACAAGATTGAATCATGTTTCAATCCTTGTTTTGTTGGAATTGCTTTTAGAAGCTCGTCTTCTGTCTTTATGTAATAATATGCCACGAAAGTTTCAATCCTTGTTTTGTTGGAATTGCTTTTAGAAGAATAGATGTAAGATACAAAGGTTTTTTAGGTGCAGAGTTTCAATCCTTGTTTTGTTGGAATTGCTTTTAGAAGACTCAGGGAGTGAAATAGACCGTGAACCATCAATTAGTTTCAATCCTTGTTTTGTTGGAATTGCTTTTAGAAGATGTTAAATTATCCTTACCAAAACAGCGAGATGCTGGTTTCAATCCTTGTTTTGTTGGAATTGCTTTTAGAAGTATTATTGACCATACAAAGCTTTCGGATATCGAGCGTTTCAATCCTTGTTTTGTTGGAATTGCTTTTAGAAGATAATGAATGGCAATAAGATTGTTTTTTATTTTACGTTTCAATCCTTGTTTTGTTGGAATTGCTTTTAGAAGCCAAAATGAGATTGCCAATGCTGTCCATATTGCCAAGTTTCAATCCTTGTTTTGTTGGAATTGCTTTTAGAAGTGGATGGGATTTACCGCTGGCGATACGACAAGGGAGTTTCAA
>JAADJA010000198.1 GCA_013151015.1 Chlorobiota bacterium
GCTTTTGTATAAAGGCTGACCATATTTGATAAGGTGAAAATATTATTCAATCAACAAAGCAAATTCAATCATGAACAAACAAGGTGTCCAAACAACAAAAATGACGGAAGCAAAAGAGAGCTTCGCAAAGAGCCTCTTCTATATCCAACTGGTTAGTCTCGCACTTGCGATAATCAGCATTTTTCTAATGAATTAAGAAATTAAACGAATTGTTAACTTAAAAATCAAGGTAAGGTGATCACTTCAATCGACTTTCAAAATCTGACCGAGGACCTCAAATGCTACGTCCTTCTCAACAACGGAAAACACATCGCAGAAAGAAACTACGGGATTTACAACATCCAGCTATATTGTGTCTATGGCTTTTACGTAGAGGTTTTTTACCTGCCCGGCTCTGATGAGATAGATCAGATATTATCGGTAAATTCCGATGAAGTCCTTGAATTGTACCTTGACAGTATCGACATAACCGACATCTATATGTAGGTCGGTTGTATTTTCTTCTTTATAATTCTTAATTTTTATACCTCCTTGAGCAATTCAAGGGGGTATTTTATTTGACCAAAAGGCATTGAAACCTGTACTCCGGCAATATAGGGTTTAAGGTCACGGATTGTTTGCCTGGCAATTTCCAGGCCCGTTTCCCTCGCTTCTTCCTTCGATTTTGAAGCATACATCTTTTTCATCACTTCATCGGGTACGGAAGCCCCGGGGACTTCATTGTTCATAAATTCGGCATTCCGAACGCTCACTAATGGCCAAACACCAGCAATAATAGGAATATCGAGATGTTCGATCCGTTTCATAAAATCGAAAAACAATTGATTGTCGAAAACCGGTTGCGTAATGGCATACTCGGCCCCAGCTTTCACCTTCCATTCAAAACGTTTTATTTCGTAATCCAGATCGATCGCACCCGGGTTTACCCCCACTCCACTAAAAAACCCGGTTGCATGCTCAATGGGGTTCCCCCCCAGGTCCTGACCCGAGTTCAACGAGCTGACCACATTGGTAAGCCCAATGGAATCCACATCAAACACGGCTGTTGCATCCGGATAAGTCCCCATTTTTGGAGGATCGCCGGTGACAAGAAGGACATTTTTAATGCCTGCTGCATAAGCTCCCAATAAATCCCCGACCATCCCCAACAAATTCCTGTCACGACAGGCAATGTGCAGGATAGATTCGATTCCTGCCTGCTGCTGAATCATCATGGAAAGATAACTTGCCCCCATCCTTGAAAGTGCCCGCGGGCCATCGGGAATGTTTATGGCATCCACACCTGCTTCCTTGAGCAAACGTGCGGTTTCTATGGCTTTTTCCGCATTTGCCCCTCTCGGGGGAACGATCTCAACGGAAGTAACAAATTCCTTTTTACAAATCTTTGCAGCAAATTTCGATTTTTCACAGACCGGGACAACCTGTTTAAGTTCTTTTTCTTCTTTAATGTGGACAGGCTTCGGTATAATTATCCTTGGTTGGATGGATTGGATTGATTTCCTCATCTCCCTGATAAATTCCGGGTTTGTTCCACAGCATCCCCCAACTATCCGCGCCCCTGACCGAATAAACCTACGGGTATATTCTGCAAAGTAATCCGCCGTGGCAAGGTAAATGTTCCTCCCGTCCACATTTTGGGGAGTCCCGGCATTGGGCATCACGCTCAAAGGGACTTCCGAAACCTTGTTCATTTTCTCCAGCGTATCCAACATGGGCTTAGGCCCAACACTGCAATTTACGCCCACCACATCAGCACCCCACTGCACCATTTTAGTCGAAAACATTTCAGGTGGCGTCCCAAACAAAGAATTACCTTCATTGCTGATCGTCATTTGGGCAATTATTGGCAATTCATACGCTTCTTTCAGGGCAATAATTGCCTGTTGCATCAGGTGGAGGTCGGAAAAAGTCTCAAGGATAAACAGGTCAACACCCCCATCTTTCAATCCTTTGGCTTGTTCAATGAAAATTTCCCGGGCTTCTGATTCGGCCAACGGCCCCCAGGGCTCAAGGCGTTCGTCCAAAGGCCCGATTGAACCGGCAACATAAATATCCTCACCGGCCGCGGCCCTTGCAAGTGTTGCCCCTGAAAAATTAATATCATAGATTTTATCTTCCAATCCATGTTTTTTGAGTTTCAAACGATTGGCCCCATAAGTATTGCTTTCAATGACATCGGCACCGGCTTCCACATAAGCCTGATGGATTTCCTTTATCAATTTCGGGCGGGTCAGGTTCAATTCGTCATAACAACTATTGATAAAAACACCTTTGTTGTACAGTTCGGTGCCCATGGCCCCATCAAAAAGGACCAGGTTGTCTTTTAGAAAATCTAAAAAAGGAATGCGCATAGAATATATTTTTTGTAAAATTACTAATTTTACCCAATTAGGGGTTTTTTGTTAACTTTGCATAAAACGTAATACAATGTTGAAATGAACCAAACGGTAAACAAAATAAAAAGATTGGAAAAATTTGTGACCCATAAAGGTACAGAAGATCAAGTATTGGATATAACAATTAATAAAATCCTTCACAGGGAAATAATCAAACTCCAAGCACAGATTGAAATATTTGATCTTGAATTAAATCAATTTGAGAAAAAACATAACATGGGTTCAATGTATTTCAAGAAACAATTTGAAAGTGGGAAACTCGGGGACGACATGGATTTCATTGAATGGATTTCTACTATTGAAATGAAAAAAAAAGCGAAAGAGTATATTTCGAACCTTCAGGGGGAATAATTGATGAACTTGATAATTCAGGAATATTTCAATCAAATTGAATTAAGATTACTTGAAAACCCAATTTATGAGGATTATTCAATTCTTCGAAAGGATTTGTTGTACAATGAAGCGAAGATCAGGATATTAATTAATTTGACAAATGGGGATTCGATGGAGTTGTTTGAATATCTGGAAGATAATATGGGCAAATTGGAATCCAAGAAATGCAGTTTTCATTGGCAAAGCAAAAACAGAAAACTTAAACTTAGATGGGACAATGCTCCACACCATAAAGAACTGGATAATTACCCTCACCATATTCATTTTGAAGAAAATCGAATTAAACCAAACACTTTCTCACCAAATATCCTTGATTTCCTTACAGAAGTTGACAATTATTAAATATGGAACATTTATCTGAATCAATACTTCGGTAATTTTTTCTCGCGCAATCCCGCACATGCGGGACAAAGAACGCAACGTATTGATATACAATAATGTGACAAAATCCGTATTGGATTATAAATACATAACAATCAATATATTGTAATTATTTACCGAACTAATGTGAATGAATAACTATTGAAGAAGGATTGTGTTAAGGGAAGCCAACTATACGAGGTTTAAGGATTACGGTTTATACAATCCTTGATTTTCTTGGTAAGGGCAATACAACAGAAGATGTTTTTAAGGAATACCCATGCCTTGAAAAAGAAGATACCCCTGCATGCCTTCAATTTACGGCTGATTTATTGAACCGGAATTATGTTACAAAACCCGAAGTGTACTACCTGTAATTCAAATTCACGTTCAACAATCTTTCAACCTCATCCGTGTTTATCCCTTTTCTTTTTGCATAGTCCTCCACCTGGTCTTTTCCTATTTTGCCTACCATGAAATATTTTGCTTTTTCGTTGGCAAAATAAAAACCACTCACGGAAGCTGCCGGGTACATGGCAAAATTTTCCGTTAATTTTATCCCGGTCTTTTTTTCCACATTGAGCAAATCGAACAATATCCCTTTTTCGGAATGTTCGGGGCAGGCAGGATAACCCGGGGCAGGACGTATCCCACGGTATTTTTCCTTCAGGATTTCTGTCATGTTTGGTTTTTGGTTCATTTCATAGCCCCAGAACTCTGTCCTTAAGCGATAGTGTAGCAATTCGGCGAAAGCTTCGGCAAGCCTGTCGGCAAGCACTTTCAACATAATGATGCCATAATCGTCATGGTCTTTTTCAAAACTCTCTTTCCATTTTTCTATCCCAAACCCGGCAGATACCGCAAATACCCCAAGGTAATCGGAAAGCCCGGTTTCTTTGGGGGCAATAAAATCGGCAAGGTTCAGGTTGGGGACACCTTTCTCCTTTTTTTGCTGACTCCTCAGAAAATGAAAAACATCAAGGGTTTCTTTCCTGCTTTCATCGGAGTATAGCTCAACATCTTCACCAATTGAATTTGTCGGGAAAATGCCCAAAGCTCCATTGGCCGTCAGCATCTTTTCGCTTACGATCCGATCGAGCATTTTCTGGCCATCGTCATAAAGTTTCCGTGCCTCCTCCCCTTTTATAGGGTCTTCAAAAATCGAAGGGTATCTTCCATTTAATTTCCAGGCATGGAAAAAGAATGTCCAATCAATAAACCCCCTTAATTCTTCAAGCGGATAATCTTCAAAATATTTCTTCCCGGTAAATTTGGGTTTTGCAATATCGTTTTCGGCCCAGCTATGTTTAAGTTTGTTCCCAATAGCTTCCTGAAATGAAATATACTCCCCTTTCTTCTTCCCTGACTCATGTTTCTGGCGCAAATCGCCATATTTCCGTTCGATTTTCTTCACATAATCAAGCTTTTGTTCATCAGAAAGCAACTTGGCAGAAACCCCCACACTCCTTGATGCATCCTTAACATGGATAACAGGTGCGTGATAATTTGGGGCAATTTTCACTGCAGTATGGATTTCAGAGGTCGTTGCACCTCCTATCAAGAGGGGGATATGGATATCATTGCGTTCCATTTCGGCGGCCACATGTACCATCTCTTCAAGCGAAGGGGTAATCAAACCGCTCAGGCCCAACAAATCGGCATTTTCATCTTTAACGGCCTGTATGATTTTTTCGGCAGGGACCATTACGCCCAAATCAACCACTTCAAAGTTATTACAGGCAAGCACAACCCCAACTATGTTTTTCCCAATATCGTGTACATCGCCCTTAACCGTTGCCATTACCACTTTCCCGGCTGATTGTATCTTTTCCCCGGAATCCCTTTGCTCCTGTTCGATAAAAGGGAGGAGTTTTGCCACCCCTTTTTTCATTACCCGGGCTGTCTTCACAACCTGTGGAAGGAACATTTTCCCTGCACCGAACAAATCGCCCACAGTATTCATCCCATCCATCAACGGGCCTTCGATTATATCCAGGGAACGTTTGTATTTCCCACGGGCCTCCATAACATCCTCCTCCACATAGTCGGCAATCCCCCTGACAAGGGCATGTCTCAAACGTTCCTCGACAGGTTGTTGCCGCCATTCATCAATTTTTTCAGGGTCAACGGCCGTTCCTTTCACTTTTTCGGCATAAGCAATCAAACGTTCTGTCGCACCTTTCCTTCGGTTAAGGACAACATCCTCGACAAGGAGAAGCAAATCTTTGGGGATTTCATCGTAAACCTGCAACATGCCCGCATTCACGATCCCCATATCGAGACCGGCATTGATGGCATGGAACAGAAATGCCGAGTGCATTGCCTCGCGTACCACGTTATTACCCCTGAACGAAAAAGAAAGATTGCTGATCCCACCGCTCACCTTGGCATAAGGAAGGTTTTCCTTAATCCATTTCACGGTATTTATAAAATCAACGGCATAGTTGTTATGCTCGTCCATTCCTGTGGCCACCGTAAGTATGTTGGGGTCGAAAATAATATCTTCGGGCGGGAATCCCACCTCCTTGGTGAGTATGTCGTAAGCCCTTTTGCAAATAGCGGTTTTGCGTTCAAAACTAACCGCCTGACCCTTTTCGTCAAAAGCCATCACTACCGTGGCAGCACCATAATTCCTGACTTTTTCGGCCCTTTCCTTGAACTCTTTCTCCCCTTCCTTTAAGCTGATGGAATTTACGATTGCCTTTCCCTGGACACACTTCAAGCCTGATTCGATCACCGACCATTTGGAAGAATCGATCATGATGGGCACTTTTGAAATATCGGGTTCGGTCGCTATCAGATTGAGGAAGTTGACCATGGAAGATTCGGCATCCAACATGGCATCGTCCATGTTTATGTCAATTATTTGGGCGCCATTTTCGACTTGTTGCCGGGCAACAGACAGAGCTTCCTCAAATTTTTCCTCACGAATAAGCCGGGCAAACTTCCGGGATCCGCTCACATTTGTCCGCTCCCCGATATTGATAAAATTGCTCCCTTTATAAACCTTTAAGGGTTCAAGACCGCTTAATTTCATTTCATGTTCAGGAACGGGGACTTCCCTTGGCGAATGTTTTTCGGCCAGTTTTACAAATTCCCTGATATGGTCTGGTGTGGTTCCGCAGCAACCACCTATAATGTTTACAAATTGATGGTCGAGGAAATCTTTCATTTGGACGGCCATAATTTCGGGCGTTTCCTCATATTCACCAAACTGATTGGGTAATCCGGCATTTGGGTGGACACTCACATTGAAAGGGGCTTTATCGGCCAGTTCCTCAAGATAAGGCCTTAAATCCTTTGCGCCCAAAGCACAGTTCAGTCCCACCGTAAGCAAATCGAGGTGTGAAACCGAATTCAGGAAAGCTTCGGTAGTCTGTCCGCTCAGAGTGCGTCCACTAGCATCGGTAATGGTCCCCGAAACCATGATGGGGATTTTTTTCCCGGTTTCCTTTTGCAAATCGGCCACGGCCATTAAGGCGGCTTTGGCGTTTAGCGTATCAAAAATGGTTTCGATCAGCAGCAAATCCACGCCTCCATCCATCAATGCTTTTGCCTGTACTTTATAGGCCACATACAAATCATCGAAAGTCACGGCCCGGAAACCCGGGTTGCTGACATCGGGCGACAAGGAAGTGGTTTTGTTGGTCGGCCCCATGGAACCTGCAACAAAACGGGGCTTATCAGGAGTAAGTTTGGTGTATTTATCGGCAGCGGCCTTTGCGATTTTTGCGGAAGCAACATTAATTTCAATGACCAAATCCTCCATATGGTAATCGGCCATGGAAATGGAAGTCGCATTAAAAGTGTTGGTCTCCACAATATCGGCGCCTGCTTCAAAATAGGCTTCATGGATGTTTTGGACAATATCGGGGCGCACCAATGACAAAAGATCGTTATTGCCTTTCAAATCATATGGGTAATCGGCAAAACGTTTGCCCCGGTAATCCTTTTCATCCAGTTTATATTGCTGGATCATCGTCCCCATTGCCCCGTCAAGGACAAGGATACGGTTTTTTAATATGTTGTGTATGTTGGCTCTCATTTAGCTATTGTTCTTATCAATTCATTTTAAATTAATGCCATTCATCCAGATCCCAATACATCTGCCTTGCAATATCAGTCCCATTAGAATTAAAATGCATATTATTGTTTAGGGAAAATGACCCTCTATAATACGCATCATAATTCTGATTGACAGGAACATCAGTAATTGTAAACCTATTGACCAAATCAACGAAGTTTGATGTTGTATTATAATCAGAAAAATAAACAGAGCTTGGTTCAAGTGAATTGATCCCATCCCCTATGTCATCCAATATCTCTTGAGGCAAGGCGGGTTTCCTAATTTTGTTGAGATTGTAATTTCCATGAACATACCAAAAAACATCAATCGTTTCAGTTTCATTGCTTTGATAAAAGGCCCAGACGCCAGAAATCATATCTGCAGTGCCAATCCCTTCCAATTTCTTATAATCAAGTATTTCAGTCCCTTCCAAATTACACAAAACAACCCAAAAATAATCATAGGTACCCCCATAATCAAGTGTGACGGAAAACTGATTTTCCAGGTTGTTTTGACCATTATCATCCTCCTTGTCTTTTTTGCATGAGGCAATCACCATCAGGAACGCTATCCCAAAAAGCACTATAAAGGATAAATTGGATTTGTTCTTCATTTTATTTGATTTTAATATCCAGAAAGTGTTTTCTTTTACAAATGTAAGCGAAAAATCCAAAATGGTATTGTTCGTTGATTTATCTTTGCATAGTGTAAAAACTGCTTTAAACCATATACAATGATACAAATAAAAGAGGTAATAAGTTCACAGGATGTAAAGGATTTTGTCGGTCTTCAATTTAAAATCTACAAGGATGACAAAATGTGGGTACCACCCATCATTAAGGAGGAACGCAAAACCTATTCCGATGAAACCAACCCCGCACTGAAAATCTATGATAGCAAATTCTGGACGGCATGGAAAGACGGGAAATGTGTTGGCCGTATCGGTGCTATCATCAATGAGGATTACAATGAAAAGATAAGCAAAAAAATGGGCCGGTTTACCCGAATGGAGTTTATTGATGACAAAGAAGTATCGAGGGAATTGTTTGCTGTTGCAGAAAACTGGTTGCGGGAAAAAGGGATGGAATTTGCGCACGGCCCACTTGGTTTCACCAACCTCGACCATCAAGGGCTTTTGATCAAAGGCTTTGACCATTTGCCCTCCATTGCATCGGTTTACCATAAAGACTATTATCACGGACACATTTCCGAATTGGGCTACAAAAAAGAAAACGACTGGGTTGAATTCAGGCTAACACTCAATGAAACTGTAGTAAACAAAGGGGTTAGGGGCTCGAGGTTAATCAAGAGAAGATATGGTTTTGAGGTTTTGAAGTTTGAAAAAAAATCAGAATTATTAGAATACGGTGGCAGGATTTTCAAAATACTCAATGATGCATTTCAGGAACTGCCGTATGTGTCGCCCATCAACGATGAACTGGCCAAAAAGTATATTGATGAATACTTTGAAATTATCAATCCAAGATATGTGCGCATTATCTTGAAAAACGAGAAAATTGTGGCCTTTGTCATTACCATGCCTTCCCTTTCCAAAGCCATGCAAAAGGCAAAAGGCAAATTATTCCCCCTGGGGATTACCCATATCATGAAAGCCCTTAAAAAACCTGAAGTGATCGACCTTTTGCTTACAGGTGTCGTTCACGAATACCATAATTCGGGCGCCGCGGTCATCTTATTTGCCGAGATACAGGAGGAGATGATGAAGCAGGGCATTGACCAAATGGAAACTACGGGTATTTTCGAGACCAACCACAATGTGATTGCCAACTGGAAAAATTACGAACATATCCAGCATAAAAGACGGAGGTGTTTTGTTAAGGAGTTATAGTAACCTCTAAAACCCCAAATCCCTGCGTTACTCAAATTTTTCAAGACACTCATTTACGTTAGTAAAATCGAGCCTTAAAAAATTTGAAAGCCTTGATATTTGAATTTTTAGAGAACACTAAATAATTAACAGGTGTTAAAATTATTAAAATTGAACACTCGTTTTTTTTTACTTAAATTTGCCCAAAACCTTTTCGGGAAATCCAGAAAAATCATACCGAATCAGATTGTTCATATAAATTCGATTAACCAATCTTTTCGGCATTAACTGCTTCTATATTGTGCCAGATGGTTTTTTGTAACATTGGCTTTTAGAGAAAGAAGCAGTAAACGTTCATTTTATTTATTCACGAATCATAAGGAGGAATTACTATGAGTATGACAAAAAAACTTTCTGCCGAGTTTTTCGGTACGTTCTGGCTGGTATTTGGGGGCACGGGAAGCGCAGTGCTTGCCGCAGGTTATCCCGAACTGGGGATTGGCTTTGTGGGCGTGTCCCTTGCATTTGGATTAACGGTATTGACCATGGTTTATGCTGTTGGCCCAATTTCCTGAGGACATTTCAATCCGGCTGTTTCATTTGGCCTTTGGGCCGGTGGCAGGTTTTCGGGCAAAGAACTGCTCCCCTACATCATTGCACAGGTACTTGGGGCAATCGTGGCTTCCGGCACCCTCTATCTTATTGCCAGCGGCAAGGCAAGCTTCACGCTTGACAATGGATTTGCTTCCAATGGATATGGGGAACATTCACCTGACGGATATTCGATGACCGCAGCTTTGCTAATCGAAATCGTTTTGACATTTATGTTCATATTTATCATTATGGGCGCAACTGACAAACTGGCCCCGATCGGGTTCGCCGGGCTTGCAATCGGCTTGGCACTTACCCTTATCCACCTGATCAGCATTCCCGTTACAAACACATCCGTGAACCCGGCAAGAAGTACCGGCCCGGCATTGTTTGTTGGAGGTTGGGCCTTGAGCCAATTATGGTTGTTCTGGGTCGCCCCAATTGTAGGGGGCGTGTTGGGAGGCATTGTTTATAATGGCCTTTATGGCAAAAAGGATTAAACAGTGCCTTTGGAAAAGTTTAGTTTTTTTTTAAAAAATGCACTAAATATTAGTTCTTCAAAATCTTAGTTTTGCCATCTGTCGAAATTCCTGATATAAAATCAAATTGCGACAGATGGTTTCTTTCTGAACAATCTTATTCTTTTCTTGTTTGGATAGTCTATAACCATTTATAAAATAAATAAAAACATGAGTTCAACAAACGACAAACATTGCCTTTTTTGTAAACGGGGAGAAAACGAAATCCCTTTGGTCCAACTACATTTCCAAGAAAAAAACATGTGGATTTGCCCACAGCATATCCCTGTATTGATCCACGATCCACAAAAGCTGGTGGGCATGTTGCCCGGAGCTGAAAATATGGAGGCTGGTTGATAAATTTCAAATCGGCCTGATGTAAAAGAAACCCGATAATTGATGATTATCGGGTTTCTTTTTTACCTTCGCAAAAAACAAAAGTCATGATACATAAATTGAAAATCACGTTTATCCTGATCCTTCTTGTAAACAGTTTATTTTCGTTTGCCGAGGAAGGTGAAAAGATAGTTATCGTTATTATCGACGGTGCCCGCTATTCGGAAACACTGGGCGATACCACCCGGGCTTACACACCAAAAATGTGGGAAATTGCAGATGAAGGGACCATGATCGACAATTTTTATAACGATGGGCAAACCTATACTTCACGTGCAATACCGGCCCTGTGGTGCGGTGCATGGACAGGTGTTGTCGATACAATTTATGAAGGGCATGAAACCCAATATTCTGTCCTCCCCTCCATTTTTGAGTATTACCGAAAAGACAAAAATGCCCCGGCAGAAGATTGCTATTACATTTTGAAAGAAATTGAAAGCCTTTGGCTCCCGAGTTTTGACGTAGATTACGGCCCTGACTATTGGCCTACATTTAATAGTGTTGGGGAAACAGATGAGGATGTGGCCGAACAAGCTTTGCTGGTCATGGAAGAGCATCACCCAAATTTCCTTTGGGTCTATTTTGCCGATGTTGACCATGAAGGGCATTCAGGGATATGGTCAAATTATATTGGGGCCATTAAAACCGCAGACAGCCTTGTTGGGGTTCTGTGGAATGCTATCCAGACCGACCCATTTTATAAAGATGCCACCACAATGCTCGTGACCAACGACCACGGTCGCCACGATGACCAACATGGCGGTTTTAGTGGCCATGGAGATGGTTGCGATGGGTGCCGGCATATCGAACTGCTTGCCATAGGACCGGATATCAAGAAAAACTTTGTTTCCTATCAAAACCGCTACACGCCTGATATGGCCGTGACGGCTTCCCATGTTATGGATATCGACCCTGCAAAAGCAACAGGCGAAGCGATGATGGAAATATTTGCGGCCAACGGGCTTGCAAATCATGCTAAAAGTATTGCCACGGTAAAGAGTGTTGCTCCCAACCCTTTTGGTTCCAACACAAGAATCCAATATACCCTTTCTGAAAATTCACATGTATCCCTACGTATCCGGGATTTTTCAGGGAAACCGATCAAAGAACTTATCAACGGAAAAGAGACTGCAGGAGATAAATCAGTAAGTTGGGACGGGACCAATAACTCAGGGTTGAAAGTTGCAAACGGGGTTTACTTTTACACCCTTGAATCCAACAATAACATGATTTCGGGGAAGATCATTTACCTTCAGGACAATTAATCCCTTTTTTGTAGTTCTTTTTAATATTCAAGCACTTCCATAAAAAGCCTGAACCCAACTCGTGGATCCGGGGTTTCGAAATGCTGAAAATTGTCAACTGCACACTCTTCAATAAAATTGTCCCAACTGCCCCCTTTTTGCTTTTCAGGTTCATTAGTCATTTCGGCCACGTTGCCCATTGCATCATAAATACCCAACCTGTTAGGTTTATAATGGCCAACCACCAAGGGGAACACCGATCCATCAATAGCATAATCGATAGAAAAATCATCTTCCCCGGAAGGGACGGCGTAATCACGGAATTTCACATTTTCAAGGGGACAATTGTTTTCATCTCCAATGCCGAGTGTACCATGAAAAGGATATTTAGAGGGATTCGTATATTGATAAATTAAAAAAGCAGAAAAAACCCCAAATCATTTCAGGAAGCTTTTCATCCCGAATTCCAATTTATCAACAAAGAAAACTCCCAGGGCTCTATTTCCAATTAGGAAAAACATCCAAATACCAAACGCAAAAAGAGGGAATGTCCAAATCAACATTCCCTCTTTTGTATTATCTTCAACGCAGGACTATTCTTTCACGAGACCAAGCCAGTCACCTGACTCAAACCATTTTGCCTCAAGGGCATCCAAAACCCCGATCATTGCAAGGGAGCTCATATAGTTTCCCACAAGGTTCAGCAACAAAGGGTCATCGGGGGAAATGGCCACGCCAATAGGTTCGATGGTCAAAGGCTGGGCTATGGTAATCAGGCCTTTTTCGGGATGTACAAGGGCTTCGTAGGCACAAATCGGGAAATCGGCCACCATGATATCCGTTTTATTATCGATAAGCATGTTCACTGCATCGTCATAATTGTCCACAAGGGTGATTTCTGCATCCGGCATCTCGTTCTTGACATAGGTTTCACTGGTAGAGCCCCTTAAAGCAACGAGCCTAACAGAATTTGTGTTGAACTGTTCAGATTCTTCCGCTTTTGAAAATTCAGGGGAACGTGTCAAAATCGATTTTCCAGAAAGGATATAAGGGCCAACGAAAGCAACTTTCATATTCCTTTCCATGGTAATGGTCATACCTGACATAATGATGTCAATATCCCCTCTTTCGAGTGCAGGGATCAAATCGGGGAATGGGGTTTCCACTATTTTCAACTCAACTCCCATGGATTCTGCCAACACATTGGCAAGATCGGCATCATAGCCAATGATCGACCCATCAAGGGATTTCATTGAAAATGGTGGCTGGGTGGCGGTCATCCCAACACGTAGTTCACCGTTTTTACTAATCCTTTCCAGGTTTTTCTGGGCCGTTCCGGTCAATGCAAACGAAACCATAATTACAGCTATTAGAACTGTTTTCATCATTTTTTTAATCATTTTTCGATTTTTTTTAAGAGTAAATACTAATTAATGCTATTGATTCTGAAATATTGCCAAAAGGGCTTTGCTATCCCATGGTCCCCCGTGTAACCAAAACGGCCAACAAAGGGATAATAAGCAGGAGCACAAACTCGATCCTGAAAATCAAGAACAGGGATTTTAAATCCTTTTCACCTATTTGGGCAGAACCGCTTTCATTAAATTGCCTTTTCCATTTATTGATTTTCCTGCCCGGCAAAAATGCAATTACTGCCAAGATAACATACAGGGTAAGCTTGGTATGGAAAAAAGGATTGGTCATATAAAAATCACTTCCTTTTCCAAACATGAACCAACGGAACAAGCCGCTAACAAGTACAATAACCAGGCTTATCAAAAATATTGAATTGGCAATGGACAACATACGGATGCTATCCCCGTTCGTTTTTATTTTCGCAATCATGTATTCTGAGAACAAGGAACCCATGAGAAACATAATCCCTAAAATATGAGTGTAATGGATAAAAGTATGCATAGTTTTCAAATTTAACCAATGAACAAAGAAAAGGTAAAATTGTTTTGTGCTTTGATTAAATTATTCAAATTTAACAGTGCGGTAAAACAATTACCTTTGCAGCCGCATATTTAAGCAAGAGTTATAACAAATTAAAAAATCAAGTACAATGAAAATGAACAAAGCCTTCACAAAGATTGGAGCTCTGGTGGCAATCGTATTTGCACTATCTTCTTGTTATCCGGGTGGTGCCGAATATACCACCGACACAGATATTATCGTTACGAATTATGATGAAAATTATGATTTCAACAGCGTCAACAGCTATTTCCTTTCCGATTCCATACAGCATATTGTTGAAGATGGGACAGAACCATCAACGGCATTCGACTCGTATATCATTAATGAAATGGTAAGGAATTTTAGTGCAATTGGTTGGGAACGCCTTGATTCAACATCATCTGTTGAACCCGATGTGGCCATTGTAATGACCGTTGCAGAAATCACCAACTACAACGTATATAGTTACCCCTGGTACCCGGGTTGGGGCTGGGGATGGTACTGGAAAAGCAGCGATTACTGGGGCTATCCTGGATACGGATGGGGCTATCCCTGGTATGGCGGAACATATGTAACATCATACACAACAGGCACGGTCCACTGGCGACTGTTCGACCCCGAAAAATCGGATGAAGAATCCGAAACAGTTTATGTGGAATGGGAAGGTGCACTGAACGGCTTGCTTGGCACCACAGGATCCACTACCAAGGACAGGATCACAAAAGGGATCGACCAGGCATTCAAACAATCACCTTACCTTAAATAAAAAAAACCCGATTAATCACTTGAAATATGAAAATAATGAAATTTATAGCCACAACAATTTTAGCCGTTTTCCTCGCTACAGCAGGGTATTCGCAAGGATCGATTTATACCATTGATTATACCATGGGGTTTGCCACAGGCGACATGGGCAAATATATTGGAAGTACGAGCTTCAGGGGGTTTACCTTTGAAGGAAGGGCATTTGTTACCGACAATGTTACCGTTGGGGGCCTCTTCAGCTGGTCAACGTTTTATGAAGAACAAAGGGGAGCCACCTATGAACAAGGTTCTTTGACCGTTACAGGAAACCAGTACCGGTATATCAACGCCTTTCCACTTTTGGCCCAGGCACATTATTACCTTGGCGAAGATGAATATTCACCAAGGGTTTACCTTGGCGGGGGACTGGGTGCATATAAAATAAACAAACGCACTGAAGTAGGGACATGGGCCTTGGAAGAGCGGGTTTGGCATTTTGGGGTTTCCCCCGAAGTAGGGATACTGCTTCCCGTTTCGATGACAACCCAATTCAATATCAGCATGAGGTATAATTATGCCTTGAAAACCAATTCAGCACCGGCATATTCCTGGTTTGGCCTAAGTGTCGGTTTTGCATGGGGCGATTAATTGTCAATAATACGATATCGAAATAACTACTAATAAAGACAACATGAAAATCATATATAAAATTACAGGTATAATTGCACTGACCTTTTTATTGGTCGCACCCGGTTCATTATCTGCGCAAGGCAAATTTGAATTGACCCCTTTGATCGGTTACCAATTTGGCGGGAAATTGAGGATGTACGAGGGCGACCTTAAGGTCAAGGACCAAATGAACTATGGATTGGCTGCAAGTACTGCCCTTGCACCAGATACACGCTTTGAATTTATGTGGACCCATATGGAAACATCAGCGGATTTCAGGCCTTATTATGGCTATGAGTTCCTAAGGGGGAGTTTTAACCTCAACATTAATTATTATCAGATTGGTGGCGTGAGGGAATTTCCAAAAGGGGGCGCAGTTGTTCCTTTTGGTGAATTTACACTTGGAGCGGTACAATTCACACCTTCGGATGTGAACATTGCCGAAACCTGGCGTTTTTCGGTTACCCTTGGCGGTGGGGCCAAATTTTGGCTTTCCGACCGTATTGGCATTCGCTTGCAGGCAAGGCTGCTGATGCCGCTTTATTTTCAGGGGGTCAGCCTATATGCCGGAACAGGAGGCAGTGGAATGGGTGTCGGGGCAGGCGTCCCAATCCTTCAAGGCGATTTCTTGGCCGGACTTATTTTTGCCTTTGGGGAATAGCCACATCATAAAACAACAAATAGAAAATGGCTTTTGGAAAATTTCAAAGGCCATTTTTTATTTCAAGACATATCCCAAATAAAATCAAGCCTCTTCGTAAAACCTAACTGAATAAACCAGAAAAGACAAAGAACAAATTATAGACTTCAAACCCGCCCGACAGTCCGGGCGGATAAATACCAAAATCTCAAATAACAAATTCGAAACCTGCATTGATTTTTGATCATTATTCATTGGGGATTATCCGTATGCCCTGCCCGTTCCGGCAAGCGGGCGGCAAGGCCAGCTTTGTTTTTTTGTCCAGAAGCTTCGGGATTGAACTTTGTGTTTTTTTGCCAAATAATACAAGAATATTAGAATTAAGATACTAATTCCCTATCTTTGGAACAAATTTCAAAGTATGGTTTTATCCGTATTTACCGATGGGTATTTTATGAAAGAGGCTTTGAAAGAAGCTCAAAAGGCCTTTGAACTTGATGAAGTCCCCGTTGGGGCCGTGATAGTTTGCAACGATCAGGTTATCGCCCGGGCCCATAACCTCACCGAAAGGTTGACGGATGCAACTGCCCATGCCGAAATGCAGGCGTTCACCTCGGCATCCAATTACCTTGGTGCAAAATTTCTGGAAGAATGCACCCTTTACGTCACCATCGAACCATGTATTATGTGTGCCGGGGCCGCCTATTGGGCACGTATCGGAAAAATTGTTTTTGGTGCCCATGACCCGAAAAAAGGCTTCTCGACTGTTAACCCAAACATCTTACACCCTAAAACCAAACTGGAAAGTGGACTGATGGAAAAGGAATGCTCAAGCTTGATGACCGCTTATTTTAAAATGAAACGTGTTAAATAAACATGAAAAAGAAGGCCGAAATAAGTAAAACCCGGAATACGCTTATTGCCTCACTTCTTGCCCGAACCAAATATGTCGAAAAAATGGGGACAGGGATTATCAGGATGAACAATGCAATGAAAAAAGCCGGCTTTCCCGCATTGATATTTGATTATGATGAGTTTACTTTCTTTACGATAATTAATGATGGCAGTAATTCAGGAGCTTTCCAGAAAACCCCAGTAAATAAAGATGATTTCAATTCCAGTGAAAGGATAGGTGAAAACGAAAGGAAGATACTTGTACTTATCGAAAAGAACAATCAGATGACATATTAATGAAATGGCCAACAACATCAATATTAGCAAAAAAAGCGTTTAAAGGACATTGAAAAACCAAAGGGGAAAGAACTATTGAGACGAGTAGGCCCTGCAAAAGGCGGTTACTGGGAAATAGTTAAAAAACGACAAATAAATAATATGACAAACAAGTATGAAGCCTTTGGCAATCTATCAACAATAAATCTATGCAAATGAAAACAAAACCAATTCTCATTATTGCCTTTCTTTTTTCAGCTATTTCTTTATGGGCGAGCCCAGATATTCAAAGCCTGATCAAGAAATCGGGGAACCAAAAAGATTATCCCGGCAAAAACACCTTGATGATTTTCGATAGCACACATGTGGATGTGCGGGAATCGGGACTGAGTTATGTGAATATCCATAAATTGATAAAAATCCTCAACCCAAAGGACGCCAAGTCCAATGCAACGGTAAGGTTTGGTTACGATCCGCTTTCGGCCTATGTAGAAATCAAACAAGTGAATATTTACAGGAAATCCGGCAAGATAGAAAAACTGGACATGTCGAAAGTCATGGATTACCCTGCCCCGGCCCGCGCTATTTACTGGGGCGCAAGCGAAAAGATGATTGAGGTGGGAAGGCTTGAGACGGGTGATGCCATTGAAGTGTCCCTTTTCAGGAAAGGCTTTACCTATGCCCTGCTCAGTGATGAGGGCGACGACAGCAAATACATCCCACCCATGAAAGGGCAATATTATGACATTGTGGAGTTCTGGAGTTCACAGCCTGTTCTGGAAAAGGTTTATCAGGTGGGTATTCCAAAGGATAAGTTCATGCAGTACAAGGTTTATAATGGCGAGGTAATGTCATCAATAATCCCCAATGGTGATAAGTGGCTTTATACCTTCACGAAAAAAGATTATGACCAGCCCAAACGCGAACCCCACATGGTTGCTGCTTCCGATGAATTTACGAAATTGTTGATGTCAACAAGTCCGGACTGGAAAGCCAAATCACTTTGGTTTTATAGTGTGAACGAAGATTATGGAAGCTTTGAAACCACACCGGCCATTTCTGCCAAAGTGGACAAAATCCTTAAAGGTGCAAAAAATGAAATGGATTCGGTTTCGCTCCTCACCCACTGGGTTGCGGACAATATCCGTTATTCAGGGATTTCGATGGGCTGTGGAGAAGGCTACACCCTGCACAAAGGGGAAATGACTTTTTCCGATCGCTGTGGGGTTTGTAAAGATAAGGCCGGAATGCTGATTACCATGTTGCGGGCTGCTGGATTTAAATCCTATGCAGCAATGACGATGGCGGGTTCACGGATAGATGCCATTCCTGCCGACCAGTTCAACC
Source organism: Chlorobiota bacterium (assembly GCA_013151015.1). Taxonomy (GTDB): domain Bacteria; phylum Bacteroidota; class Bacteroidia; order Bacteroidales; family JAADJA01; genus JAADJA01. Next base: position 18,319 of record JAADJA010000198.1, read on the forward strand.
ATAGTGTTTCGGTAGTAAAAATGTCGGATGGCAAATACCATTTGCTTGACCCGACCTGGGTCCCATTCGTAAGGGAACTATGGTCGAGCCTGGAACAACAGCAAAACTACCTGATGGGCGTTCCCGAAGGGGCCGGATTAATGATCACTCCCATTTCCCCTCCAAAAAACCACTATTTCAAAATCACGGGGAACTCCAGGCTAATGAAAGACGGATCCCTGGAAGGGCAGCTCGTAATTGATGCCGAAGGACAGTCGGATGCTTCCGTTCGCAGGATATATACCAGCAACTACCGTGAAGCATGGGGAACTGCATTGGAGAAAGAGCTCAAAAAAACCTATCCAAGGATTATGATTGCGAAACAAGACTATGGAAACCCAATGGATTATCAATCAGCCCCTTTTCATGCGGTTATTTCATATCGGATACCTGACTACGCCATAGTAACCGAAAATGAGATTATTATTACGCCAATGGCAGTCTCAGGAATTTTCAAGCGGGCAATGTCACATATTTATTTTGATACGAAGCCGGAAGAAAGAAAATATAATTTCCGTGACCGGTGTTCACGCCAGGTCATGTTGAGCGAAACAGTTGAACTACCCTTTGGTTCAGAAATAACATACCAACCTGAACTGTCCATGACGAGTGGGACAGGGGCATCATTTAAAGGTGGCTATACCATCGATGGGAAAAGCCTGAGCGTATCGGAAAACCTGAAATTCAAGAAGCGGGTTTACGAACCCGAAGATTGGGGCTCTTTTCGCGAAGCCGTTAAAATGCAACAGGCAATTATGAATGAGCCCGTCATTTTATCGATAAACAAAGATTAATTAAATGAAATAAATTTGTTTACTGTTCAAAGCCCCCTCTTTTTCTCCCCCCAAAGGGAGAAACGGAAGGTTTGAAAAACAATATTATAATCGTTAAAAAACAAATCATGAATAAAATCCTGACCACCCTATTCGTATTATTTCTTGCCATTACGATTTGGGCACAGAAAGAACCCACGACCGATGCCGTTTATTTAAAAATCACAAAGGAATACACGCTGAACAAAGATGGCAGTATCGACTTTCATTATTACAAAAAAATGAAATACCTTACCCCTTATGCGTTCAACCGATTGTACGGTGAGACTTTTATTGTTTACGATCCGGATTTCCAGGAACTGACCATTAACCTTTCAAAAACAGAACAGGAAGACGGGACCATAATCACAAACCCCGAAAATGCTTTCAACGAAGTATTGCCAGGATTTGCATCCAATGCTCCAGCCTACAATCATCTTCGTGAAATGGTGGTGACACATGCCGGATTGGAAACAAATGCCGTTGTGGAACTCGACTACACCATCCACACAAAAGCCGGTTATTATCCGTCATTGTCGGGAATGGAAGCAATAAAGGAAAAGAGTCCAATAAACGAAGAAACTATTTCATTCTCGATTCCCGGAAATGTGAACTTCAACTATGAAGTATTGAATATCCGAACAAGCCCGAAGGTTGCCGAGATGGATGGCAGGAAAACTTACCAGTTTATTTTCAAAGGCCTTGGTTCCAAAACGGGTGCACATGAAACATTTACCCCTTCCACAGGAACAGATCAACCGTGGATTTTCTATAGTACGGTCAACATGCAAGAGATGTATAAATCATTTACCGCACAGGAAGCTTTTCAATATAAGGTGGACGAGGACATGAAGAAAGTTGTGGAAGGTGCAAGAAAAAGATGTTGGCGATGATATCGACCTTGCCCTCAAAATCCAGGAAATTGTCGCCAATGACATAAACTATTACCCCGTCCCTTTATCTTATTCGGGATATAAAGCCCGTACGGCAATCGAGGTTTTTAATAGCAACGGTGGCACCCAACTTGAAAAATCAATTTTACTCGTTGCCCTGTTGAGGGAAAGCGGAATAAATGCCGAAGTTGTTATGGCAACCCCCAATTTGTTTTTCAATGACAGCATAGGGGGAATTTTCCCGGAAAATCAATTTCTCGTCCAGGCAAACCCACGGGAAACCAAACAATTGTATTTATCGGCCACTCATATTTCTTCGCAAAACCAAATATATAATTTGGGAGGAAAAACCGTTTTTGCCCTCAACCCGGAAAAACCATTGCGAATTGAAAAAATTGAAGATGTCGATAACAAAATCAAATTAACGGGTGATTTGAAATTTGAGGATTCACTCAAATTCAAGGGGCAGATCAAATTGGTTATCAGTGGCGAACCGAATCCCTGGTTTCGAATAAAGAAAGATTCCGCCTCGGCGAAAAAACTACTTTCTGGGGATATTTCAGGAAAAGGCATAAAAAAATCCGGTATTAATAACCTGGGGCAACTTCGGACAGAAATTAGTTATACGATTGAGAAAAACTCTCCCATGAACAATCAGAAGGACTATTCGTTTTTCACCCTTCCTTCGTGCAAACAGGGCATTGACAGCTGGCACATGAATTATCTTTTGGACAACCGGAATTCAAGCCTGCAGATCCCCACATTGATTTCCGAAAGTTATGATATTACGATCCAGCTTCCCGAAAATGTGAATTTGATCAACCCTGTTGAGAAAACAGAACCAGAACTGAAAAATGACTTTGGAAGCGTATTGGTCGGGATTTCGCAAAATGGAAATGAAGTCAGGATTATACGCTCCATTGAAATTTCACAGAAAGAAATCCCGGTCTCTTCTTATAAGGAGTTTAAGGAGATGATGGATTTATGGAATGAAAGGCAATTCAGGAAGTTGGTATTCAAATCCACTTATTGATTTTCGACATTAGGATTTTCTTGTCATAGGGCTTTGATACATAATCATCGAAACCTGCCTTCAGGCAACGTTCCCTTTCACCACTTGTTTTGAAAGCGGTTTGTGCAATTATTGGCAAACCTGACTTAATTTCCTTTATCCTTTTCGTGGCTTCATAACCGTTGACAATCGGCATCTTTATATCCATCAGCACGAGGTCGATTTTCCTTCCGTTTCTACTGATGATATCAATCGCTTGCTGTCCGTTGTTTGCGATAATAACCTTTGCCTTTCTCGTTGTCAGTATCTTATCCAATAAAACATAGTTTGAATCTTCATCTTCCACAACCATGATGGTTTTTCCCTCAAGTGAAATATCTTCAATACCATTGTCGAGCAAATCATCGATTTCCTCATCGGAATGTATCCCGTTCATCGGTATCCTAAAGTAAAATGAAGAGCCCTTCTTTTCGTTTGCTTCAACCCAGATCTTTCCACCAAGCAATTCTGTGAGTTTCTTCGAGATGGCCAGTCCAAGTCCGGTCCCTTCCTTGTTTGTTTTTCGTATAAGATTCTTCCACCTGCCTGAACCTGTCAAAAATAACCTTACGCATTTCAACGGGGATACCAACTCCCGTATCCCTTACAAAGAACAACAACTGCCTGTCGGAATTAAGGTTGTAGCCAAATTCGATATATCCCTTATCGGTGAATTTAAGGGCATTGCTCAGGAGGTTTACCAAAATTTGCTGCAGGCGATAAGGATCGGAATGTATCTTGAAGTCATTGGTGACAATCCCTTTCACAAGTTTAAGTTCGACATCGACTTTACCATTGTTGTTTTTTTCCTCAAGGAACGTGGTATAAATTTCCGACAAAAGCGAGTTCAACCTGAAATCTTCCTTTTCGATCCGTATCTGGCCTGCCTCTATCTTTGAAATATCGATAATATCATTGATCAGGTTCAATAAATTCTGACCTCCACGGGAGATAAAACCAAGGTATTGTTCCTTTTCCCCATTACTGAGGCCACCATCTTTCAACAAATCGCTAAAACCGATAATTGCACTTACGGGGGTTCGTATTTCATGCGACATGTTCGCAAGGAAAGTGGTTTTCAGTTTATCGGCCTTTTCGGCTTTCTCCTGTGCTTTTTTTCGTTCGTGTGCCTCAATGCTCAACTCCTTTGTCTTTTCGTCCACCAACTTTTGCAGCTTCATTTTTTGTAATTTGATACTCCTCAACCTGAAATAATAAACCAGATAAATTACACCAAAAACAAACACCCCGGCCAGGGTCAAAAACCACCATGTTTTCCAAAATGGGGGCAAAACAGAAAAATGAAACTCCACGGGATAATCGTTCCAAACCCCATCGCTATTACTCGATTTTACCTTAAAAACATAATCGCCGGGAGGTGTATTTGTATAAGTGGCAATGCCAGAAGCGGTAATGGGGTTCCAGCCATCGTCAAAATTCTCGAGCATATATTTGTACCTCACCCGATCGGACGAAGTCATCGAAACCCCAACGAACTCAAAGGTGAGGTGGTTTTTGTTATAAGGCAAAACCAAATTTCCGGGAAGGAGTGTTTTAGGGTCAATGGAATCAGAATAAAGGCTGTAATCAAAATCGCTATGGAAGAGCTTGATCTTCTTTATGAGGGTAACCGCCGGGGTAGTATTGGGCTTGTCTTTTGAGGGATCAAAACGGACAACACCTTTCATTGTCCCAAACCAAAGAACCCCATCATGGCTTTTGCACACGGCATTCTGATTGTTTTCGATCCCTAAGAACCCTTCATGTTTACCGTAATGCTTAATTTTTTCGGTTACGGGATCTATCCTGTCGATTCCCGAATTGGTTCCGACCCAAATTACATCATTATTGTCACAAATAATACTAAAAGGGCTATCTGAACTCAAACCATCTGCAACGGTATAATTCTTAAACCGCTGTCCGTCATATTTGAAAATACCACCACCGATGCTGGCTATCCAAATATTGTTTTTACTATCGGCCGAAATGGCGCCCGGACTTAAATTGGTCAGGCCATCCTTTTCATTGAAATTAACAAATGTCTTTCCATCATATTTTGTCAATCCGGTATTATCACATCCAAACCATAGGTTTCCAAAAATGTCGCTTTGTATCACCCATATATTGTCGCTGCCAAGTCCTTTATCTTCGGTATATATCTCAAACTTCCCGGGCATCCCATTTTGCGGATATGTGTAGCTCGAAGCCCCTAACCCAAGAGTAGCAAACCAAACCAAGCCATTTTTATCTTCGGCAATGGTAAGGACCGAATTGCTCACCAATCCGTTTTCTTCCGAAAACGATTTGAATTTTCCGGTTGCTGGGTTATATCTTAAAAGAGGGGAATCATCAAAAGTGCCAAACCAGATATAGCCATGCGAATCACAAAAAACAACTTCCACAGCTTTC
>JAADJA010000046.1 GCA_013151015.1 Chlorobiota bacterium
CCTTTGTTTTTTGTTTTCAAATTAGTTAATAGTTCTAAAAATAATAAAACCTTGGAAAAAGTTTTAGAAGAACGAAAATTGAAATAAGCAACAATAATTAAATTGAGCAAACAAACAAAATACATAATCTGGTTTGCAGCGGTCGTTTTTGGCGCAGCCGTTTTGCTGCCCTTGGTATCTTTGGTATTTAGTTCATTGTTTGTCGAAGGTGAATTTACGTTAGCTAATTTCAGTGGTGTTTTTCAACGAAGCATTCTTCTGAGCATTCTGAACAGTGTAATTATTTCCACATTGGTAAGCCTGATTTCGGTGGTTGTCGGTTGTTGTTTTGCATTTCTTTTTACAAAAACCGACCTCCCTTTTAAAAAAACTCTGTTTTTTCTGTTACTGCTCCCTTTGTTGTTGCCACCTTATATTGTTACTGTGGCCTGGACGGATGTATGGCTTTTCCTCGGCATTTCAAAAAAACTGGTTTATGGTTTACCAGCTGTGGTTTTTATCCTGTCAACTATTTATGTTCCGCTGGCAACTTTTATTATTTCAGGGAGTTTGAAAAATATCTCTGCATCCATTGAAGAGGCGGGTTTGATGATGACCGATTACAAAATCTTGTTCCTGGAAATTATACTGCCACTTATACGACCGGCTTTGTTTTCGTCCTTCATCCTGATCTTTATTTTAACGATTTCCGAATTTGCCGTTCCGGCTTATCTTTCGGTAAATGTATTCACCACGGAAATTTTCACGCAATTTACCGCCTTTTACAATTATTCTTCGGCCATATCCTATGCACTTATCCTTACTGCCATTTGTTTGCTGTTGATTCTTCCTGAGAATTATTATTTGTCACAAGCCCCGTTTGTTTCCTTTGGGAAAAAATCGTTCCGGCAACTAACAATTTCCCTTAAAAACAAAAGCATTTGGTTGATTATTGGTTTTGCTTATATTATATTTGTCGTGTTTCTACCTATCACAATGCTTGTGGCGCAATGGTTAAGTAGTGATAACATCTCTTTTTTTGGCATTGTTGAGCTTTTATTGCCCGCCTTAAAAGACAGCCTGCTTTTATCTTTCTTGGGCGCAATGCTTGTGACATTTCTGGGGTTTTCTTTTGCGTTAATGAGCGTGAAGTATAAAATCAAAGCCATTGATTCCATATTGCTGTTCGTGTTTGCCATCCCTGCAATCGTTACGGGCATTGCGCTTGTGAAGTTTTACAATACGCCCATGTTGAATTTTGTTTACGGCACATCGCTCATAATCATCGTCGCATTTGTTGCCCGCTTCCTTTTTGTTTCACAAAAAATAATTTCGGGAGGCTTATTGCAAATCCCCGATTCCTTTCGGGAAGCGGCCATCCTGATGGGTGCTTCACCATTCTATACTTTTCGCAAAATCACGTTTCCCCTTCTTGCAGATGCACTTTTTACATCCTTTTTTGTAATTTTGATTTTTTGTGTTGCCGAGCTTACAACGGTAATCATGGTTTATCCCCCGGGGACTTCATTATTGCCCGTACGGATTTTTACGCTGATGGCAAATGCGCCCCAGGCCACAATAAGTGGAATGTGTCTTGTTGCACTGCTGTTTACGTTAAGCCTTGTTGCCATTATGATGGGAGGAAGAAAAATATTGATCGATCAACAATGGAAAAGAAGCCAATAATAGAATTTGAGAATTGCACAAAACGCTTTGGAGCGCTTACTGTTTTGGATAATATTTCCTTTTCTGTGAAGGGCAATTCCTTGATTTCTGTTCTTGGCAAATCAGGTAGTGGCAAAACAACGCTGATCCGTTTGCTTGCTGGATTGGATAAGTTGGACAACGGGACAATTCATATTAATGGTGAAAAAGCGAACGAAGGAAATAAAATCCTGATCCCGGCACGGAAACGAAATACCGGTTTCATCTTTCAGGATTTGGCTTTGTTCCCTCATTTTACCGTGTTCCAAAATATTGCTTTTGGATTGAAAGTAAATAAGGAAAACAATTATAGGGCAATTGTGGATGAGGTACTCCAGCAGTTTGATATTTCAGGATTGAAAGATAAATACCCCAATCGGCTTTCAGGTGGTCAACAGCAATTGGTGGCACTTGCACGGACTTGGGTCTTAAAGCCGAAAATCCTTTTGATGGACGAACCCATGGCAAACCTCGATGTGAAACTGAAAAAGCAAATCCGTTTGAAAGTAAGGGAACTGATGAAAGAGAGAAATGTGACTGTGTTTTATATCACCCACGATCACCGTGAAGCCCTTGAACTTAGTGATAAAATCCTTTTGCTCAATAATGGGAAAATAGATTTTTATGGAAATTCAGATGATCTATCAAAATCAGATAGTACATATGTTAAAGAGTTTATTGAAATATAGAATTGAACTATAAAAGACATAAAAGAAAATATAAGAAAAGGTTTTTTATGCCTCTCGTTATTAAAGAGCGACCCCAAACTTTTATGCCCTTTTGGTTGAAAAAAACCAATAACTGATCTTGAAAATCAAATCATGAAAATAAAAAAGACATAAAAGAAAATATAAGAAAAGGTTTTTTATGCCTCTCGTTATTAAAGAGCGACCACAAACTTATATGCTCTTTTGTTCCTTTTATGGTTATAAAATCAATAACTAAAGCTTAATTATCAGTTTTATTAAATTCAGAAAGTGAATATGTTAAAGAATTTATTGAAATTTTAAATTGAACCATAAAAGTCATAAAAGGAAATAAAAGTTGGACTTATATGAGCTTATATGCCTTTTATGGTTTAGAAATCCTGAAACAATTAATACTAAAAAATCATATTATGAAAAAACAAATCATTTTTGCAATTGCAATCTCAATGATGATTGCCTGCACCAATTCTTCCTCAGCGGATGGCAATGGGAAATCAGTAAATACCGATAACGGCAAAACGGTTTCGACACCAGAACCCCAGGAACAAAACCTAAGCGAAACCCTGATTGGTTTTGATGATTCAAAAACAGGGGAAATGCCCGTTGGTTGGTCAAACGGATATACGGGCAAAGGCGGCCTTGGGAAATGGGAAATTGTGGAGGACAAGGACAATAAAGTGCTGGCCCAGGTTTCACAAAAAAACGGCGGTTACCATTTTGATGTGATCGTGAAAGACGAAACGGATTATAAGGATTTGGAAATCGAAGTGGATTTTAAAGGTGTGAAAGGGGAAGAAGACCAGGGGGGCGGCCCGGTGTGGCGTTACCGGGATGCCGATAATTACTATGTTGCGCGTGCCAACCCATTGGAGGACAATTACCGGGTTTATAAAGTGGTGGACGGAAACCGGAAACAGTTGGCAAGTGCAAGGTTTGATATTCCTACAGGGGAGTGGCATAAAATCAAAATCAGGATGATCGGAAACCATATCGAGTGTTTTTATGACGGTAAAAAATTCCTTGATGTGAAAGACGATACATTCAAGGACAGCGGCAAAGTTGGCCTTTGGATTAAAGCCGATGCGGTTACATGGTTTGATGATTTGAAGATTGTTGATTTGAAGTAATGGGTAAATGCTTAAAAAGTTTTGGCTTTAATTTAGTTTTATGGAGATTAATTAAATTATTGTCTTTGATGAAAAAATAATGAGATGAATACAGGAACATACGAAATATCACTTTCTTATGGTCAAATCCTTAATTTGGTAAAGCAATTGCCAAACCGGGAGAAAGCCAAATTGAGTGAAGAACTTGCAAAAGAGGCTGTGGATAAAAGATTGTCCAAATTATTGAGATCTTTTCAAACTGACGAATTAAGTGAAGAAGATATTACAAAGGAAGTTGAAAAAGTAAGGGCTGGGATTTATGCAAGCAAAAAAAAGAATTAGGATAATTATTGATACAAATCTGTTTATTAGTTTTCTGATTGGGAAGCGACTCGGGAAACTTAAAGAATATCTTGTGAATTCAGGAGTTGCATTAATTCTTTCGGAACAAAATATCCTTGAAATAAAACTTGTAACAACAAGACCAAAATTCAGACGTTACTTTTCGAAAAATGATGTTTAAGATATCATTGACCTAATTCAAACTATTGGATATGTGTATGATGTAAAGGAAGTTGCCGAAATATGCCGGGATCCAAAAGATGATTTCCTTCTGGGATTGGCCGAAATAGCTAAAGCCGATTATTTGGTTACGGGCGACAGGGATTTGCTCATTTTGAAAAAACACAAAATGACACGAATTGTTACAGTAAGGGAGTTTGAACAGTATATGGAAAATTGAAAGGATTTTATTCCACCCGAAGATAGGTGTTGGATAAAGTAATTGGTGATGAAAAAAAAATTTGGAAAAATATTTTAGTAATTAGTTTAATTGGTTTCTTCATAATAAGTTGTAATGTTAAAAAAAGCTTTAATACGGATTATTTAGATCGTAAAAGCTGTATTTATTTGATCAGAGCTCAGGAAGATACCTTATTGCTTGATTATCATTTGGTTCTTGACACAGCTGCTTTTGAATTATCGAATATTGATACTTCGAGATTCTCCCTATACCAATCATCATATTTTGCTTGGCATGCAACCTTTATTGGTTACAAAGTTTTAAATGTAAATTCAGAATATGATTATATTACTGTTAATTGGAAATCAGATCCATTACTTATAAACACATTGTTTTCTATTACAAATCGTAAGACTGAATTAAATATTGAATTTAAGGATACTCTTCATAATAGTTATGTCAGTTATTTAGTTGATAGTATCCCTTTAGAGGATTATTTTATATACAACAATATTTTAAATAAACTTTATCAATTATATGAAGATCCAAGATTATCATGGAACTATGCATATCTGATTAGTCAATATGAAAAAGAACAATGTGGGAACCCACTCAAGGATGTTTCTTATGAAGTTTTTGTGTTGCTAAATATAGGAATTGATGCCTCAAATCTGATTTCTCAAAAGAAAAAAGAGCTTATTAATCACAATCATTTTTTTATGCATAAGTGCATTCCAGATGAAAGATTGCTTCATAAAAAATTTGAGAAATTGAATATTTCAAATCCCTAAGAATAGTGTAAGACATGGCACTTTATTAAATTGCACAACTCTTATGATTTGCTTTCTTGTCCAGAAATTTATTAAGGGCTTTGTTGCGTTATGCTGTTTAAGCCCCTTCCACCAATAACCCAAACAAATCGGAAAGCGGCATCCCGTAACTGTTTGCCATTTGCGGGATAAAGCTGGCCTCGGTCAACCCGGGAACGGTGTTCACCTCCAGGAAATACATCCCTTTATCGTTAAAGATATAGTCAAAACGGACGACCCCTTTGCATTTCAGTTTTTCATAAAGGAATGAGGAAACCTGTTTGCAGTGTTCGGTAACTTCTTCGGGGATTTGGGCCGGGATTATTTCCTCGACAAAATCCGGGTTGTATTTGGCCTCGTAATCAAAAAAGTCATTTTTGCTGATTACTTCTGCCAGCGGGAAAATAATGGTCTCTTTTCCCTTTTTCAGAATGCCGCAGGTTATTTCACGGCCTTCAATGAATTCTTCGATCAATATTTCATTGTCTTCCCTGAAGGCTTTTTTAATCGCATCGGCTAATTCACCTTTCTCGTTTACCTTCGACATTCCCACACTCGATCCGCCATTATTTGGTTTCACAAAAACAGGTAGAGTCAGTTGTTGAAGAATTGAATCTATATCCCAATTTTCGTTTTTTGTGAGATGAACTGCTTTTGCAGTTAATACATTCAGTTGGGCAACAAAGTTTTTACAGAAGTACTTATTGAACGTCAAAGCAGAAGTGGCATGGTCGCAGGAAGTATAAGGAATATCCAGCATGTCGAAATAGCCCTGGAGTTTTCCATCTTCGCCTGGTGTACCGTGTATGGCAACAAAAACCGTATCAAAATGGATTTTGTTCTCTCCCATTAAAAGTGAAAAATCATTTTTGTCAATAAATATTTTTTCACCCTTTTTATCTTNNNATCTTCAAAATACCATTCGGTCCTTTTCATCCTGATGGGATAAACGGCGTACTTTTCTTTGTCTAAGTTTTTCTCGACAGTCTTGCCGCTTTTTACCGAAATTTCATATTCCCCTGAATTCCCACCGGAAACAATTGCAATGTTTTTTTTCATGCGTTATAAAATTTATAGGCAAAAATAATCATAATTGATTAGCTTTTTTCATGCCTGCAAATATCAGGATTAAACATGGAACTTTTAATTATCTTTGCCCGAAAATAGAGCAATATTTTTTTTATTAATAAGTTTTATACCGAAAGGCATCAGGTTTGCAAAATATTTGGTTGATTTCTTTCGAGTATTACTGGTTCTAAGAAGCTTGGCAATAGCAAACCTGTCAATAACCAGTTTACAAAACGATAATCATTTTTACAAGGGGACATGTCAGGGGAAAATTCAGGGAAAAATACTTTTTTTAGGTTTTTGATCAGCAAGGCTTTTGTTAAGAATATCCTTATAGCTGTTGTTATAGCAGGGCTTTCTGTATTCCTTGCCTTGAAATTCCTCGATATTTATACCGAACATGGACACGAGCTGAAAGTTCCCGATTTTGCCGGAAGAACCCTTCTGCAAATTGATTCCGATGATTTTAATCGTAATTTCGATTTTTTCGTTATCGATTCCGTTTATGACGATAATTTACCTGGCGGGAGCATTGTTGGCCAGGATCCGCTTCCGGGAAGTATGGTGAAAGAAGGCAGGAATATTTATTTGACAACGGTTTCCGTATTGCCGGAGATGGTCATCATGCCCGACCTGAAAGACCTTACTTTACGGCAAGCTGTTAACGTTTTGGAATCGGGGAAATTGAAAGTGGGCAGATTGATGTATTTCCCGAGTTTTGACAAAAACGCCGTTTTGGAACAAATGTGCAATGGCGATACGGCTTTTCCTGGCGATACTTTATTGAAAGGTTCGGTCATAGACTTGCTGGTCGGGACGGGCGATAAAAGGTACAAAGTACCCGTTCCATTCCTCATTGGGAAAAGCAGGGACGAGGCCATTTATGAAATCAATGTGGCTTCGTTCAACCTTGGAAATGAAATTTTTATGGATAGCATTGCCGATGAGCACGCAAAAGTGTATATGCAGGAACCAAGGTGGGACACGGAATATCCGTTTTTCCCCGGCGATTCTATCCATCTGTGGTACAAATCGGACGAGCGTTTCGATTTTGAAACGTATGTTTTGGTTTTAACGGCTGATTCGTTAACTTTGGACAGTTTGAACATTCATGTTGATTCTTTGGATAAATTTTAGGAACTAATGGGTAAATACCTAATATATGTAATCATCGTACTCTTGCCTCTTACGGCAATAGGGCAGGAATACATTATTGGCCTGAACGGCAACCCCGTTATCAGGAGTTATGTGAAGGACTTGCCGGACGAACCTTTGGCCTTAAAGTCCACGATAAAGATTTATGAGCCTTTGGAATTGCCTTTCAATGATGATTTTTCATCCGATTATATTTATCCCGATACCAATAGATGGGTCGATAACGAAGCATTCATCAACCATGTTTACGGGGTTTATCCGCCCAATTTTGGTGTGGCCACCCTTGATGTAATTGATGCCAATGGCAATGTATATCCCGAAGCAAGCCCTTTTCCGTTTTTTGCCGACCACATGACCTCCTATCCTTTGCGATTGGACAATTTTACCCCTGCCGATTCGCTTTATCTGAGTTTTTATTATCAGCCACAGGGCAGGGGAGTTCCCCCTTTGGATTATGATTCCCTCGTGGTCGATTTTGGATTGTACAATGGGGACACTGTTTTTTCTTATGTGGATTCTGTTTTGGTCTATGCCTCGGATTATATGGGCCCCGGCGATACGATTTTCCCAAATAGTATATTCGAATCGCCCTGCAATCCGAATATTATTTTCCTGCTGGAGGATACTTTGTTTTATTCGGATTCCTTGGTTCTCCCTTGTGATTCCGTTTATTTGCTTGATACGGACTGGACGAAAGTGTGGGGCGCACCCGGTGATTCGCTCGAAGTGTTCCTTGAGGATAAAGGGTCTTTTTTTAAGCATGTGATGATCCCTATCACGGATACTATCTGGTTTGAAAAAGATTTTCAGTTTCGTTTTATGAACATCGGGAGTGTTTCCAATATCAGTAGTTGGAAAAGCAATACCGACCAATGGCATGTTGATGAGGTTTATTTGAATGCCGGACGGGGCATTGACGATACTTTTAAACCTGAAATCAGGTTTTCGGAAATGCCGGATAACTTTATAAAGCACTATTCCTCAATGCCGTTTTGGCAATATTCCAGTGGGACACATAATTGGGACGGGGACAGCACACGGGTTTTTGTCAATAACCTGGATTCAATTCCTCATTCGGCATATTATAAGTATTATGTACAGGATGAACAAGGTGACACAGTCCAATCCTTTCTTGACCTGTATGATGGGTTTAGCGGTGTTGTGGCACCTTTGAAGGATCAGGATGTTTTTGCCCATGAACCCTTTACAAAACCTAAAATAGTCCAATGGTTCAAATCAACGGTTGCCCCTGACAGTATTTCGTTTCGGGTTAGCCATGTGGTTTATGATGAAAGTGAGGTAACTACAGGTGATACTATTGTTTTTTATGAGCATTTCCGGAACTATTTTGCCTATGATGATGGAACTGCTGAAGTGGGTTATGGCTTGACCCCGGGAGGTGCAAAGCTGGCTTATAAGTTTAGTTTGGACAATCCGGATACCATAAGGGGGATGCAGATGTTTTTTAATAAGACACTTGGTAATGCCAACCGTCGTTTGTTCGATTTGTGTGTTTGGGACAATAACAACGGTGTTCCCGGTAATCTGATCTATTCTGAGGAGAATCAATATCCTGAATTTACAAATGGCTTGAACGGATTCCACAACTATTTATTTCCTGACACCAGTGTACTCAGGGTTGCCGCCGGCGATTTCTTTATTGGTTGGATACAGTCGAGCAACCATATCCTGAATATTGGCTTCGACAGGAATACCAATTCAAGGGAAAAAATATTCTTCAACGTGGACGGTAGTTGGGTCGGTTCCAGCTTTGATGGTTCCCTGATGATGCGCATGTTGGTCGGTAAAAATTTACTTCCACCCGAACCTCCGGGGGGAAAAGCGGCACCTGCCAAATTGATGGTTTATCCAAACCCGCCCCAGGCGGACGGGCTTATCAAAGTTGAACTTCCCAATGGGATCGATCCCAAGTATTACGATTACCTTACTGTCAGGATTTATGATATTTATGGGAGGTTGGTGTTCTCGGCCCCTTATTTCGAATCCAAAAGTATAAATGTGAGCGCTTTGACCGATGGTGTCTATATTGTAAATGTCCTTGATGAAGCATACAGTAAAACCTATTCCACAAAATTGCTAATCTTTAATAAATAAACTTCTTTTTCGAATGGCAGGCACGAATGAAAAGTTTGGGGAAGAACAGGAGTTGTTCGAGCATCATCGTTTTGTTGTGGACAAAGGCCAGGGAGCTTTGCGCATTGATAAATACCTTATGTCGCGGCTCGAAAATTCCTCACGTAACAAAATCCAGAACGCCACCAATGCAGGAAGTGTCCTGGTGAACAATTTCCCCGTAAGGTCTTCGTACAAAGTGAAGCCAGGGGATATGATCACGATTGTGTTGACACATCCCGTCCGTGAATTTGAAATGATCGCCGAAGATATCCCCCTTGATGTTTTATATGAGGATGATGATTTGATTGTGGTGGACAAAGCTGCCGGAATGGTCGTGCATCCCGCTTATGCTAACTATACCGGTACTTTGGTGAATGCCCTGCTCTTTCATTTTAAGAAAGCAGGTAAAGGCTATGACGAAAAAACCGGGCCTTACCTCGTCCATCGGATCGATAAAAACACTTCAGGGGTTTTGTTGATAGCAAAAAGCGAACTTGCCCAAACCCGTCTCGGAAAACAATTTTACGATCACAGTATCAAGCGGAAATACAATGCCCTCGTTTGGGGCGACCTGAAAGAGGACACAGGTACCATAACAGGGAATATTGGCCGCAGCCAAAAGGACAGGCGGGTGTATATGGTTTATGACGGGGAAGGGGAATACGGGAAACATGCGGTTACCCATTACCGGATGATCGAAAGGCTGGGGTACACTTCATTTATCGAATGTCAACTGGAAACGGGCCGCACACATCAAATCAGGGTGCATATGCGCTATCTTGGGCATCCTTTGTTCAATGATGAAACCTATGGCGGCAGCCAAATCCTTAAAGGGACAACCTTTACGAAATACAAACAATTCGTGAACAACTGTTTTAAGGTTTGCCCACGTCAGGCACTCCATGCCAAATCCTTGGGGTTTATCCACCCTATCACCGAAAAAGAGATGTATTTTGAAAGCCCATTGCCAGAGGATATGACGAAGGTTTTGGAAAAATGGCGGAATTATGCTGCACATAAAATGGTGGGGGAGTAATTCATTTCATTGATCCTAATCTTAACCTGATAGTTTACTTAATTTAAGTGATTTTATTTTTTTTCAGGAATTATTAGGATTTGTCATTTTTTTTTATCTTTGTGAGAATTATTGTTAACTAAAATAAAAAATCATGAAAACGAAATCAATTTATGCTTTGGGAATGGTAATACTTTTATCCATTGTGATATTGGTTTCCTGCTCAAAATCATCAATCAAAGATGAAACTTCAAAAAATCCGGTTTATAGAATCGGGACGATTTCACAGGATAATAAAAGTTTAATTGATTTAACAATTACATTGCCTGAAGTTTTGGGCTTAATGCAAAAGCACAATCCGTTTATGAAAGATGGATATAGTTATTCATATGATAGTTACTGGATTGAAAGTTTTACGACAAAATCAGGGCATGATTATTTTCTTGCAGTTGGAGGTGCTGAAGCCGATAAGGATGGCAGGTCTTCTTCAAGTTGTTATACTGTATATTTGGAACTATCAACAAGCAATAATGGCAAAGAACTTGTGTATGGACCAGGCATTGGAGAAACTCACAGTTGTACTGGACACCAATGTTCTCAATGTGTGTTAAAGTACAATAAAGACGGTTACTATTGTGAATGTAAGATGCCAGTAGTTCCAGAAGGTTATTGCGATCATTCTGTAAGCCAAATAGAATAATAGATGACAATATCTTGTTTCTTGTTGTTGCAACAAGGAATATTAAAACCTGCCCTTTGTTGGTGTTATCACCAACGAAGAATCAAAACCCCTCTTCCTCTCTCCTTTTTATTTCGGCCTTAAGTTCTTCGGGCGGCCATATATCATCCTTGCTCTTGCAAAAGTCCATTTGGAAACAACTTGGGCAATCGCCACTGCAACCATCAATGGTCCATCCGAAGTCTTTGGGCAGGTCTTGTGATTCGGAAAGGATGTAATCCTCGGTGAGGAAGCGGTAGGAAACCCCGACCGGGACATCTTCGTTCACAGCATATTTCATCCCGTGTTCTTCAAAAATATCCAGCAATTTGTTGAATTCGACCTCCAATTCCTCTTCAGATAAGAGGTCAGCGGGAGGGAAGCTCTTGGGATCGACCCCGATTATTTCATAAACCGGTTTCCATTCGGCTTCCTCAAAAGCCATTACCCTCTTCAGGAACATATTTTCGATTTCGGGGTCAATTTCACCCTGGCTTTCCGAAAATATTCCACCCTGTGTGATGAGTTTTGATTTGAGCACGAAATTTTCCTGCTCTATTTTTTCCTGTGGACTGAGTTTTTCGTTAGGTTCTTCCATGAAATCATACTTATTAATTAAAAATATCTTCCAGGTTTATTTCCATATCTGTCGTTTTCACAAAAATAGGGTTTTTATTAAAAAGTGGCAAAAGAATTTCATTTGAACTTACAGCCCCAGCATATCTTTCATCCCAAACATTCCTTTTTTCCCAATGACCCATTCGGCGGCCAGAACAGCGCCCAGGGCAAAACCTTTTCGGCTCTTGGCTTCGTGCATGATACTGATGCGGTCAACTTCGGAGGTGTATTTCACCACATGTGTCCCGGGCACCTCACCGGCCCTTAAGGATTCGATAAATAGTTTATCGTCGGCTTCATTTTTTTGGATTGTCCAGCCTTTAAGCTTAGGGTTGTTGGAAATGATCTGTTCGGCAAGGTGGATGGCCGTTCCGCTGGGTTTGTCCAGTTTGTGGACATGGTGGATTTCTTTCATGCCAACAGCATAGTTCCCTTGTTGTCCCATTAATTCCGCGAGCTTTCGGTTCACTTCAAAAAAGATATTTACACCGATGCTGAAATTGGAAGCGGTGAAAAGAGTTTGGCCTTGCTTCATGCAAAGCTTATGGATTTTCCCCTTTTTATCATCCCAGCCCGTTGTCCCCGAGACAATTGGGATTCCAGATTCAAAGCACCGCAATATATTTTGAACGACCACATCAGGTTGGCTAAAATCAATCACTACATCTGAATTGTTTATCTCTGTTTGGAATTTTGACCAATCCTCTTCGGTGTCGATAATCGCACTTATTTGGTGGTTTCTTTCCAGGGCGGTTTTCTCGATTTCCCTGCCCATCTTTCCGTATCCTGAAATTGTTATTCTCATTGTTTGAAAATATGTTCCAAATTGATTTCCAATCCGTCAAAAATACTTACTATTATTTTCATGTCGCCTGCGTACATCCCGCTTAGCTGATATTTGCCCTTTTTGTCCAATACAAAAACATTGATGTTTTCATCGTTTGGGTTTACAGTCCAGTATTCTTTAACGCCTGCTTCCTCGTAAACCTTGAATTTATCGACCAGGTCTTTTTTAGAGGTGGAGGGGGAGAGTATCTCAACTATTAAATCGGGTGCGCCAATACAGCCCCTGTCATCTAATTTCGAAAGGTCGCAAATGATGCATATATCCGGCTGGACAACAGTGTAAATTTTGTCATCATCATTTGCTTTGTTCTTTTTTGGGAGGCGTACATCAAAAGGGGCGCTATAAACCTGACATGCTTCATTGTTTCTTAGAAATAAATTTAGTTCAGTTGATAAATGAATTGAAATCTGTTGATGTTTCCTATCCGGGGCAGGTGTCATAAGATGTACAAAGCCGTTTATCAGTTCCCGTCTTTTGTCATCGAGCCACGTAAGGTAATCGGCATAAGTGTACCTTTTGTCTTGTGAGAGTTGGATGGTGTCCATGATTTGATTTTTTCACAAAGTTAACAATAATTGCCCAAATTGGAAAACCAATAAAACAATTAGAAACGAAGGCTGAATTTTATCCCCGAAACAGGTTTGTTCCCGATTGCATAGGGGTTGAACATGGGCTGTACATTGAGCGAAAGGTCTTCGCCCACGTCCCAGGTCAAAAGGTGGGCATCTACCGTGGCATCTGCCATTTGCAAAAGATACCATAATCCCGTTAGGATATAGGACAGGTCGCGGTTACGCCGATGGAAGTTTTTTGATTCCAATAAAAAATTTGTACTGTACAAGGACTCATATTCATTTATGGATGGTTCTTTTTCATCTTCCGGTAATGCATCGTTTGCAAGGGAATGCAAATAAGCTTTTCGGTATTCTTTGTATTCCCTGTTGTTGAAGCTTATGAAATAGATCATTGTCCCAAAACCGGCATAAACGATGGGGATTTTCCAGTATTTTTTATTGTATGCTTGTCCAAGGCCCGGAAAGACCATGGCATAAATCGTTGCTTTTTTTGGAGAGTGTTGATAATAGGCAGAGTCATGTTGTATTTCCGGCATTTCACTAACAATCGTGTCAGCGGTAAGCTCAACTTGCGCAATCCCTGATGTCCCAAAGCTTGCCATAATGAAAAACAAGGGGAAAAACACTTTGAACGGAAGTGCGGGTTTATGTGAAAGTAGGGCTTTCATTGTTCTATTTTCCGAGGATTGAAATGATTTTTTCAAATTCGTTTTCCGATTTGAAGGGAATAACGATGCTTCCTTTTCCTTTATTGTTCCTGCGGATTTCAACAGGTGTTTCCAATTGGACGGACAATTCCCCCTTCGCTCTTTTATACTTTTCGGGAAGGGTGGTTTTCTGCTTTACAGGCATTTTAGATGTCCCGTTTATCTCTTTTGCCCTCTTCTCAACCTGTCGTACCGATAGTTGATTGTCAAATATTTCTTTTAAAATTTGCAACTGGACAGCCTCATTGTCAATATTGATAATGGCACGTGCATGTCCCATGCTGATCCGGTTGTCCCGCAAGGCAATCTGAACGGCTGGGGGCAATTTTAAAAGGCGGATAAAATTGGAAACCGTCGTCCGGTTTTTTCCGACCCTTTCGCTCAATTCTTCAATGGTTATCTTGCATTCATCAATCAATCTTTGGTAACTGATCCCCACGTCCAGTGCATTCAGGTTTTCGCGGTGTATGTTTTCGATGAGGGCCATTTCGAGCATTTGTTGATCGTTGGCAACCCTTATGAATGTGGGTATCGCATCGAGCCCTGCCAGTTTAGAAGCCCTGAACCGCCTTTCACCGGAAATGAGTTGGTATTTGTCATAACCCAGTTTCCTTACCGTTACCGGCTGGATGATCCCCTGGGTTTTTATTGAAGCAGCGAGTTCTTCAAGTGCCTCCTGCTCAAAATTGTTCCTTGGCTGAAATGGATTGGCTTCGATCTTATCGAGTGAAATGGTGGCAATGGCGCCGGCAACATAGTTCCCCGATATGTCACGTGATGTGATGTCGGTATCCGGGCTTTCCAGAATGGCACTGAGTCCGCGGCCAAGGGCAGATTTCTTAGTTTTCATTGATGATGTCAATTTGTTTTTCGGATTGATTGATGCCCGTCATTTCATTCTTTTGCAATATCTCACGTGCCAGGTTCAGGTAATTGATTGCCCCCGTACTGTCAGCATCATGCATGATAATTGTTTCCCCATAACTCGGGGCTTCGCCAAGGCGTGTGTTCCTGTGGATAATGGTGGAAAAAACCATTTGTTGAAAGTGCGTTTTAACTTCTTCAACAACCTGTCTTGCAAGACGGAGACGTTGATCGAACATGGTCAGCAGAATCCCTTCAATGTCCAAATCGGGGTTTAACCGTGACTGAACGATTTTGATGGTATTCAATAACTTCCCCAAACCCTCAAGGGCGAAATATTCGCATTGTACCGGGATGATGACCGAGTCGGCGGCAGTTAGGGCGTTTACCGTAACCAAACCCAATGATGGCGAGCAATCGATGATAATAAAGTCGTAGTTATCCTTGATCCGTGCGATTACCTTCTTCATCATCTTTTCCCTGTTGGGCAAATTGATCATCTCTATTTCGGCGCCCACCAGATCGATATGGGCCGGGAGCAGGTCCAGGTTAGGGGTTTCTGTTTTCAGGATAATATTGTTCGGGTCAACGTCATCAATAATACATTCGTAAATACTGGTCTTGATGTTGCGAGGGTCAAAGCCAACGCCTGATGTGGCATTCGCTTGTGGGTCAGCATCAATGATCAGTGTCTTATGTTCCAGGATGGCAAAACTGCCGGCAAGGTTAATGGCACTGGTGGTTTTTCCTACACCCCCTTTTTGATTTGCAAGTGAAATGACTTTTCCCATGGAATATTTCGTTATGAATTGGACATCAATTTGAAGCGCAAAGGTACAACTTAAAGCCCCATCCACCTGAAAGAAAATATTAACAATCGAAGCGGGAATGTTAATATTCCCGAATCTGTCTTTCCCTTATTGGTTGCCTTGGGAAAAAATGTATTTTGCTTGAAACCGGACCTGGTTGCCCAACCTGAATTGCCAAACCCTTCAGGGCTGGGGGACTGGGAATAAAAAAGGCCGTTCCCTCACAGGAACAGCCATTTAATTCTATTTTACAAAAAGACTACTCTTTCGTTTCTTCCTCCGAAGAATCCGAGCCCAAGTCTTCAAATTCGATGTCAGTATGAGGATCGGCAACTGGTGCTGGTGCTTCCTCTGCTGGTTTTGTTTCAACTACTGCTTCTTCCTCCGGGATTTTTCCTGTTTGGATAAATTCGATGGCAACGTGCAGCCCGTTGGCAAACTTGTCAAAGTCTTCCTTATAAAGGAACAACTTATGTTTCTCATAGTAAAATTTCCCCTGTTCATTGTTGAACCTTCTTTTACTTTCGGTAATCGTCAGGTAATACTCGTCCGACCGCGTTGCTTTTACGTCAAAGAAATAAGTCCTTTTTCCAGCCCTTACAGTTTTGGAAAAGATCTCTTCACGTACATTTCCTTGATCTTTGTTTTCTAACTCTTCCATGCTTATTCCAGTTGTTTTATTTAAAAATTGAATCGCAAATATATGCAAATATTATTATCAAACGCAAAAAAATGAAAATTATGATTGAAAGATTTATTGTGGGACATTTATTGGAAAAGCCTATTTTTGGCGAAAAAATAATTTATTATGAAAAAATACAGTTTGATTCTCGTTTTGTTCTTCTTTTTGGGCCAGGGGATATTTGCCCAAAACGGCCAACTTAAAAGAACCCAAAATACTTTCAATCCTCAACAAACAGAGATTGTGGAAAACCAACAATCTACCAAAGTCTCTTCTGATTGGGAAATGGATTTTGAGGACATCGAAAACTTTTCACTGGAATTTAACCCATGGACAGCAATTGATGGCGATCTCGGCCAGACCTATGGCATTACAGATGTTTCTTTTCCCCATTCCGAAGAAGCAATGGCATATATCGCTTTTAATCCGGCCAGTACAACCCCTACCCTTGAAAATGACGCTGCATTGCAGCCCTATGGTGGCGAGAAGTTTGGCGCATGTTTTTCATCGGTGCCCCCCCAAATGAATAACGATTGGCTTATTTCCCCCCAACTGGTTTTGGGAAGCAATTCCTCCATTTCTTTCTACGTGAAATCCTATACCAACCAATATGGCCTGGATAAATATGAAGTTGCGGTTTCGACCACAGGAAACGAGATGGCTGATTTTACGGCTATTACCGATGTGATGGAAGCCCCGTCAGGCGAATGGACAGCAAAGAATATCGGCCTTGGCGATTTTGACCACGATACGGTTTATGTGGCAATCCATTGTGTTTCCGAAGATAATTTCATCTTTATGATTGATGATATTTCAATTAATACAACACTTGGAATTGCAGATCAGGACGCCATAAAAATGAAAGTGTTCCCCAATCCGGTATCGGAAACTGTTTTTGTGGAAGCTGAAGAAATCATTCTGGAGGTTGAAATTACAGATAACACAGGACGTTTGCTTATCAGTAAAAGTGTTGACAAAAGAAAAGCATCCCTGAACATTTCAGGGTTGGCAAATGGGGTTTACTTTTTGAGACTTACAACGGAAAAGGGTTCTGTTGTGGGGAAAATCCAAAAATATTAAGCATATGCAAAGGTGAATTGGGAAGTTGGCCGTAAACCCGGAATAATTTTGCCCTGTGCTTTGACATGGGGCTTTTTTATAAAGGTAAACTCTTGAATGGTTTGTTGGTGCACTAACATTTGATTTATGCTTCGATCCTATTGCCATGTCAGGAAAAAAACCTGTCGTTTCGTTTTTCCTCTCAATCCAAATTCCCAATTTCCCCGTAAACTTTTTTATCCCTACCGTTAACTGGTTTCTTGTTGACAATAGATATTTCATTGCCTACATTTGAAAAATAATAAGTCCATAAACATTTCGACTAAATTATAAACTCGCATCCCTGCCACGGATTTATTATCAGAATCCAATTTATTTGGAGCATACCTTAAGGTTATTGTTTGAAACGTTAATGCTTTGTATCCATTGTGGTTTATTTCAAATTGCTGATATTCCGAATATTAATTATACTGATTAGTTACTCCAATGGTATCTGCCCATCGTTGAAAACATTTTATCAGAATTAAATGAGTATTAACTTAAAATCAATGATCATGAAAAACTTAATTGCAGTGTTTGTCCTGGTTTCTGTTTCCCTTACGGGCTTTTCAGAAGAAAAGAATGTGAATTCCAAAATATCAAGCGTAACCGTATTTATGAAAGGCGCGCATGTAACACGGAGTTCAAATGTGAAACTATTAAAAGGTGTGTCGCAAATAACATTTACCGGTCTATCATCAAAAATCAACAGGGAAAGTATTCGGGTGAAAGCTCCGGATGATGTGAAAATCCTTGCTGTTTCAAACGACATGAATTCAAATGAAACGGATAATAGTGCAGAGATCGAGGCACTTACAACGAAATATGAGGCCAATTGGTTTGAGGTAAAAAAGATTGATAAATTAATCGAAGTTTATGGACAGGAAGAAAAACTTTTGTTGAACAATTCAGATTTTAGTGGATCCGAAAGTGGGGTGAAACTTGATGAATTGAAACTGGCTGCCCAATATTTCCGGCAAAGGCTTGAGGAGATCGGAATGGCAAAACTGGAACTCGAAAAACAAAAGCAGGAAATACAGTTGGAGAATGCAGAATTGAACAAGAAAAAAACAAAGATGCTGAACGTAAGCCCTGAGCCGGTAACAGAGGTAATTGTAAGGCTGGATGCGGCCCGTGCAGGTACTTTTAAAATCAGGATTACCTATTTTGTTGACGAAGTGGGTTGGAAACCCTGGTATGATGTACGGGTGGACGATGTTGGAAAACCCCTTCAGCTTTCATTAAAAGCCAGTGTTTACCAGCGCTCCGGTGAAGACTGGGATGATGTGAAGCTGACACTTTCGACCGGAAATCCAAAAAAAGGAAACGAGAAACCGGTTTTCTACACCTGGTATATTGATAGAGGCCCGATTGTTTACCAACAATCATATAACGCTGGGAATGGGACTGGTGCAATAAAAGGGAAGGTGATGGATGTTGCTACGGGAAAACCCATTCCATTTGCGAATGTTATTCTCGAAAGCAATGGAAGGGTAGAGGCTGGCGCAACTACTGATTTTGATGGGAACTATATTATGCGACCAGTTACTTCCGGGACCTATGATTTGAAGGTGACATATATTGGTTATAAGAGTGTTCATGTTAGGGGTATGATAATTAATCCGGATCAGATCCGGTTTTGTGACATTAAGATGGAAGCCTCTGACCAGACACTTGAAGAGATTATGGTGACAGATTTTAAAATACCCTTGATTGACAAAGACGAAACGATTTCGGGGGGAACATGGTCTGCCGATGATTACAGGAGAAACGCAAACTCAACTATTGCAGGGGTTTATTCTGCTGATGGTGAACGGGGGAATTTTCGGGGAGGACGATCAGGACAGGAAAAGATGCTTATTGATGGTGTAAGGGTAGAGAGCGCATCCTATTTGAACCATGCCATAGTAAAAACGCCCACGAATATCAATTACTCCATCGAAATCCCTTATTCTGTTTCCTCTGATGGAAAAGAGTATTCGGTACATATCAAGGATATTTCAATTCCCGTTACCTATGAATACTATTGTTTCCCGAAAAAGGACGAGGATGCTTTTTTGATCGCTAAACTTACGGATTGGGACGATTTGGATTTATTACCGGGTTCTTCAAATATTTATTTTGAAGGAACATATATGGGGAAATCTTATTTTAATCCTATGATCGTGAATGATACGCTCGATTTATCTATTGGCAGGGACAAAGGGGTCGTGGTGAAGTATGAGAAAATCAAGGATTTTAAGGCACGGCAAACCATTGGCTCCAACATTAAGGAATACAGGGGCTATGAATATACCATCAAGAATAATAAAGGGGCGGATGTAACCGTGAACCTTGTGGATCAGTTCCCCATGTCGAAAACAAAAGATGTTGAGGTTGACCAGGTTGAATTGTCCCTGGCCAAATTGGATAGGAAATCTGGAAAACTTAGTTGGAAGTTTCATTTGGAACCTGGGCAAACCGAAAAAGCCGAGATGAAATATATGGTGAAGTATCCAAAAGACAAGATTGTTTACCTGGATTAGAATTGTTTAGGCTTGATGGGTTTTTAATAAATAAAGGGGCGGTGTGCGATGAAAATCGTACACCGTTTTTTTATAGTTTTGCAAAAAAAAATCAGGCTTGGAAAATTTAATTGATAAAGATGTTTTTCGTAGGATAGCGGCAGCGGCCGATGAACTGGGCATTTCCGCTTACGTTGTGGGCGGTTATGTGCGCGATAGTGTGATGGGGCGCAAAAGTACCGATATTGATGTGGTGGCCGTGGGGAGTGGTATTGACCTGGCACAGAAAACCGCAGAAAAGTTAGATGTGGAAACCCATGTGAACATCTTCAGGAATTTTGGGACGGCCATGATAAAATACAAAGGGGAGGAGGAATGGATCCTCGAATTTGTGGGCGCACGGAAGGAGTCCTATAGAAGGGATTCCCGAAAACCCATCGTGGAAGATGGCACTTTGGAAGATGATCAGAACCGTCGTGATTTCACCATTAATGCCCTCGCCATTGGCCTGAACAAAGGGATATTTGGTAAACTGATCGATTCTTTCGGTGGCCTGAAAGATATTGAGGATAAAATTATCCGAACACCACTGAAACCGGGAATTACTTTTTCGGATGATCCCTTGCGGATGATGCGGGCAATCCGTTTTGCCACACAGCTTTGTTTTAGGATTGAAGAAAACACCTATCAGGCAATTTCGGAAAACGGGGAAAGGATTTCCATCGTTTCCAAAGAAAGGATCATGGATGAACTGAACAAGATCATCCTCTCCCCAAAACCTTCCATCGGTTTTAAACTCTTGGAAGAAACCGGATTGTTGAAACGTATTTTTCCTGAAATGCAGGACTTAAAAGGAGTTGAGGTTATTGATGGGAAAGGGCATAAGGATAATTTTTACCATACCCTGAAAGTCCTTGACAACCTTGCGGAAACATCGGATGATCTATGGTTGAGGTGGGCTGCTATTTTGCACGACATTGCCAAGCCAGCGACAAAACGATTTGACCCAAAAACGGGCTGGACATTCCATGGACATGAATTTATCGGGGCGAAAATGGTCCCCAAGATTTTCAGGAAATTAAAACTGCCCATGAACGACAAGATGGCTTTTGTGAAAAAAATGGTGGCTTTGCATTTGAGGCCCATCATCCTTTCCGAAAGCATTGTAAGCGATTCGGCCGTAAGAAGGCTGTTGTTTGAAGCAGGCGAAGACATTGATGATTTGATGAAGCTTTGCGAGGCGGATATCACTTCAAAGAATAAGCAGAAGGTTAGGAGGTTTTTGCGGAATTTTAAAGTCGTAAGGCAAAAACTTGTCGAAATAGAGGAGAAGGACAGATTGAGGAACTGGCAACCCCCGATTACCGGAGAGGTGATCATAAAGACATTTGGATTGAAGCCCGGGCCAGCAATTGGTGAAATCAAAACTTCTATCAGGGAAGCTATTTTGGATGGGAAAATAAAAAACGATTTTGACGAAGCATATGATTATATGGTGGAATTAGGAAAGGGGAGAGGCCTGAAAGTTGTTCGAGCGTAGGGTTTTTCGTTATTGTTCCGAGGTCGGAAAACTATCCGTAACCCATCATTGGTCAACGGACAAAAAAACTGCTTTTTTACTTGGTTTATAAAAAAAACCGTAACTTTATCTCGAGAAAATAAAGAAGCTATGCACATCTACAAATTTAGGCTACTGAGCACAGAAAATGATGAATTCGTCAGGGATATCGAAATCAAGGCGAATCAAACTTTTAAGGATTTTCACGATATTATTTCGCAATGCGTAAAAATGAACGGCAATGAACTTGCCTCTTTCCATATATGTGACCAAAGCTGGGCTAAACACAAAGAAGTCACTCTCCTTGACATGAGAATGGAAATGGGTGCCGTGGATGCAGATGATGAAACGCCTGGCCCGGTCGAGGAAATATTTTTAATGGAGGATTCCTGTATAAGCGATTTTATTGAAGAGCCCCATCAGCGAATGGTTTATGAATATGATTTCCTGGATATGACCACTTTGTTTATTGAGCTAATGGGCGTGTGGAAAATAAAGGACGAGAGTATTGTTTATCCGAAGTGCACATATAGTGAGGGCGAACTTGCCACGCAACCTGTCCCCCGGGTAATCGATGATGAAGACAGTGAAATGACCGAAGAATTGCTCGCTGATTTCGACGAGTTGCTTGACGATACGTTTGAGTACAAAGGGGATAATCCGGGCGATATTTATTAATTGTTTTTTCAAAAGACTTTCCCTTGAAAAATACCCTTATCGTGATCCTTGGCCCCACAGCCATAGGCAAAACCGGATTTGCCATTCAAATTGCCCAGCATTTTCAGGCCGAAATCATTTCCTGTGATTCCCGGCAGTTTTATAAAGAATTAAAGATTGGTGTTGCCGCCCCAACCACTGAAGAAATGAATGCCGTAAAACACCACTTTGTGGGGCAGCTTTCGATTTCGGATTATTACAATGTCTCTAAATTTGAAAATGAGGTGATCGCCTTTCTTGGTGATTATTTCCAAACCCATCAGTATGCTGTGATGACAGGTGGTTCGGGTTTGTATATTGATGCGGTTTGCAAAGGGATCGATGAATTGCCCGATGCCGGGGAAAGCTTGAGGAATGAATTGAAAGACAGATTGGAAAATGAAGGCCTGACTTCGCTGATCGGACAATTGAAAGAGCTTGACCCTGAATATCATAAAATTGTGGATTTAAACAACCCCAACCGGATTACCCGCGCATTGGAAGTTTGCATTGCCACCGGAAAACCCTATTCCCAACTAAGGAACAACAAAATTGCAGAGCGCGATTTTGAAATCCTCAAAATTGGGCTGAACCGCCCACGGGAAGAGTTGTTTGAAAATATTGGGCTCCGTGTGGACAAAATGGTGGCAGAGGGTTTGTTGGATGAGGTAAAATCTTTGAAAGAATATCAACACCTTAACGCATTGAACACGGTTGGCTACAAAGAAATTTTTCAGTATCTTGAAGGGAGCTACACCTTAACACAGACCATCGAAAAAATAAAAACCAATACCCGCCGTTATGCAAAACGCCAATTGACGTGGTTCAAACGGGACAAGGATATTCATTGGTTCCATCCTGATGATTTGGGTGAGGTCGTAAATTTAATACATAAATAAATCAACATTGATAAAAATGACACGATCAGTTCCAGGCGAAATAACAGCAACGAATTACCGCATAGCGGTTAAGGAATTGTAACACAATAATACGAAGGGGGATTTTCCCCGTAGGGGATCCTGAAAACACAAAGGATTCGCTGAAACTCCGGTTCGATATCCCCTACGGGGAACAAGCAGGTTGGATTAAGTTTCTTACAATTCATTGATCCCCTACAGGGAAATAGAAATATCAGAGCCGGATCCCAGTAAATTATTTATTCCACAATCATTTTCCTTGTAATTGATCCCTCATCCGAAGAAACAGTATAAAAATACATTCCGGGATTTAACATCGAACCATCAATCACGATTTTATGATTGCCCGGGTTTCTGGCGCCCAAATTCAATCCATAAACTTTTTCGCCTGCCACATTCGTTATTTCCAACTTTAAGTTACTTTGTTTATTCAATTGAACACGAATAATGGATTTTTTTGTGAAAGGGTTTGGATTATTTTGGCTTACTTCAAGATTGGTTAAAGGGTCATCTGTTTCGCTTATTCCTGTTGTAATATCGGTTTTCATATAGCGGTTAAAGTTTTCGGTATAAGCTTGTGCACCATAAAATGCCAATCCCGGCTCATTGTCCAATTGAAAAGTTAAGTAATACACCGGCCACATAAAATTATCGCCCCCCGAGGCTGTGGCCAAAGAAGGGAAAACACATTCATCAAATTGATGGCTTTGGTCTGCGGTTAAATCCGTGAAGGAACTCCATGTTTCTCCACCGGATGCAGAGACACGTTGCCATAAATGCCTGTAATTGCTCACACCATTATCATATGTTTCAGTCACCGATGAATAAATCAGTGCAAGGTAATTATGAACATCATCATAAATAATCTGGGGCATCGAGGATAAGCCGCAGTGATAAATGGTAATATCGTCCCAGAAAATGTCGATTTCCTCATTGTTGTTTACATCCTGTGTCCAACCGATTAGGCTGTAATCCTCTTCCAGTTCCGAATCGGGATGTGAATACGGGTTCAGGGCATTTATATTGTTGGAGAATGTGGGCCTTGATTCGTTCCAATACCCAACCCCATCAACGGCCGGAAACCAGGTCGTGTTTGTCCCGTTTCCATGGCAGCGGTTAATCCCAAATACGAGATGGACGATACCTTCCTCGTCAAAGTCGAGGCTGTGCGCACCGTCCGGGCAATAAAAAGTATCGGATACCGTACCGGTCCAGTATTCCCATTTGGGGTAAGGGTGTTCCCAAACAATGGTTTTTTCCCAGTTATTGCCTCCATCGGTTGATTTCAACAAAATCAAATCCGTAAAATAATCCCCGATCAAGATGGCCACATTGTCGCCCTTAGCCCGAATATCATAAATGTCGGCATGGAAACCGAGATAAGAACTGCTGTCTATCCCATCAATGATCATGTTCTCGGCTTCCCAGGTTTCACCTCCGTCAACTGATCTGGAATAGAGAAGTGCACCGTTTAGCCCTTCGTATAAACTTCCATTGTACTCTACCGGGCTTGTAACGGCCAGAAGATGTATTGTCGAAAAATCGGTTCCTCCGGTTGCCACCCTTGGCCAAAAAATATCTTCATGCCCTTCGGGACCCTCGAAATTTATTTCTTGCCATTCATCCTGGCCTTTTGCTGCTCGTTTTAGTAGTAACAACCCATGTCCTTCCCCTCCCGAAATATGTGAAACGATAATTTCCCCGTTCTCGCCCCAGGGGGAATAAGCCGGCCAGCCGGTCCGTTCCGACTCAATAGGTTCTTCGGACATTGGCCCCCAACTATTTCCATCAAAGTAATTATAGCCCGTTCCCCTGTTTGGGAATTGGGGGTAATCGAAACCCATCGTAAAAACAGTCCCGATTGTTCCGTCTTCAAAAACATGGATACGCTTTTGCATACTTGAGTTGGTCTGCAGGTCGAATTTTGTGTTGCCCACATCCACTTCTATGAACGAAGTAATTTGTTTAAGGTAGGGCATGGCTTTGCCAAGATTCGTTTTTGCAGCATTTTCAAAGTGTGGGGCTGAACGGTTAATGATTTCCTGTGGAACGGAAACCCTGTTTTGGGCAAATCCTGAAACAATGATAAT
Source organism: Chlorobiota bacterium (assembly GCA_013151015.1). Taxonomy (GTDB): domain Bacteria; phylum Bacteroidota; class Bacteroidia; order Bacteroidales; family JAADJA01; genus JAADJA01. The sequence continues at coordinate 25,105 of JAADJA010000046.1, forward strand.
TGTTGAAAGGATAAAAAGTGTCGTCTTTTTCATGATTGGGGTTTTTGAATTGCTAAAAATACAAGGTAAATAACTGACTTCAATATTACGGATTTATTAGTGAAAAACCAAGGGAAAACCAGTTAAAGGCAGGATTGAGCAAGTTAACGGCAATTCAGTGGAAAATAAAAACGAGAATTATCTTTATTTTTTCCACCATCTGTTAAAAAAGTTTATTTTTGCAACTCAAAAGCGGTAATAGCTCAGTGCCGTCAAGCCGATTGCTTGACGTGCATCCTTGGAAAACCATGAAATTTGGGATTTCTTGTTTTCCGGGATTGGTAGAGCATCAGCTCTTTCATTTAATATAGTGAATTATAATAAGCGGTAATAGCTCAGTGCCGTCAAGTTTATTACTTGACGAGCATCCTCGAAAAACTAAGAAATCAAGGATTTCCGGTTTTTCGGGATTGGTAGGGCATCAGCTTTTTGATTTAATATAGTGGTATTTTTTTAAGCGGTAATAGCTCAGTTGGTAGAGCATCAGCTTCCCAAGCTGAGGGTCGTGAGTTCGAGTCTCATTTACCGCTCGGATAAAATAAGGCAATCTTGGTTTTAAGGTTGCCTTTTTTGTGTAAAATGCTGACCGGAACCTTTGTGTTCAGGTTTTGTTTAATGTTTTTGATAGAGGGGCTATACCGGGCCTATCAATATTGCAATAATCGAATATTTATAGATACCATCCATTGTGGCAAGGCAATCGGAATAAGATGTCGAATTTCCCCGGTAAACTTTATTGCCGTCAAAAGTCAGAAGGCAATCTGAGTAGTTTCTCGAATTCCCCTGGTAAACTTTATCATCTTTTATGGTGT
>JAADJA010000118.1 GCA_013151015.1 Chlorobiota bacterium
TGTTCCTGGCACTTATTTTTGTTTATGGCTATGTGGAACAAATTGTCCCGGTGGAAGAAAACAACAGCTTCTGGGCCGAATACTGGGATGGGGCCGTAAAGTTTATAATTGTGACAGTTGTTATTATCTACATTTATTCTTTGGTGAATTTTTCGGTTTTCTCTTATAACCAGTACGCTTATGTGCAAATCGAAAAACTGGAAATGGAAAGAAACCAGGTCAAACTGCAATTTGACGCTTTGAAAAGCCAGCTCAGCCCCCACTTTCTTTTTAATGCGCTCAATACGATTTCATCGCTGCTTTATAAAGATATCCATACTTCGGAGGATTACATCAGGAAGCTGGCCAAAACCTATCAATATATCCTAAAAACCGATAAGCGAAAACTTGTCAAGCTTTCGGAAGAGCTGAGTATGGTCAGGGCTTTTTATTTTATGCAAAAAATCAAATATGAAGATTGCCTGGAGATGGAACTGAACATCCCCCCTGCCCTTTCCGAAACCCTGGTTCCCCCTTTGACGATCCAGATGCTTGTGGAAAATGCGTTAAAGCACAACAGGATTTGTAATGAACAAATTTTGAAAATTGAAATATTTAATGAAGGTTTGGAATATATCCTTGTAAAAAACAATGTTATCAAAAAACCGGAATTGATCGAAATTGGCAATAACCTGGTCGAAAGGCCACATAATCAAAAATCACATAAAATTGGTTTGAAAAATATAAGGCAGCGGTATAAACACCTTGCAAATAAAGATATTGAGGTGGTTTTCGATGAATCTTTTACTGTAAAATTGCCAACAATAAGTTTGAACTAAATCATTGATTTAAGTCTTTGTGGGATTTAGTGTTTTCGTGGCAATTAAAAACCCTACAATTAAAAACAACAGGTGAAAAAATATTTCTACAATAGCATCATTTTCAGGTTGGCAGCCCCGCCTTTGTTCGGGATATTGATCTACCTTTTGATATTAATGTTCTTCGATTCGGTGAACATGCTGACCGAAAATTTCTTCAGCAGGGAAGTCCTTTTTTCCATCGGCCTCACCTATCTCTTTTTTGAGGGCAACCGGCTTGTGATTGTTATTTTGAACAAAACCTATCCGGCAACAAAGGATTTGAAATTGAGGATATTGATCCAGTACCTCTTTTCCATATTGATAACTGTCCTGATTATAAGTTCGGTCCTTTATGCCTATTTCACCTATATCGAGGGATTCAACACCATCCGCACGGAACTGGTTACCTTCAATTCGATTTATGTTTTTACAGCTGTTTTCTACAATTTGTTCTTTTTCAGCCTTGTGTTCCTAAATAAGAAAAACGAATCCAAGGTCAATAAGGAAAAAGCTTTGCGCAAGAACCTCGAAATCGAATTGCGGGCCTTCAAGAACCAGGTAAACCCGGAATTGTTGTTTCAATCGCTTGAAGTAATCATCGGTGAACTGCACCGCGACAAGAAATCGGCGGATGGCCTGATAGACAACCTTTCAAAGATATACCGATATACGCTTGATAACAAAAACGATGATTTGGTTACATTGAAACAAGAAATCGATTCGTTGAAACCGATTTATACTTTGTTCAGGGCGAAATACGGCCAATCGTTTTCCCTTGATATTAAAATAGATGATGGGGCTGAAGAATTGAATTTAATCCCCGGGACGCTGCAATTATTGATGGAATTCGCACTCTCGGAAAATATCATAACCAAATATTTGCCTTTGGACTTCAAAATAAGCAATCATAAAAACCAACTTCAGGTCTGTTACAAATTGAACAAACGGATAATCGAGGACAACCCGGTGAAAGAGCGGCTCGATTTCCTTTTCAGGGCCTATGTATATTATTCTGAAAAAAGTCATAAAATGTGGGACAAAAACGGAATGCGTTATTTTGGAATACCCTTGATTGAGGTGGGAGAGGAATGATCGGGTGCAGCACACCAAAATATTAGCGGAACAATGAAAATACTTATCATAGAAGACGAAAACCCGGCCATCGAAAAGCTGGAAAACATGCTCAATAAATACGATCCTGAAATTGAAATTGCAGGGATTTGCACATCCATAGAACAATCCGTAAAATGGCTGCGAAACTTAGATAACGTGGTTGACCTGCTGTTCATGGACATTCAATTGACCGATGGATTGAGTTTTGAAATCTTTGAAAAAACAGAAGTGAACACTCCCGTGATTTTCATTACGGCCTATAATGAATATGCGATCCGGGCTTTTAAGGTCAACAGTATTGATTACTTGTTAAAACCCCTGATCTATGATGATCTTTACCGGAGCTTGGAAAAAATAAAACTGCTGCGCGAAAACCTCCCGGCAAACAAGGAACGCATTCAATATGATGAACTGAGCAGGGCTTTATTGCAAATGAACAAATCCTACAAAATCCGTTTCCTTGTAAAAGTCGGCGACCATATCCGTTCGGTAAAAGCCGAAAATATCGAACTGTTTTATGCCGAGGGACGGACTGTTTACATCCTCACAAAAAAACAAAACAAATATATCATTGATTTCAAACTGGAAGAGCTGGAAACCAAGCTCGACCCAAAAATGTTCTTCAGGGCCAACCGTTCGTTTATCATCAACATCAATGCAATCAGCGATGTAGTGGTTTATTCCAACAGCCGCCTAAAAATTGAACTGAACCGCGAATTTGAAAAAGAAATAATCGTGAGCCGTGAAAAGGTGGCCCAACTGAAGATTTGGTTCGAGGGATAATAAATGCTTGCATTTTTAACATTGCCCGTAACCTGCCTTGAAACTTGATAGGTTTTTTAACAAAACTACTTCATGCCCCTGCCTTTTGCCTGCTTCTTTGCAAGGAAGTGATAGATAACAAGTGCCGATCCGCCAAACAGGAAAATCATCGAAAAATAGGCCGCTTCGGGGACATCGATAAAAGAGGGCATATCCGAAAGTACATTGCCCGACAATATCCCCAATGCAACGCCCACCAACAGCAAACCATACTTTAAGGATAAATCCGATTTGTTTTGATTTGAAAATGCCGAGGCGTCCACTCCCCTTTCAAGCATTGCCATCCGTTCTTTTTTCCGCAATGCCAGATAAACGATCCCAATGATCCCACCAAAAATCACAATTAATATTAATATCGGTTGCAAGGTTATCATGACGTTTGTTTTTAAGTTTTACAATTTGTTTTTTTCACTTCGTATGACGCCGGGATATTTGGGTGGTTACAAAAAATGGATACCGGTCTGTTAAAAATAATACACTTATGAAAATAATTGTATCTTGTAACCGAAGGCCATCAAGGTCGTCTAAACAACAAATGGCATCCAATACAGACCAGATATACATTGACAAGGTATTAAACGGGGATTCATCGGCATATAAAATGTTGGTGGACAAGCATAAGGACATGGCGTTTTCCATTGCTTTGAAAATCGTGAGGATACGTGAGGATGCCGAAGAATTAACACAGGACGCTTTTATTAAGGCTTATCAGAAACTTTCATCTTTCAGGAGAGATTCAAAGTTTTCGACCTGGCTTTACCGGATTGTGTATAATGCGGCTATTTCGCACACAAGGAAAAGGCGTCTTGAATCAACTGAACTAACACCAGGCACCATCGAAAACTATTCTGTGGATGAAATAAGCGAAAGCATGGGGCGAATGGATGCCGAACAACAAAAAAAACTTGTGAACGAATTGATCGAACAACTTCCGGCCTTGGAGTTCACTTTAATCAATTTGTATTATCGCAAGGAGCTGTCAATTGATGAAATAAGCAGTATCACCGATTTATCGGCCTCCAATGTAAAGGTAAAGCTTTACAGGATAAGAAAGGAAATGTACCGCGATTTACAAAAAGAAGCAAACAAGGAATTTAACAAAATATACTCATGAAGAACGAGGAGATGCACCGGGACAATTTTTTTAAGGAACTGATTCAAAAATCCGACCTAGAAAAACCTTTAGATAGCTTTACCGATAGGGTAATGGCGGGCATACAGCTTCCCGAAGCA
>JAADJA010000123.1 GCA_013151015.1 Chlorobiota bacterium
TTAATTCATTACTTTCAAGAAACAAATAGAATGAACAAGGTGCCTGCCTTGCCGGTCAGGCAGGCAAGGCACAAATTTTCCTGAATAGCCTATGCTATTGAGAAAAAATTTAACGATGCCAGATTGTTTATTATATTTGTTCCCATTGGGTTTCCAGGGTTTCCCATATTCTTCTTCAAAATTTTTTACATTATCCCGATAATGTTTCTAAAATTTTCATTGCCTATGAAAAACCCTGAAAATCTTGATGCGAATGAATTAACAGAAGTCCCCTTTATCAAACTTGCTTTTGGGGTTATCATATTGTTATTGGTTGCAATATCAACAAAAGAAACCCCATTTAACAAATATTAAACCGGTCTGCTCGGAATACTTTCTTAAATTTGCCATGTGCAAAAATTCGACTTTATCCGAAATTATATTTCATACCGTTATTCCTCACGGACAAAGTTCGATGTGCACCCCCCTTTTTTATTCGATTTGATAACAAAAGTTTTCGAGGATAAAAAAAACTATCCCGATTATCAAAAGGTGGAAAAACTAAAAAAGGCGTTGATAAAAAACCGCCAAACGATTTCCATCACTGATTTGGGTGCAGGTTCGTCCATGAACAAAAACCTTGAAAGGAGTATCGGCTTTATTGCCCGAACATCTTCAAAAGACAAAAAACGGGGACGCCTGATGTACCGTCTGGCAAACTATTTCAAGCCCGGCAACATATTGGAACTGGGAACCTCTTTGGGACTGAGCACGGCCTATTTGTCATTTGGAAGCCCGGAATCAAAAATTACCACGATCGAAGGCTGTCCGAATATTGCAGCTCTTGCAGAAGATAATTTCAAGAAGCTGAAACTCGACAATATCGATTTGATTTGCGGAAATTTTGACAATGAGCTGGACAAGGTTTTAAATATCATCCCCCAACTTGATTTTGCCTTTATTGATGGAAACCATCAGCGGGAACCCACAATAAAATACTTTGAACAATGTTTATCCAAGACTGTTAACGACAGTGTGCTGATATTTGACGATATCCACTGGTCGGAAGGGATGGAAACGGCCTGGGAACATGTGAAACAACACCCAGCCGTAACGTTGAGCATCGACATTTTTTTCATGGGAATTGTATTTTTCAGAAAAGAACTGAGCAGGGAGCATTTTGTTATCAAATATTAATTCCAATGTTACCGTAGTTTTTTTATTTTTGTTATCACAATTAAAATATTTCAAAATGGCAGAAGAAATCATAAAACTCGAAAAAATCAAGCGGCATTTTAAAGTGGGGACCGAAATTGTCAGGGCCCTCCGTTCAATAGATTTAACCATCAATAAAAACGAGTTTGTGGCTTTGATGGGGCCTTCGGGATCGGGAAAATCAACCTTGATGAATATTCTTGGCTGCCTGGATACCCCGACAAGTGGCGAATATGTTTTGAACGGAAAGGACGTTAGCCGGCTCGACGACAACAGCCTGGCCGAAATCAGGAACAAGGAAATCGGGTTTATCTTTCAGACTTTTAACCTGCTTCCGAGGTCCACGGCACTCGAAAATGTGATATTGCCATTAATCTATGCCGGTTATAACAAGACCGACCGGATTGCCCGTGCCAAAGAAGTATTGGGGCACGTACAACTGACCGACCGGATGCTGCACCGTCCCAATGAGCTATCGGGAGGACAACGGCAAAGGGTTGCGGTTGCACGTGCATTGGTGAACCACCCTTCAATAATCCTGGCCGACGAACCCACCGGAAACCTGGATTCAAAGACCTCGAAAGAAATTATGGGCCTTATGGAAGAAATCCACAAGGAGGGAAACACGATTATCGTGGTAACGCACGAAGAAGACATTGCCCGTCACGCACACAGGATTATCCGCCTGATCGACGGACAGGTTGCGTCAGATGAAATCAACAAAGAACCCGTAATGGTTTCGGAATACCAGGTTTAGGTTTTCAACAAAATGGCAAGTGAAAAAAATGAGTTCCAAATTTAAAATATACACCAAGGGCGGCGACAAAGGGAATACCTCTCTTTTAGGTGGAACACGTGTCCCCAAATACCATGACCGGATCGAAGCTTACGGGACACTTGATGAATTAAGTGCATTTGTCGGGATGCTGCGCGACCAGCATATTTCGTGTTATTACAAGGATAATTTGCTGTCAATCCTTGAAAAACTATTTATTATCGAATCGAACCTTGCATCCGACAAAGCCGAGAAAACAGGTTCGCTTCCAAGTATCCGTGAAAAGGATATTTTACTTTTGGAAAAGCAAATTGATGAAATGAACGAGTTATTGCCCGAGTTGAAAATGTTTGTTTTGCCGGGCGGGCATCCCATTGTATCTTATTGCCATATTTGTCGTACAATATGCCGCCGTGCCGAGCGTTTCACCATAAAACTAAGCAAGGCTTTTGAAGTTGACGATTTAATCATAAAGTATTTGAACAGGTTGTCTGACTACTTTTTTGTATTGGGCCGGAAGCTGGCACTTGATTTAAAAGTAAAAGAAATATTATGGAACCCCTATAAATAAAGGGGTTTGAGAATAAATAATAAAAAGATTTGTTTTCTTGTAAAAAAAATTACTTTTGCAGCAAATTTCAAACACTAAATATTGTAGGAAATGTATTGGACACTTGAATTAGCCTCAAAATTAGAAGATGCGCCCTGGCCTGCAACCAAAGACGAATTGATCGACTTTAGTATCCGCTCGGGAGCACCAATGGAAGTTATTGAAAACCTCAGGGAAATAGAGGATGAAGGTGAAGTGTATGACCGTATCGAAGACATTTGGCCCGATTATCCCACCAAGGAGGATTTCTTCTTCCATGAAGATGAATATTAATTTTTAAAAAGATTATAAAAAAAGCGGTTTATCGATTGACAAACCGCTTTTTTAATGCCCGTACTATTGGTAGGGCGCTATTTCGTTAGTTTACTAAAATAACCAGGTACTTTGAAGACTTCCAGAATTTTTCGAAATCCAATATCATCAAAACCTGTGTCCCTTCGTCACCTTCAATCGAATAGGAATCTTTGGGATGGTTCGTAAGCAAGGTGGCTTTTTTGCCGGGAATGGAAATGGCAGAAGTTGTGCGGATGTCGATTTTTGTGAAAAAATCTTCATTAAAATCCTCCTTCAGTTTTTTGGTTGCACCTATCCCAATAAACCCACCTTCCTTGGTGATGATGTTATTCTCTTTCAAGACTTTCTTGGTGCCGGCGGCATAATATGCAGTAAAAAGTTCCGAGGTCTTTTTGTCCAGTTCGTCCCCTTGTAATTTAAGCTCTTCGGCCTTTTTCCTGTTTTCCTGTGAAAGTTCGCTCACATCCCGGGTCAACCTGTTGACTTTAATGTTCATGGCCTCCAGTTCAACGCGCAAGGATTCCACCTCGGCGTCCCTTTCCTCCAATTGTTTGCTCAACTGGTCTATCATTTTCTCCAATTGCTTAATTTGATAATTGGAGTTGCCCAGTTTTTTTCTCAATTGCTCGACTTTCTCCTTGTTATCGATCAATAGTTGATAAATGGAATTGATGTCGTCGTTTATTTGATCCTTTGCGGGTTTGCGCAACTCCATGTTCCCTTCGGTTACTTCGGTGATCATCATCTCCTTTGCTTTGATGGAATCAATATTGTTTTGGATATCCACAAAAGATTGCAGGAAGTCCCCAATGGCTTCATCTTTAAAATTGGCCTGTTGTGTCAGGCTGTCATTTTGCATTTGCAGCTGTTTCACCTTTTCCTGGTTACATGCAACAAAAAAAGGTATTATCAGCAGAATCCAGATTAAATTCTTCATTTTGATCATTTTTTTCATTTTTATAAAATTAGTACTGTTTAACTGTTTCTCTTTGTTTTATTTATGCATTGGTATAAAATTGAACGCTGATACGCATCATTAAGTATTCAAAAAAACAAAAATATTATTTCAACTTTTTCAATTGTTCTATCATCCTCCTGTTTTTCTT
>JAADJA010000163.1 GCA_013151015.1 Chlorobiota bacterium
CCTCCATTCGATGAACCTGATGACCTCCAGGGATTTTGATAACTACTATTCCCTGTTCGAGTTGATGAGTTCGTTTATCCAACCTCCCGATTTGTTAATTTATCTAAGGGCAACAGTTCCCACCCTCGTAAGCCAAATACAAAAACGCGGGCGGGATTATGAAGAAGCGATCCGTTTGGATTACCTGAAAAAACTGAACGAACGCTATGAGACATGGATCGAAGGATATAAACTGGGGAAATTATTGATCGTGGATGTTGATAACATCGACATTCAGGACAACCCGGAAGACCTCGGCGTCATTATCGAAAAAATCAATGCACAATTACACGGTCTTTTCTAAATTACAGATGGAACATATCAAAACCAATAGGGCTAATTTCCATATCTTGTTCCTCTTGTCAGTTTTTGTCCTGTTCTCCCTTTTTTCCTGCAATCAGAAAAACCCAACAAAGGAGTTTCAAAACGACAAAGGACAACTTATAATTCAGGAATGGTATAGTTTGGATAAGTTAAAATCCGAAACCACCTATCTTAAATCAGATAAGAGCGATTTTGTTTATGTGGCCTATAACAAGGATGGGCGAATGATTGATTCAGGGAGGTACGTGAACGACACCATCACGGGATTTCATAAATTTTACGAAGACAAAACAAAGCTGACACACTTTGAAAATTACAAAAATGGTTTGTTGAACGGGCCTCACAAAGCCGTTTACACAGGGGGCGTCACAAGTTTTGAAGGTTATCATAAAGATGGTCTTTCGGTTGGCGAATGGAAGTTCCATTACCCTGATGGCAGGATGATAACCTACGAATATTACGATTCCACCGGAAGGGTAAAATATTTCCGCAAATATGATGACGAAAGCAATACCGTGAAAATAACGGGAAATGGCATAATCGGGGTTTTCATATCAAAATCATTGGCCGATACTTTATTGGGCGTGGCAGAAGTTGCAGTCCCGGACAATTGTACAACCCACCTGAAAATAACGGGAAACGGGAAGGTGGTTTTTGAAAACAACGTATCCCAACCCCGTGTACCTTTTTCAATTGTCAATGCGAACACCAATCTCAACTTCCAGTTGATTATTACAGAAAACAAAACGGGAAAGGAAGAAAAATACTCGTTTGAAAAAACCATAAAATAGACGGGCTTTGACTTTAAGTTCAACATTATCCAAAATGAAAATCATAGGAATCATACCCGCCCGATACGCCTCTTCCCGGTTTCCGGGAAAAGCACTGGCCCTTATCAAGGGCAGGCCCATGATCGAGTGGGTTTACAAACAGGCCCTAAAAGCTGTTTCATTAAACGATGTTTATATTGCCACGGACGATGAACGAATAGTTAAAGCTGTTGAAGCATTTAAGGGGAAAGTTTTACTTACCTCTGCACACCACCGCAGTGGAACGGAAAGGTGCAACGAAGCTGCCTTAAAACTAAAGGAGCAGGGAATCGCAATGGACGCCATAATAAATATCCAGGGGGATGAGCCCTTGATAAATCCCCGACAGATTGATATACTGGCTTCCCTGTTTTCAAATGACAGAATCCAGATTGCGACCCTTGTAAAAAAAATCACCCTTAAGGAAGAACTTTTTGACCCGAATGTAGTAAAAGCTATTGTAAGGCCCGATGACAAAGCAATTTATTTCAGCCGGCAGGCTGTCCCTTATTTACGGGATGTTGATACCGGGCAATGGCTCGAAAAACAAGAATTCTATAAACATATTGGGATTTACGGTTACACAGTCAGGGTTTTGGAAGAAATCGTAAACCTTAAAGAAAGCCCGCTGGAAAAAGCCGAATCACTGGAACAATTAAGATGGCTTGAAAACGGATTTGAAATATTTGCAAAAGAAACTGAATTTGAAAGCTTTGGCATTGATACGCCGGAAGATTTGATGAAGATCAAAAATAGTTCTTGATTACAGGCCGTAAATTATGTAATTTAGCAGGCTGTTAAAAAATGGGGGATTTTGAATATCAATCAACACATAAGCGATTTACTGTACAAGCACGATTGTGTTATCCTGCCTGGTTTTGGAGGCTTTGTGGGCAATTATTCCGCTGCACGGGTACATCCCATTAACCACACATTTTACCCACCTTCTAAAAACATCCTGTTCAATTCAAAGCTTAAGGGCGACGACGGACTGCTTGTCCATGCAATTTCTGTTGCTGAAAATATTTCTTACGAAAAAGCCAAAGTTGCCCTGCAATCTTTCACAAAGGAATGCCTCCAAAGACTGAAAGAAGGGCGAACGCTTACATTTGGGAAAATCGGCACCCTCCGCAAGGATGTGGAAGGCTCGCTGCTGTTCAGCCAGGACAACAGCATAAATTACCTTGAAGAATCCTATGGGTTACCAAGTTTTGTCTCCTATCCAATTATCAGGGAAAAAATCCACAGGCAACCCGCTGCAAAATTCATTGACCGCAAACCCACTTCAGGACAACATAAAAAGAAAAGGGCTGTTTACATAGCCTATCTAACCATCATTCCCCTCTTGTTCCTTTTGGGCTGGTACTTTTTACCATTTAATGGCGATGAAGACAGCAACACGCAGGAATCCAGCTTTACCCTTACTACGGAACAAGCAACCGACCCGGTCGTGATCAAAAAGGAGATCCCTGTTGAAAATACAGAATTTACCCCGAATGAAGTTGAAGAAACTTTGCCCCCGCCCGAAGGATCAATTTCGGAAGCAGCATTGGAAAAGCCTGCCCCTGGCTCCAATTCGGCCATTTTCCAAGAGAGCAAGCCCTTGTATCTGATTATAGGCGGGGCCTTTCGGTTTAAGGCAAATTCGCAAAAACTTATTGCCCAACTTAACCTGAAAGGCTATAATGCCGAGTCTGCTGGATTGAGCCGGCATGGCCTCCACATGGTTTGCTACCTGAAAACCGAAGACAAAAACGAAGCCCTGATGAACCTTGCCATTATCCGCAAACAGGACAATCCTTCCGCATGGTTGCTAAAGAGGAAATAAGTGGCATATTCCCAATATTAACAAAGATTTATGTAGTTTTGTATAAAATAAAATTTTATGAAAACGCTTACATTGCATATTAATGACAGCATATATGGAGATGTTAAAAGATTCCTTTCACTTTTTTCTTCCGAAAAAATAAAAATCGAGGAAAAGACATCCAATGATATCCAAAACAGGATTTCATTTTCTTACGCTGAATTTGAAAAGAAATGGGCAGGGTTTTTACAAAATGAGAAAATCGGCGAAAACTGGAAAGATGAACGTTTTGAGGAATTACATAAAAAACATCTCTAATGAAAGTATTACTCGATACGAACATCGTGCTTGATTACATTCTAAATCGAAATCCTTTTTTTGAGCATTCCAGTATTATTTTCAAATGGGCATATGATCGGAAAATCACAGCTTTTATAAGTGCATCGGCCATCACCGACATTTATTATCTTGTGCAACGCTCAAGAAATTCAGAAACAGCATTGGATTTTATTGAAGAAATAATTCAATTTATACAAATTGCAGGTGTTGATAAAACTATCATATTGTCAGCTTTACATTCTGGAATAAAAGATTTTGAAGATGCGGTACAAAATGCCTCTGCTGAAAATGTTGGAATTAAATACATCATTACAAGAAATATTGCTGATTTCAAGAACTCAAAAATTCAAATTTCTTCTCCTCTCAGCTTTATTGAAACCCTGAATTAGCGTTCCTGTCCAATGAGTTTTCTAAATGAATAGTTTTTTTCTCATGTGTCCTTGCCTCCACATGGTTTGCTACCTGAAAACCGAGGACAAAAACGAAGCCCTGATGAACCTTGCCATTATCCGCAAGCAGGACAAGCCTTCCGCATGGTTGCTTAAAAGGAAATAAACTCCAATCTCTTTCTTTTCTGTAAGGAAAAACCGCATCCGTTGACTAAAGCTTGAAATTCAAAATAATTTTAATCTTTAAGACAATGAAACTAAAAAAAACCTCCATTTCAGTCCTTACAAGTTTAATGTTTATCTTATTAACCCAAACGCAATCATTTTCCCAGGAAACCAGTTCAAGTGAAAGATGGCTTGCCCCGGAATCTGCAAAAGGAATTTCAAATCCCGTTGAAAGCAATAAGTCCTCAATAAAAAAAGGGGCAGCGATTTTCAAAACAAGATGCACTGTTTGCCATGGCAACGAAGGAAAAGGCGATGGCCCCGGAGGAAAGTCCCTGAACCCAAAACCTGCCGATTTTTCCACGGACAAAGTCCAAAATCAGACAGATGGTGAAATTTTCTGGAAAATAACCAACGGAAAAGGAGCCATGATAAAATGGGAACCCATCCTCACTGAAGAAGAGCGCTGGCAACTCGTAAACTTTGTCCGAAGCCTGAAAGAGTAAGACCTTCCAGCATCGGCAAGATCCGACCTTCCAGAGTCGGCACGACCTGGAAGAGTCAGCAAAACCTGGAAGACAGCAAGACCTGGAAGAGTCAGCAAGACCTGGAAGAGTCTGAACAGGAAGAGTTTGTTCAAAAGCCTGAAAAAAATCAAAACAATTAATAATCACAACAAAAATCTAATCAAAATGAAAGCAATTAAATTATTCATGTCAGTAACGATTATCGCAGCCAGTTTTATCTTCTATGCATTTACTGCTGCCAATATTAACTCAAATGAAACCACCGTTCCCCCGGGAGGTGAGATGAACGATCTGTGGAAAGATTACACTTCCTGGTACAAGGTAACCGGTGACACACCAAACACGGGTGACCCAACAGGTTTCCTCGATAGCAAACACAAAGGGATTAAAGCCATCCGTGTGATTTACATCAACGAAATTGGCAAAGACGTGAACACGGGAACAGCACCTTACAAATATCCAGAAGGAACTGTTGTTGTAAAGGAATCCTACAAGAACCAAAAGGCATTTGATGCAAAAAAAACACCGGAATTGACCATCATGGTAAAACTGAAAGCAGGTGAATCGCCAGAAACCGGGGACTGGGGTTTTGTTATGGGAGGAGCCGGCGAAATAAGCTCAGGTACATCAAAAATGGGCACATTTTGTGGAGGTTGCCATGTATTTGCAGCCGGAACAGATTATCTGTTTATCAATTCCGATTTCTTGAAGAACAATAAATAGTATCTGATGATAAAGTCGTACCTTGCTTCGCTGAACCTTGGCGAAGGAAAAGCAGTGCAAATCTACCGAATACTGAACAAAACATAAAAGCCTCTTTAGTTATGAAAGCTTCCGACATTTTTATCAAAGCCTTGGAAAACGAAGGCGTGGAATACATTTTCGGGATCCCCGGAGAAGAAAACCTGGATTTCCTGGATTCGTTGAAAAACTCTAAAATCAAACTAATCCTTACCCGTCACGAACAAGGCGCCGGCTTTATGGCCGCCACTTACGGACGGCTTACCGGAAAACCCGGAGTTTGCCTGGCAACCCTCGGACCGGGGGCAACCAACTTAATCACACCGGCCGCTTATGCCCAATTGGGCGCCATGCCCATGTTGTTGATCACAGGCCAAAAACCAATTAAAAAAAGCAAACAGGGCAGGTTCCAAATCGTGGATATCGTTGATATGATGCGTCCAATCACAAAATTCACCAAGCAAATCGTGAACGGGAACAACATCCCTTCCGTTGTGCGTGAAGCATTTCGATTGGCAACTGAAGAGCGTCCCGGGGCTGTTCACATTGAACTGCCGGAAGATATTGCTGCGGAGGATGCCGATGACAGGATATTTGAAGTAATCGGCCATCGCAGGCCCGATGCCGACGAAATGGCAACACGGCAAGCCGCAAAGATGATTGAAGAAGCCAGGATGCCTTTGATTCTGATAGGTGCAGGGGCAAACCGAAAAAGGACTGCCGAGGCCCTCACTTACTTAATAGAACAAACCGGAATCCCATTCTTCAATACACAAATGGGGAAAGGTGTTGTAGATGAAAGGCATCCAAAGTTTCTTGGGACTGCTGCCCTTTCCGACAATGATTTTTTGCATTGTGCCATTAGCCGTGCCGACCTTATCATTAATGTAGGCCATGATGTAATCGAAAAGCCACCGTTTTTTATGGAAGAAGGTGGCAAAAAAGTGATCCATGTCAATTTCTTCCCAGCACAAGTTGATGATGTGTATTTCCCACAGCTGAATGTGGTGGGCGATATTGCAACTTCCGTGAAGCATATTTCAAGGCATGTAACGGACAAATCAAACTGGGACCTGAGCTACTTCCAAACGGTGAAGGATGAAGTGGATACCCATTTATCAAAATATGCCGAAGACAGTCGTTTTCCGATATTGCCGCAGCGCTTGGTGGAAATAATCAGAAGCCAGCTTCCTGAAGACGGGATCGTTACCCTCGACAATGGGGTTTATAAAATCTGGTTTGCACGAAATTATAAATGCTATCAACCCAACACCTTATTGTTGGATAACGCCCTAGCTACGATGGGTGCCGGATTACCATCGGCCATGGCCGCCAAACTGATTAATCCTGATAAGAAAGTAATAGCCGTTGCGGGAGATGGTGGGTTTATGATGAACTCACAGGAGCTGGAAACAGCCGTGCGCTACGGATTAAATATGGTCGTGATTATCCTGAACGACAGCTCTTACGGTATGATTAAATGGAAACAGCAAGGCCTTGGTTTTGAAAATTTCGGGTTGGACTACAAAAATCCTGATTTCGTGAAATATGCAGAAAGCTATGGAGCCATTGGTCACAGACCGAAAAGCGATGTGGAGTTTTGCGGGATGCTCAATAAATGCCTCAGCATGGATGGCTTTCACGTGATCGACCTCGCCGTTGATTATTCCTTAAACCATTCTATTTTGAATATTTTGTTGAAAGAAAAGGCCTGCCTCTTATAACTGGAATGTCTTTATAAAATGACACCATTTTTCCGAAATATCATATTGTTTTTACTGCTGTTCTTCCTTGTGACGAATGAAGCAGTGAGCCAGGAAAATGAGCCTAGGGAACATGACAAAACTACTTTCCAGCTTCTGGATTCCCTTTGGATTAACCCCACAAGTTTTTTTAATAAAGACGACCCGAACTGGAGGGCACTTTGTGAAAACCTGCACCACATCGAATTGAGCAATTTGAACCAAATAACCCATACGATTTTTTACGGGACAGATGCGAAAATCCTGAATGACACAAAAGCTTCGGAAGGTATGGTGGGCTCGTTGAACAAAAGTGCCAACAAGAAAAAGAACAAGAAATTCAGCAAGAAAATCAGGAAAGGATTCCGCGACCGTAAAAAATTCCCTGACAATAAAGTGGTTTTGATCGAGGGCGATTCCTGGTTCGAGTATCCCTATTTCATCCACGAAATCACCGACAACCTTATCAAACAGGATGAACTTGCGATTTACAGCCTGGCCTATGGTGGCGATTGGGTTTCAAATATGATTTCGACACATCAGTATCAATTTGAATATGTAAAGTTGAAACCCGATGTGTTTATCATCAGCGGTGGAGGAAACGATATCCTGGGCGATTCGAGGCTGGCAAGCCTCGTAAACACGAACCCCATTGATAGCGGTTCCAAATTCCTGAAAAACTACCGTAATTATGTGGTTTTGCGCTTTAATTCCAAACCAGTCCCCATGTGCAACGGTTCGTACTGCCCTGCCGAATACCATGAATACCAAGATGAGATGCCCAAACTTGAAAACCGGGTCGATAGCCTGACGGTCGAACAAATCGTTAACGGGAGGAGATATATCAATGAACGCTTTTACCGATGGTTGGTATCGATGAAACTGGAATATAAAATCCTCATCGAATCCCTTCGGAAAATAGATGTCGAACACTTCGGTTCATTAAAGATCATTACACAGGGCTACGATTATTCCATACCCAGTTTTAGCAAAAAATTTGGAGTGAGGATGTTCTTTTCAAATGGGAAATGGCTGAAAGAACCGCTTATGCTGAAAGGGATCGTTGACCAACAAACGCAGGAGGATGTCGTGAAAGCAATGATGTTCGACTTTAATGAAATGATGATAGAGTTGGGAAAGGAATACCCCAATATTTACCACATTGATGTGCGCGGGTTTACCCATTACCTTGAAAAGCACGACCATAAAAAGAAAGGTAAATACTGGTTCGATGAACTTCATCCAAAGTCAAAGGTTTTCAAGCAAATTTCCGATTCGTATATGACATTGATCATGGATAATTTCAAGGAACACCACAAAGTTGTAAATGTGATTGAACATCATCGGTTAGGTGAAAATTACTAATTTTGAGAATTGTTTTGTGCCTAATCCAAAAACTTCGTTTTTTGAAATTCGTGCAATTTTGTCAATTCATAGAACTCAAAAAAACAATTGATTGAAAATACCATGCGTGTCCTACACATACACAAAAAAAAGCAAATATAATTCGTGCTAATCCGTGAAATTCGTGGCTGAAAACCTATTTAAAATGAAAAAAACAATGAAAAAACTAAAAGTCCTTTCGCCCTTTAACCAGGGGTTGATCCAAGAAATCCCCCTCAATACAAAAGAGGATGTGGAAAAGGCGCTCAGCATTGCCTACGATCATTTTACCGATCGAAAAAAATGGCTTCCGGCCCACGAACGTGTGGCAATTTTGGAACGTAGCACGGAACTGATGGTCGAACGAAAAGACGAGCTTACAAAACTGGCTGCCGCTGAAGGTGGAAAACCATATATGGATTCCCTTGTGGAAGTTGACCGTGCGATCAATGGAGTTAAGCTGGCCGTGGAACACATCGGGCAAATGAAAGGGGAGCAAATCCCCATGGGACATACAAAGTCTTCGGCAAACCGCATGGCTTTTACCTTTCGGGAACCCATTGGTGTAGTGACCTCGGTGAGTGCTTTCAACCATCCGTTGAACCTTATCATCCACCAAACGGTTACGGCTATTGCCGTAGGTGCACCGGTCATTGTAAAACCAGCACTTACGACACCGCTATCATGCCTTGCATTTATTGACATATTGTATGAAGCCGGGTTGCCAAAAGCCTGGTGCCAACCCATCGTTTGTGAAAACGATGTGGCCGAACAATTGGTCACCGACAAGCGGATAAACTATTTTTCATTTATTGGTTCGGCCAATGTGGGTTGGTACCTGCGTTCCAAACTTTCGCCAGGGACACGTTGCGCACTCGAACATGGAGGTGCTGCCCCGGTGATTGTCGAAAAAGATGCCGATATGGATGAAATGATCCCTTCCTTATTGAAAGGTGGGTTTTATCATGCCGGACAGGTTTGCGTTTCCGTGCAACGGGTTTTTGCCCATGAAAGCATTGCTGATGACCTGGCAAATAAACTGGCCGAAGGGGCAAAGAGACTAATAGTTGGAGACCCTCTTGATCCAAAAACCGAAGTGGGGCCGCTTATCCTTCCCCGCGAAGTTGACCGTGTGGAAGAATGGGTAAAGGAGGCTATCGAAGCCGGGACCAAAATCCTTTGTGGGGGAAAACGTATTTCCGATACATGTTATGAACCCACTGTTTTGTTGAACCCACCGGATAATGTCAAAGTTTCCACACAGGAAATATTCGGACCGGTTGTCTGTGTTTATTCTTATTCTGACAGGGAAAAAGCCATTGCAAAAGCCAATTCATTGCCCTTTGCATTCCAGGCTTCCGTGTTCACAAACAATCTGGAAACCGCTTTGGACACCGTAAACAAATTAAATGCAACTGCCGTAATGGTCAACGACCACACCGCATTCCGGGTTGACTGGATGCCCTTTGGGGGACGTGATGCTTCAGGAATCGGAATGGGTGGAATCCCCTACTCCATGCACGAAATGACACGGGAAAAAATGATGGTGATAAAAAGTAAGGTACTTTAACCTACCAAAATGCAAATGCATCCACTTGGATATGGGACGATTTGTATTGCCCGCAAGCGTGGACGCTTGCTACATGTTACATCCCACAAGCGTGGATGCTTGTTACATGTTACATCTATATGCAAAAGCGTCCACGCTTGGATTTAACATTGAGCCTGTGGTCACATTGAGCCTGTGGTCACATTGAGCCTGTGGTCACATTGAGCCTGTGGTCACATTGAGCCTGTGGTCACATTGAGCCTGTCGAAATGTGAATTAAGTACTGCACCGGCCATGCTTCGACAAGCTCAGCATGACCTTTGTAGGGTTCAGTATGACCTTTTAAGTAGGGTTCAGCATGACCTTTTAGCAGGGCTGCATGACTTAAGCAAGGCTCAGCCAGAACCTTTTAGGCAAGGTTCAGCATGATCTCTTAGAAGCAGGCTCAGCACGATCTACACAGAATGACCTTGTGTAAAAAGCCCAAAGGGCTTAAAGCAAAAACATCGGGCTTTGCCCAATGTCAAAAACGATAAAGCCAACAAGCCCTGAAGGGGCGATAGCTTTTAATACCAAGTGCAAGCGCATTCTATCCACTCCGGGATTATTGTCCCAAGGTAATAGGGCACGTTCACTAATAGATATGGTAGCCCCTTCAGGGTTTTCGCATTTTCAACATTAAACCCAGCTACATACATCAGGACGGCATATGGATGATTGGTACGGTCAACAAACTGATGAAGTGATCGTAACCTTTCCTGTTTTCCCGACTTGATTTCCACCGGGAAAATATATTTTCCATATCGGAAAACCAAGTCAACCTCCGAACTTCTGGTCTTCTCTTCCCTTACCCAAAAATACGGTTTGAATAGGACTTCGTCTTGAATCGATACCAATTCCTGATTTACTAAATGCCGTATAAACTTCCCCTGTGGAAAGCATTAAGGTCGTTTACACCTATCATTTCAACCTGCAACATCAGGATTCGACTCAGCAATCCCGTATCAAGGAACTGCAAGCGGGTCATTTCCTAAAGTCGCTAAAATAGGGGACATATTTGTTGTCGGGTAAATAAAAGCTTTTTTGTAACAAAGAGGATGCAAAAAAATCCAAATGATGCCCATAAATGTTAAACGATTGTACGACAAATTACACATATTTCTCAAAAAAAACTTGCCCAATTCAAAATAATGTATTTACTTTGCATCTCAAAGTACTTTAACCCTATTATCATGGATTCAGAATCAAAGCAAATCAAAGACCTTCGGGAAATAAAGAACCTGATGGAACGCTCGTCCCGTTTTCTTTCATTGAGTGGCCTTTCCGGGATTTCGGCAGGGATTGTGGCACTTGCCGGGGCAGTTATCGCCTATTTCATATTGGATACAGGCCAGATAAAATATGATACCCATTTTTACCTGTTACAGCCCTTGCCCTTTGAAAACGTATTGATGCCTCTTATCCTTTTGGGCATTGTCGTCCTCGTTTTGGCACTGGGCCTGGGATTGTTCTTTTCGTGGAGGAAAGCCAAAAAGCATAATCTTAAAATGTGGGACCACACCACAAAACGGCTATTGATCAATTTGTTCATCCCATTGGTTTCCGGTGGTTTCTTTTCCCTTTTGTTGATTTACAGAAATGATATTAGTTTGTTGGCTTCCGTAACGCTTATATTCTACGGCCTGGCATTGGTGAACGCATCAAAATACACCCTCGATGAAATCCGCTACCTTGGCATTTCCGAAATAATCCTTGGAATGCTGGCGGGCATTTTTATTAACTTCGGGCTTTTTTTCTGGGCAATTGGGTTTGGTGTCCTGCACATCGTTTATGGCTCGATGATGTATTTTAAGTACGAAAGATGAAAGATATTCTATCTAAATTGAACAAGGCTTTTGAGAGCCGGGTTAGGCTGGGCATCATGTCGGTGCTGGTGGTGAACGACTGGGTGGATTTCAATACGATGAAGTATTTACTTGAAGCCACTGACGGAAACCTGGCGAGCCATTTAAAAGCACTTGAGCTGAAAGAGCTTATTGAAATGAGAAAACAATTTGTCGGGCGGAAACCCAAAACAAGTTACCGTGTCACACATACCGGCAGGCAACTTTTCAAACAACATATTGAAGCACTGGAAAACCTTATAAACAATCAATAATTTTTTTTAACCTTGTACTTTGTAATTCAAAGTACTTTCTAATTTATTATAACATGAAAACAATCACTGAAGCAAAAAACAAACTTTCACAATCCATCACCTTTAAAATCGGGACAATAGCCTTTCTTATCCTTTTAATGCTGATTCCCACCGGTATGATACGAAGCCTTATAAGGGAACGCCAGACAACAGGACTTGCAGTGGTAAACGAAATAAGCGAAAAATGGGGAACCCGGCAAACAGTCACAGGCCCGGTATTGATTATCCCTTATGTACAGGTCGATAATTTCTCGAAAGAGCAAAAACCCGTTAAGCAGTATCTGCATATTTTACCAGAATCCTTGAAAATAAACGGGGAAGTGAGCCCGGAAATCAGATACCGGGGCATATACAAAGTTGTGGCCTATTATTCGGACATGGATATCAGTGGGAAATTCACCCTTCCCGATTTTGAGAACCTGAAAATCCCAAAGGATTACATTCTCTGGAACGAAGCATCCTTGTTGGTGGGGATCAGTGATATGCGGGGTATCCAAAACGACATAAAAATCAATTGGAACAATGAAACCCTTCAGGTAAGCCCGGGGATTGATTCACACCACGGTATTGGTCATTCTGGCTTTAGTACAGCATTTCCCGTTACGGAAGGAATAAGCTCCTATAATTTTGACTTCGACCTAAAACTAAACGGTTCGGGCAACCTGAAATTTGTCCCGGTGGGGAAAACAACCGATATCGAAATTTCCTCTGTATGGAACACGCCCAGTTTTACCGGTGCATTCCTCCCTGACGAAAGACAAATCTCAGATAGTGGTTTTGTTGCCAAATGGAATATCCTACAGTTAAACCGCAATTTCCCTCAAACGTGGGTAAACAACAAATATGATATCGATGAATCATCTTTCGGCGTAAATCTACTTTTGCCCGTTGACCAATACCAGAAATCAATGCGGTCGGCGAAATATGCCATCATGTTCATTGCCCTCACTTTTATTATTTTCCTTTTTGTCGAAATACTGAACAAAAAACGTATCCATCCCGTGCAATACATCCTGGTCAGTTTTGGGCTATTGCTTTTCTATACGCTGCTATTATCACTTGCCGAGCATATTGGGTTTAACCTTGCCTATACTATTTCCGGTGTTGCCATTGTTGGGTTGATAACTTCCTATTCACAAAGCATTTTCAAGAAAACCCGTCTTACCCTCATCATGGGTGGGGCATTGTCTTTTTTGTACATTTTCCTTTTCGTTGTCCTTCAATTGCAAGATTATGCATTACTTCTTGGAAGTATCGGGCTGTTCATCATCCTTGCGATAATCATGTATTTGTCGAGAAAAATAGATTGGTACAGCCCTATTTCACATGAAAAAAGCCTTGAAAGCAATGCTGTGCACACATTGTAACTGTTTTAGGAGAATGTCCATGCGTGCTATTAGTATAAGCGTGGACGCTTATACCATGCCATGGGAAGTGAACGCTTATACCATACTATGGGAAGTGGATGATTTTGCCATTTCCAAAAGCAATATGGAGCATGCGTCCACGCTTGCGACTAAACCATGACATAAAACACAATTCAAAAAAAATGAACAAATCAAAATTCAAAAAAATACCGGTGATTTTAACCGCCATGGCCATATTGCTCCTTTCCATGAGGATTGCATATACGGGAAACATCATGTTCGCATTTCTGATCTGGAACCTGTTCCTGGCCTACATCCCCTATTGGTTGACGAAGCCATTGCTGAAAACCATGAGAGAAAAAAACAGGAAAATAAGTGTGGGTTTGCTATTTATGGCTTGGATGGCCTTCCTGCCCAATGCGCCCTATATCCTTACCGACCTCTTCCATCTAAGGCCAAGACCGGAAGCCCCTATTTGGTTCGACCTGATTTTGATTCTGACATTTGCCATGAACGGTTTGGTACTGTGGTTTGCTTCCGTCATCCGGTTACATAATTTTATCGAAATAAGATACGGGATCATGAAAGGGAAAATATTTATTTCATCAACAATAATCCTATCAAGTATCGGGATTTACCTTGGAAGATATGGACGATGGAACAGCTGGGATTTGATTTCAAATACACAAGGGCTTTTTGTGGACATACTCCATCGCCTCACCCATCCACTCTCCTTTCCGGCATTGTATGGGATGACGTTTACGTTTTCCCTTTTTCTTGGAACGGCTTATTTTGTTTTGCGGCATCCCTTGAATCCAAAATCATAAAAGCAGCATCAAGATACGTGTAAATATCCAATGTGTGATGGTCTTTGTACTCATGGCTACGGTCGTGGCCCAAACGGACAACCACGGCATTTTTCCCGGGGATCGCAAAAATATATTGGCCCAATATCCCGCGCATATATGGGATTACGTAGCCTTTGTAATGGATAATCCACCATTGGTAACCGTAAAAACCCACCGATTTCCTGTCTTCTTTATCAACGAGATATGAGGCCGGGGTTGTGGCTTCTTCCACGTAACTTTCTGAAACAATTTGATGCCCATCCCACTTTCCATGGTTCAGGATAAGCTGGCCGAAACGGGCAAAATCCCGGGCATTGGAATTGAAGCAACAGTAGGCTTTTTCCATACCATCCTCACTATCGAGACACCAAAGGGCATCATTAACTGCACCGATATGTTTCCAGATTTTCCCAGATGTGTAATCACTTATTGTTTGCCCGGTGGCTGCCTGAACTACCATTGCCAAAACCTCGGTGTTGCCGCTAAGGTAATCAAACTCCTTTCCGGGCGTTTCCACCACTTCCAATCCATTTATCAACCCACGCAAATCGCTGCCATAATAGGCTTTTGTGGTCATCGAGAAAGGGCTGCTGTAAGCTTCGTCCCAGTTCAGTCCCGAGCTCATTGTAAGCAGGTCACGGATAGTGAGTTCCTTGTTCCTCCCCTCGTTGAATGCCGGAAGGTAATTGCCCACCTTATCGTCCACGTTCTTTATCTTCCCTTCGTCGATGGCAATCCCGACCAAAAGGGAGACAATGCTTTTTGCGGCACTAAATGAATTTGATAAGGAATTTTCGTCAAAACCCTCCCAATATCTCTCATAAATAACTTCCTCATCCTGTATCACCAAATAAGCAATTGGCAGGTAACTTTCAATAACTTTGGTCATGGAATCGCCCATTACAAATCCATTGACAGCAGCAGCAATTTTCCAGGGCTGCGCTTCCCCGGCCTCAATTGTCCTGTTATGGAAAAACTGATAATCTTCAATCCCGGGATTGCCGTGGAGAATCGCCTGGTGCAAGTAGGAAGGGCTTACAAGGAATAATACAATGAGTAAGCCTGTGCTGATTAAAAGTATTCTTAATAGATGTTTCAAAATCAAATGTTTGGTTACAAAATATTTGTAAAAGTACGATTAAACCTGTATTCATCAATCCACTTTCACCCTTACCCCTTCGGAATGGCTGCTGAATTCAGGTGCGTACATACATTGTATGGTTGAAATACCATTGGAAAATTCACCCTTTTGGGAAACCACCAGGGAATACTCAAATACGTATGTCCCTTTACGCAGGTAATCGAAAAAGAAATGGGTAGCCGCATCCTTGGTGCTTTCGTAATATCCCAAATTGCTGCCATACTTATAACCCGACAAAACGTTTACTGGTTCAAAGGCAGAAGCACGCATATCTTTCATATGGACATATTCCAGGTTGCGATCGGAACGCAATTCGATGCGGACAGTTATTTTATCCCCAACCTTAAGCTTGGTATGCCCTTCAATGGCTTCGAGAACTTCCCCGGCATCCGTGTTCCTTACCACAAACAACTTTTTGCCAAGGCTCAACGGGCTTTCATGCGGAGTGATTTTATCGAGGTCCTCAAAATATTGCCAATAAACCGCACCCCAGGCAATCCCTTCATTCGTATTGCTAACAGTGATATTTCCCATTTCAGGCCGAACGTCGCTTCCCGACCAGGAGGTTTTGAAATAACCCGTTCCGGCTTCCACTTTAGTGTCGTCCCTTTTGAACGGGTCAATGGTTTCCGATCCTACTTTTATTTCGGCAATCTCCTGCCTGCCGGCAGGCATGGCTTCATTGGCCAGCCAATCGGAGCCCCGCAACATCAATGCGTAAACCGCTTCAGCGGTTGCTTTGGGCGTTTTCCAGTCCTGGGTCTGCTTTTGTTTCAAGAGCCAGATTTTCATTTCCTCAACAGATTCTTTGTCATTCATAATTTCATCAAAAGCTTCTATCAACAATGCCTGGGTCTCGATTGGGGCCTGGTACCAATAATATCCACCATTGTTCCCGCGCCAGTACATCCCCATTTCATCATTGTAGAGGGCATGTTCCTTGATGGAAGCCATTATCTCCGATGGTTTGGATTTCACACCAACACGGTTTAGGGCTAGGGCAATCATTCCCTGCATGTACATGCTTTTGTCCAGGACATATTTTTTTGCCTGTTCCACATAAAAATCAAAGGCTTCCTGGTTTTGCTGCCCTATTTTAAAATCTTCCAAAAAATAGGAACGTGCATATAAATATTGGATTTGCAGGCTGCCAAGATGGTCTGTTTCCATATCAGCATTGTGCTTTTTCAGGTTTTCGTAATCCTCACGGATTTGATTGTCCAAATACCGGACTGCATTTTGGGTCATTGATTTTGTTATGGGGTTACTTAACATATCGGAGACACCAAGTTGTCTCAAATGACCCAGGCCGGCAATTATGTTTTGGGTAATGTTCCGGCTGTCGCGCATCCCTTTGAACCAGGGCCATCCACCGGAAGGGGATTGCTTTTGCTTTAGTATCCTTAAGGCAGTGGCTTGCTCGTCCGACATCCTATTCATATCAAAAAGCAATGCGACCCGGTGTTTTCTTTCGGTTTCATTTGAAGCTTGCAGAACCCATGGAGTTTCCTGGAGGAGAAGCGATTTCAACTCCTCGTTTTTCTCAAGCTTGGAAAGAAGTGCATCGGGTGAATAGTTTTTCCATACATCAAAAACCTGCTTTATCCTTGGATTGGAATTCACCAAATGGGAGGCAATGCTGTTTGCGTAATAACGGTTGAAAACATTATCTGCGGACTCAACTCCCGGCTGCATCACATAGGGCAAAGCCTGAACTGCATACCAGACCGGATTGGATGAAAACTCAAGGGTGAACTTGAAATTCTTCAGGGTATTGCTTTCTTTTCCTGAATTTAAAAGTTTTTTGAATTTAAAGGTTTTTGTCTCGTTCCCTTTAACGGGCAAGGGCAAGGATTCGGTCACCAGCATTCTGTTGGAAAGAACGGGGATGGCATTCTCTTCCCCATCGCTGATTTTTTCTGCTTCAGCGGAAATCCTGTAAGAAATCACATCTATCCCTTCGGGGATTTTGATGTCCCAGCTCACCATATCACTTTGCCCTTTGGAAACGGCGAAGGTTTTAATATCCTTAAACGGGTACAAAATGCCCGTAATATCTTCGCCCGTCCGGGTATTGATAAAGCGCATGTTCACGACTCCCGACAAATCCCTTTCGGAAAGGTTCACCACTTTGGCCGTAAAAGAAATATGGTCGCCTTCCCTGAAAAAACGCGGGGCATTAGGGATTACCATTAAATCTTTTTGGGTCACTATTTCTTTCTCAAATTGACCGTATTTCAAATCCTTAGTGTGCGCTAAGCCCATTAGTTTCCAACGTGTCAACGATTCAGGAGCTGTAAAACTAAGGAGAACTTCCCCTTTTTCGTTGGTTTGCAATGTTGGAAAAAAGAAAGCGGTTTCACGGAAATCACGCCGGACTTGTGGGCCAGAAGGAACTTTTGCATTGTTAATATTTTTATCAATAATGTCATCATTGTTATAGCCTCCTTCCTGTGGCAAATCTGATGAACCTTTTGTTGCAACTCCATCAATAAGCATTGCGGATTGATCTGTCCGGGCACCTCTCATGTAGAGCCTTTCTCCATCTGCACTAACAGCTTTAACATCACTATGAGAATATCCTCCACGATAATAATAAAACCCAAGACCTTTCAAGCGATCATATCCCCTTAAAATATATGCATTAGGTATTCTATTGCGGTAAATGTTCCTAAAAGACATAGTGGAAAATACGCCTTTCATGTTCCAACTAATATTCCCGTATGTATTTGAATACAAGCGAAAATACCAATTATGATCTTTTAATGCATCCAAAGAAGCATCATACATGGAAGCCAATAATTCGGCTGCAACAGAATCCCCTTTTGCCCCTTTGATGATTATTTTCCACTCCTCTTTCTGTCCGGGAAGCAATTTGTTACGGAACGTGGCAAATTCAAAATCCAACTCCTTATTGGTGAATGGAACATCCACATTGAACTTATTTAAAAATCCTCTATTATGTTTTATAAAAGTCAGATTGACCGAAAACCCGCCCCGGTTCTCTTCCTTGATGGGGATTTCGATTTTCCGTTGTTCGTTGCTCAGTTTCAACCATTGGCTACTGATAACCTTGTCTTTTGAAACCACTTCATAAAGCACGTTCACGTTTTTGCCCTTTGTGCCAATAAGAAAGGAGGCGTTTTCGCCCGGTTCACCTTTTCCTTTCAAAACATGAAACCAGTTGATTTCATTAACCGGGGATGTTTTGGCATTTTCCGAAAACAAAGTAAAAAATTTGGTCATTTCAACTTTTTGTCCATAAATATCCTTTGTGCTTACTTTTACAGAATATATTCCCGGCTTCCATTTCGAAGTTCCGTTAAGCTGGATAACAGAATCAACTTCAGTATCGAAATCTATATTGGCCACTTCCTCATTTGTTTTGAGGTTTTCAATGGCCGCTTCATTTTTATATTCATCAAAAGGGAAATCCTTGATAAATTCATCTTTACCTAAAACATATTTATCGGGAACAGACCAATTTCTTTCCCTCAACAAACGTTGAGGGTCCAACAGACGGGAAATAACAATTGTCCCTTTTGCCGGTTCGGGTTGTCCGTTCAAATTGACGGTGCCGATCTTAAAATCCTTAAACGTGTCTTTATCCAGCCTTTCTGCAATCCCCAAATTAATTTTTAGTGCGACCGAACCCACGTTCACGGAAGTGTTTGCCGATTGTGTCTCCCCGTTTATATCTGTTACATCCGCATAAATGGTATATTGGAACGAGGGCTTGAATTTTTCCGGGTTTAGCGAATAATCGGGAATGGCCTTAAATTGAATCAGGAATTTCCCATTTTCATTAGTTTGAGCCAAGCCATGTGTGATTTCTATTTCAGGTGATGAAGGGAAACGGCCAAAATACCCATATCTCCAGGGATACGGGAAATAGGTGCTCCTCACGACACGGTATTTCACCTGTGCATTGTCGATATTGTTCCCGGCAAAAGCTTTTGCATTTCCAGTAATGGCAATCATTTCGTTCAGCTTATAACTCCCTTCAATGGGATTAAAGACCACCTCAAATTTTGGTCGTTTATACTCTTCGACCGAAATTGTCGAAGAGCCATTTTTTGTTTTAATGGTCATTTGTCCTCCCAAAATACCTGAAGGAGCAGTAAATGTTCCCTGGAAAGAACCGTATTCATTGGTGGTTAATACCTGTTCAGAAATCTTTTGGTAATTCACATCATAAAATTCCACCTTAGTCTTAAAATTGGGTTTAATGGAATAATCATCTTTGAATTTTTCAAGGACAATCCCTTTAAAATAGATTGTTTGCCCGGGTCGATATATGGAACGGTCGGTAAAGAAATAAGTATGGATCGTGGGTTTCTCCTCCTTATGATAATAGTAGGATCGGTAACGCTGTCCATCGTTAACCCACCTATCATTATCAGATTTAAGGTCAAGATAATAGGAATTTGCTCCTCCATCTCCTTCCAGGACTTCAGTTTCAAAGTAGCCCTTTCTATCGGACATATATTCCCCTAAAACCTTATATTCTGTTTCA
>JAADJA010000066.1 GCA_013151015.1 Chlorobiota bacterium
TAATGACCGTATCGAATTTAAAGCATCATGGGGAGCTAAATTATTTTACGGTATTTTTATCCTTGTCGGATTTTGGGCAATGATATTTTTCTCGTACAAAAAAATTGAATCCGGTGATTTTGGAATGAATACGGAATCACTCTTTCCGATATTAATTGGACTTGGATTTTCGATTGCTGGTGGTGCTATGCTTTATTTTGGCACAAAACCGATTGTATTTGACAAACGGAACAAATCTTTCTGGAAAGGCCGTAAATCCCCTAATATGGTTTACGACAAAGAAGAACTCAAAGCTTTTATAAAGTTGGAAGATATTCATGCTATTCAATTGATTTCTGAATATATTTCCGGGAAAAAATCTTCCTATTACAGTTATGAACTAAATCTTGTTTTGAAAGACGCAAGGCGGAGCAATGTTATTGACCATGGTAATGACAGTGCAATCAGGAGCAACGCCAATATCCTTTCACGGTTTTTGGACGTTCCGGTTTGGGATGCAATATAAGACACTGACTTATTTCAATTATCTTTTTCTTGATTTTAAGAATTGATAAGATTCCGCAAGATAATCATAAAACGAATAATATTAGTAGGATTTCATGTTTTGGTTGTGAAAATTTGCAAACCTTAAATAAAACACTAAATTTCCTACATTTGTGCATCAATTTTAGTTATTTTACTGGTTATGAAAAAACCAATCATCCCTATTATTCTAATCCTTTCCTTGAACCTTCAGGCCCAATTTACATCCAATGTTAATTTCAAGAAAAATTTGAAGACAATAACAACTACTCTAATAATTCTTCTGTTATTTACAACATCTATTGCCCAAAAATGGGAACAGACAATTGGTATATCTAATTTTGATGAAGAAAGTCGAAGGGTAATTGAGCATTATGACAAAGGCTATATTATTACAGGTTCGTTTACGGGGGGCTATAACGATCATCATGGCTGGATAATTAAGACCGATATAAATGGCAACGTTTTGTGGGATAAAATCATTGGAGTTGATCCTGACCAAGTAATAATTGAAAAAGCTGTTTACGATGAACAGGGAAATCTTTACATTTTTGGGTTATTGTGGGGTGACCTAGATATAGATTATCCAGTTATAATAAAACTCAACTCATGCGGTGAACAACAATGGTGCAGATTATTATATTTTGAAGATTATGAATACGGGGCATTTTACGATGGCATACTGCTCGAGAATGGCGATTTACTTGGACTTGCAAACATGCCCGATGAAGACCAGTACGACATGATCTTCCTGTTTTGCATTTCGCCCGAAGGTGAATACAAATGGAAGCGGTCCTACGCTTCCAAGGAAAACCATCCCGATTTTGAAATGCGCCTCGGCAGCCGTATCCAGTTTTTCGATGATATTTATATTATCAGCGGCTATGTATATTCGCCCAGTCCAGCTTATCCTACCGTAACCTCAATCAGGCCTATGTTTATTGGTATTGATTCCCTGTTTAATGAAAAGTGGGTATTGGAATTCGCATTAATGGACAACTTAAAAGGCAAAGCTTATGATTGTATCTTACTGAACGATTCATTGTTTATGGGTGTTGGGACGAAAAGGTTTGTTGAAGGAGGTGAAATTATCAATAACTCAGCATTGATGTTTTTTAATAAAAATGGTATAGAACAAGGATATAATATTATTCAAAACGGGGATATTTCTCCTTCAATAAACAGTAATTTTATTTATGATATTGAACGTGTTGATGACTCACTATTTATAACAACATCAGCGTTTGGCGAAAATTATGAAGGCAATCCATGGGGTGAGTTCATTATTGACACCAGTGGCAATATATTTCAATATGAAAGCAGGGAAGGTACAGCAGGTTCAAGCCATATCTATAAAACTTTCGACAACAAATATGTAATAGCCAGCAGCTATTGGTATCCTGATTTAAGCTATGATGTTTATTTATATAAAGTTAATGACAGCCTTGAACAGGACACGGTTTACCCGGGCAGCTACACATACGATAGCCTTTGCCCAGGCACGATACAGTCAGGGGTTATTGACCTTACGGGTTGCGGAATAATAACCCATACTGATGATATTCCATGGCTGGAAGATTATAATGGGCAAAAGAGCAAGGTTAAAATTACGCCAATCCCAAACCCAGTTGAAGGAGGTACCATAAAATTCAAGATTCAAAACAACGGGTTTCATTCCAATACGGAGTTGAAGTGTTTTGATGTTCATGGGGAATTGGTACTCCGGCAAAAACTTGGACCTTCGCAGGTTGAAAGCATTGTACATGTCGGCAGTTGGTCCCCCGGGATATACGTCGCCGTTCTATATATCGGGGGCAGTGAATCTGGGTTTTGTAAGTTTATCATTAAATAGACCAAAACAGTAACCCGATTCAAATAAATTAAACTGAAATGGATTATTAACATTAAAATACAATTGAAATGAAAAAACTATTTCTCCCTTTTATCCTTATCTTATCCCTGAACCTTCAGGCTCAATTCACATCCAATGTAGATTTCAAAAAATACTTTGAAAATAGCACTATGAGGCTTGATTATTTCCATAACGGGACTGCCACCGAAGAACACTTTGCCGTTGACCGTATCCTCAATGATGGTTCATGGAGTGGAAGTAAAAGTATTTTAATAGATGACCTGAACCAGGGACTTTACTTTTTTGAAGTGCTTGACAAAGAATCCGGGGCAATTCTTTTCAGCCGTGGGTTTTCCAGTATTTTCGGTGAATGGCAAAGTATTCCGGAAGCTAAGGAAAAGTGGGGCACTTTCCATGAATCCATTCGTTTTCCATGGCCCTTGAATCCGGTGATGGTTTTAATGAAAAAGCGGGATGATAAGAACAATTTCGTCACAATATGGGAAACAGAGATCGACCCAAAAGCAAGATATGTGAACCCGGCAAAAAACGGTTCCGGGCTGGCAAGCTTTGATTATATGGTAAATGGCCCGGCCAATGAAAAGTTGGATATTGTGGTTCTTGGCGATGGTTACACAAAAGGGGAAATGCAAAAATTCCATGATGATGTGTTCAGGTTGTGCGATGCATTGTTTGCCGTTGAACCTTATCGTTCAAGAAAAACGGATTTCAATGTCAGGGCCGTTGAAACACCTTCGATGACAACGGGCGTAAACCGACCCCATCCCGGTATTTTTAAGCGCACCCCCCTGTCGGTAAGTTACAGCTCCTTTGATTCCGAAAGATATGCGCTCACCTATGACAACCGAACGGTAAGGGATGTGGCCTCCACTGTTCCCTACGATTTTATGTTTATCCTCATAAATGAGGAAACCTATGGCGGTGGGGGAATTTACCGGCTTTATTCCACCGTGGCGGCCGATAATAAATTTTCAGAGTATATTTTCGTTCACGAATTTGGCCACCACCTCGCCGGACTTGCCGATGAATATTACACTTCCGATGTTTCGTACCAATCCACCGAAATTACGGTGGAACCCTATGAGGTTAATATTACCGCCCTGCTCGACAAGGAAAACCTGAAATGGAAACAGTTTGTGAAACCGGGAACACCAATTCCCACTCCATGGGAAAAAGAAAAATATGACAGCCTGAGTTATGAAATCCAAAAGGAAAGACGAAAATTGCGGGCTGCCAAAGTACCGGAAAGTGAGGTTGAAGCCCTTTTCGAAAGGGAAAAACAGGAAACATCTGCCATTCTCGATAACATGAAATACACCGGGAAAGTTGGCGCTTTTGAAGGAGGCGGTTATTTGCAATACGGATATTATAGACCTTATGACGATTGCATCATGTTTACCCGGAACAAACAGGAATTTTGTCCTGTTTGCCAGGATGCTATTAGTAGGGTGATAAATCAATATACTAAATAATTCGTCAGACCACTGCGCATGGACTGCGCACCGGACAGTGGCAATGATTCGTCAGACCTCTGCGCATGGACTGCGCACCGGACAGTGGCAATGATTCGTCAGACCTCTGCGCATGGACTGCGCACCGGACAGTGGTCAGACGAATAAAAAAGATACCATGATAGATTTAAGAAGCGATACCGTTACCCGACCCACACCCGAAATGCTGGATGCCATGTTTTCGGCCAAAGTGGGCGATGATGTGTTTGGGGACGACCCGACAGTAAAAGAACTGGAAAGCAAAACAGCTACGATGTTTGGAATGGAAGCGGCCTTGTTCACCCCTTCGGGGACCATGGCCAACCAAATTGGCATAAACGTGCATGTACAGCCTGGTGATGAAGTGATTTGCGATGAAACCTCCCACATTTATAATTTTGAAGGCGGTGGGATTGCATTCAATTCCGGGGCTTCCGTAAGGTTGATAAAAGGTGACAGGGGAAGAATAACATCTGAACAGGTTCTCGGATGCATTAATCCCGACAATGAACACTACGCCAGGACAAAACTGGTCTCCATTGAAAATACGGCCAACAAAGGCGGGGGAAGTTGCTATGTTATTAAAGAGGTTAATAAAATCAGCAAGCTGTGCAAAGAAACCCAATTGGGTTTTCATCTTGATGGTGCACGGCTTTTCAATGCCCTTACGGAAACTGGTGATTCTCCAAAAGAGTACGGTGCATTGTTCGATTCCATTTCCATTTGCCTTTCAAAAGGGCTGGGTGCACCTGTTGGATCCGTTTTAATGGGCGATACCGCTTTTATCCATAAAGCCCGGAGGATCCGCAAGAAATTCGGTGGCGGAATGCGACAGGCGGGATACCTTGCAGCGGCCGGTATCTATGCACTCGATCATAATATTGCCCGGCTCGGTCAGGATCATGAGAGGGCAAAAGAAATTGGAAGGGTTTTGAAAAGCTGTTCTTTTGTGGAAAAACTTATGCCCATCGAAACCAACATTATTATTTTCAGGCTCAACGTAAAATTTACAGACAAGCAATTTCTCCAGATGTTGGAAGAAAAAGGGATAGCTGCTGTTGGCTTTGGCCCGCAAACAATCCGCTTTGTAACCCATCTTGATTTTACGGAATCCATGCTTGAAGAGGTTGTTGGGGTTTTGAATAAAATGTGATGCAAACCTAAGCGCAAATAGCTGCTTTAATATTTTATGCCAATCGAAGATTGAAACACCATTCGACAGAGTCAGGAGACTCTGCCGAGATTGAAATTTAAAAAACCAGTTGGGTTGAAGTTGGCAATCAGCAGGGGAAACCCGACTGGTTGATGGGATACTGACAATACTTTCAACCAGTCGGGTCACCACCGAACAGGCTTTCCCCGACCCAACTGGTTATTATAGTGTCAGCAATTAATGCTGTGCGGCATATTTCATGAAAAATCTTGTTCAATCAGAAATTGAAACACCATGTGGCGGAGTCTGGAGACTCTGCCGAGATTATGGATTTTTGCAAACGAATAGGAAAACTTAAACCGGAAAGCCAAAATAAAAAAGCCCTGTAAATACAGGGCTTTTATTGAGGTACCGAGCGGATTCGAACCGCTGTCTATGGTTTTGCAGACCACCGCCTAACCACTTGGCTACGGTACCATTTTTTCGGGATGCAAAATTAATCATTTTATTAATTAAAATACAAAATATTTTATTCGCCCCAGATTATCATTCCGTACTCATTATCAAACTAACATGCTCAACCTGACCACCGATGGGTGGGTTCTTTTTTGAAACCTTTACCTCGGCATATTCTATTTCCGGCAATTTAGATTGAAGGGAATCCAAAATCCTCCTACCTACATGTTCCAATAATTTGGAAATAACGGCCATTTCGTTTTTCACGATTTCATAAACGGTGGAATAATTTACCGTATCGTTCAAATCGTCTGATTTCTCGGCTTTTGAGGTATCTGTTTCCAAATACACATCAACGATGAACGTATTGCCTGTAATTGCCTCCTCGGGCAAACAGCCGTGATAGGCGTGGAATTCCATTCCTTCGATTGTGATTGTTGACATAGGTTTATGTTTGATTCCGGATGTCCGATGTCAGGTGTCCGGTGTTTGATTTCTTATTTCTTTATGGTTTCCAATGCTTTATTGACCCTTTGAACGACCTCATCCTTGCCCAGTAATTCCATGATCTCAAAAACCCCGGGTCCCCTGCCTGATCCTACCAAGGCCAGGCGCAGGGCGGTCATTACCTGGCCCATTCCCAATTCGTTCCTTTCAAGGAAACTTTTTATGTGGGTTTCAAGGTTTCCCGTATCGAAAATTTCAATATCATTAAATGACAAAATAAGATTGTTCAATATTTCCGGGGTGTTTTCTTTCCACCTTTTTTTCACCATTTTGGCATCATACTCCTTTGGTGTTTCAAAGAAGAATGAAGCCTGTTCCCAAAAATCGCCTATAAAGCTTGCACGCTCTTTCACAAGGGCAACAACCCTGGCCACAAATTCCTTTGGAACATAAATTCCCTTTTCTACAAGGACATCCTGAAACAAAGATGCAAGTTTTTCGTCCGGTTTAATCTGCAAATGCTGGTGGTTGAACCACCTTGCTTTTTCAGAGTCAAATCGAGCCCCGGCCTTCCCTACCCTTTTTAGGTCAAAGGCTTTAATCAGTTCTCCCATCGAAAAAACTTCTTGTTCCGTGCCCGGGTTCCAACCCAGGAAAGCCATGATATTCACAAAAGCTTCGGGGAAATACCCCGATTCGCGAAAACCGGGAAAAACTTCATTTGTACTTGCATTGTTCCAATCGATCGGAAATACCGGAAAACCGCCCTTATCGCCATCGCGCTTGCTCAGCTTCCCTTTCCCGTTTGGCTTTAGAATAAGCGGGAGATGGGCAAATTCCGGGGAATCCCAACCCAGGGCACGATACAGCAAAACATGCAAGGGCAGCGAAGGAAGCCACTCCTCCCCTCTTATCACATGTGAAATCCCCATTAAATGGTCATCCACGATATTTGCCAGGTGATAAGTTGGCATCCCATCGGATTTGAACAACACCTTGTCATCAAGTGTGGACGTGTTCACAACAACGTTGCCCCGGATAATATCTGAAAATCCCACCTCTTCGTTTTCCGGCATTTTATAACGAATCACAAAATCTTCGCCCGAACCGATTTTTTGTTGCACTTCTTCTTTCGGTATTGTCAGGGAATTTTTCATCCCCATTCTTGAAAATGGGCTGTAGCTTTTATTGGAGGCTTTTTCTGTTTCCAGTTTCTTGCGCAATTCATCCAATTCATCGGCCGTATCAAAAGCATAATAGGCATGGCCGCTTCCAATCAGTTTTTCGGCATACTGCCTGTAAATATCTTTGCGCTCCGATTGGCGATAAGGTCCAAAATCCCCTCCCTGTTCAACTCCTTCATCTATTTCGATCCCGCACCATTTAAGGGATTCGACGATATACTTTTCAGCACCTTCCACATATCTTTTTTGATCGGTATCTTCTATCCTCAAAATCATCTTGCCTCCCATGTTACGGGCAAACAAATAATTGTACAAGGCAGTCCGTACACCGCCAATATGAAGCGGCCCGGTTGGTGAAGGGGCAAATCGCACACGGATTTCTTTGTTGTTCATTGCTATTTGTTTTTAGGTGGCAAAGATAGTATAATAAGGTTTTTCGTATTCAAGAAACAAATAAATAAGTCAGGGGGTATCGATACAATTAAAGGAAATTACGATTACGGGATACAAGTTGCGGGTTGAAACCTACAATATAATATCTTTTTTGATGGTTACAACCTGCATTATTTATAATTATTTGTAGGTTGCAACCTACATTTTATTATCTTTGCATCATGGAAAATCTAAGAAAAAAATACTTAAGGCTTTTAAATTCAATTGATTTAAGCCCGAAACGATTTTTATTCGACAATATTACTTGGGACGATCAATTGATTATATTAAAAGGTCAGCGGGGAACCGGGAAAACGACCCTCATCCTGCAACACATAAAATCCCATTTTTCAGATCTTTCACAAACCTTATATATTTCCCTTGATGATATTCATTTTTCAAAGAACACAATTTCAGAGGTAGTTGATGAATTTGTAAAGGATGATGGGAAGTATTTATTTTTAGACGAGGTCCACAGATATAAAAACTGGTCACGGGAAATCAAAAACATCTATGATTTTTATCCTGATTTACAGCTTGTGATAACAGGTTCATCTGCCATTGATTTTTATATAAACAGCTCTGATTTGGGAAGGAGGGCTTCTGTTTATACATTGCCGGAACTTTCGTTCAGGGAATATTTAAACTTTGTCCACAACAAAAAATTCATTCCATATAGCCTTGATGACATTATCCAAAAACCCGAACAAATCTCTATTTCAATAAATTCTGAAATAAAGAGTATTAAGCTTTTTCACCAATATTTGATGAACGGGGCCTATCCTTTTATCCTTCACAACGAAAACAAGTTTTACGAGAAATTGGAAGCAATAATAAACACGGTTATTGATAATGATATTCCAGCAGTCGATAATATCCAATATGAAAGCCAAATCAAGCTCAAGAAATTGTTGTTGATGCTTGCAAGCACTTTTCCTTTTAAAGTAAACATAAGTGAACTGAGCAGGAAATTAGGGACAACACGCGATGTACTTATTAAATTTTTACATCTTTTGAACAAAGGGGGAATTATTACATTGCTTTCTACTGAAGGGATAGGTCATGCAATTATTCAAAAACCCGAAAAAATCTATTTAAGCAACACCAATATAATCTATGCCATTTCAAATGACATTAATATCGGCAATATCCGTGAAACATTTTTCCTCAATCAGGTTTCAAGTCTATATAACATAAAGTATCCAAAGGCAGGTGATTTTTTTGTTGATGGAAAATATACATTTGAAATTGGGGGGCGAAATAAAACCAAAAAGCAAGTTGCTCATCTTGAAAATTCTTTTCTTGCTTTAGACGATATTGAATATGGCTATAAAGCAAAAATCCCTTTGTGGCTATTTGGTTTTTTATACTAAAAAAGCAGCACCGGAAAACACCAATGCTGCTTGTAAAGAATAATTATCTTTTCAAATTAATTTGCTTTCACAAACTTTTTTGTAATAAAATTCCCTTTGGAAGAGGCTGTGATTATATATGAGCCGTTTTCCAGATTGCCTACATTCAATTGAACGCGGGTTTGCGCAGACTCAATTGTTTTCACAATACTTCCCTTAAAATCAATAATCCGAATTGTCTTTTGTGAATTGTCATTATTGATAAAGTTCAAGGTGAGCTTATCCTGTACAGGATTGGGGCCAAAAGTAAAACTGACCGGGTTTTCCGATTCGTTTACGCCTGTTGTAATACTTCCAACATGATTTACAACCCAGTTATCGGGATCGACCACAATACTGCCAACCTGTTTTGGAACAGTAACAGAATAAGAATTCACATTCTCTGTTTGATGTACATAAATAGTAGTGTCCGTTCCATCTGTAAAGTTAAGCTTGTACGCCATCAACATTTTAAACAGAGGTGTTGCAGAAGGGTAGGAGGTGGTTTGTGTTGTTTCAAAGTAAAAACTGTTTCCGTTTTGGCTCCAAACAACACTGTAAGTTGGGTATCCCTGTCCGTAATACCATTGATCGAAGAAATCGGTAAAATCAATCCCTGAAACTTCTGCCATTTTATCCCTGAAATCGACACCGGTTACAGTGCTTCCGGCATATTGTTCGGTATATTGATGAAGTGCGTCGAAGAACAAATCATCGTCCTGAAACTCGAAACGAAGCATATGCAAAATCGCTGCACCTTTATTATAGGAAAGCCTTCCATCAAAAATGCGCCATTCATTGCCATAATAAACTTCATCCTCCGGTATATATGTGCTTCCGCCCGGAGATGACATCACTGAATTGTGAATTGAATTGATCCTGCTCTGCATGGAACCTTGTCCCTCAATAAACTCACGGGCCAGGATTTCTGAATAGGTGGCAAAGCCTTCGTTTATCCAGATATCGCTCCATGTGGCACAGGTGATATTGTCGCCAAACCACATATGGCCCAATTCGTGGGCAACAAGGCCAAAACTAAAACCACCGATCGTTGTCATTGTCTGATGTTCCATCCCACCACCAAGTGCCGTAAGGCAATGTCCGTATTTTTCATTGGAAAAAGGGTACAACGAAAACAAATTGGAATAAAGCTCGATCATTTCCCCCGTGGCGTCAATGCCATCCTGGTATGTTTCAAGGCATCCCGGCGAATCATAAATAAAATTCTGAATCAATAAAGAATCTTCCCCCATTTCATCGGGATGTGCATAGGTATTATATTCCTGGTATTCGGAAACGGCAAATGAGATCAAATAATAATCGATCGGATAACTTGATTTCCATTCATACCTGAGTTTATTATTTGGCATCGGAGTTATGGCGGTGAGATTTCCCTGTGAACCGGCCATATTGTTTCCATCGGTGGTAAGAAATACCCAAACCGAATCGGCCTTGTCTTCCAAAACCTGTTTCACGGGCCACCAATCACGTGCGTTGAACGGCTCCGATAAAGTCCATGTGACATTTTTTCCCCAATCCACAGTAGTGGTGATCCCCGAGAAAAAACCACCGGAAGGGGGCGTTCCATAATAAGAGATTTTTGCAGTAAAGCTTTCTCCCTGGGCAATTGGATCGTCAAGATAAACAAAAACCTCATCACCAATGTGGTCGGCACCATACGTTGTCCCATTAACAATCACCTCGTCAACAGTCATCCCGTCCAGGAGCTCAAAGGCAAATGTATCCAGCTCTGCGGCCACAACATCCGCATAATAAGTTACCTCACCGGCAACATAGGTTGAGCTATTGTCAACCTCAATGTCGAGAAAATAAAATGTTACATCATAATCGAACAGATAAGGTGTCTGGACAACGTCCTTTGTGTTTTTCAGGTATTCCTGGTAATACTTTGCCCGGCTGCAACTGAGCTCGTGGGAATGGTTCAATTCCTGGGCAAAACCGCTTCCAAAAAAGAAGGAAACAATTGTCAATAATAAAATCTTTTTCATAATAGGTTTTTAATTTTTGATGAATTTTTGAGAATAGCGGCCCTTTTCGGTTTTTAAATTTATAAGATAGGTGCCTTTTTGCAATGAATAGACATTCAGGACAATAATTGGTTGCTTTGATTTTTGCTTTAAAACCACCTTGCCGGCCAAATCTGTTATGGAAACCTCAAAACCCTTCTCCCCATTGACAAAAACAGACAGCTCATTGTCAACAGGGTTGGGGAAAACCTTAAAGGGAATATCCGCTTTCACTCCCTCTGTTCCGTTGATGCTCTCCACTTTGATCAATACCCATCGTTCAGGGTCGATCTGGATACTGTCGATATTTTTCCCAATGGGAACGGAAAAAAAGTTTTCGTTGGCCGTTTGAAAAAACAGGATCGTGGTATCGCTCCCATCTTCAAAAAAAAGTTTATAGGGAACATGCATTTCAAAAAAAGACGTAACATCGGGCGCCGAGCCTTTTTGCAGAGAAGAAACCTTGAACAGCCCCTCTTCCTGCGTCCATTCAATATTGTAAATGGGATAACCTTCGCCAAAATACCAGGTATCGAAAAAACCCGTAAAATCCTTTCCTGTTGTTTCGTTCAACACGTTCATAAAATCAATTCCGGTTGCGGTTTTCCCGGCATATTGCTGTTGGTAATCTTTGAAAACCT
Organism: Chlorobiota bacterium; assembly: GCA_013151015.1. Lineage (GTDB taxonomy): Bacteria > Bacteroidota > Bacteroidia > Bacteroidales > JAADJA01 > JAADJA01. The sequence goes on from JAADJA010000066.1 coordinate 11,617, forward strand.
GAAAAAAAAGATCATCGTCCTGCAATTCAAAACGGATCATATGAAGGAGCAAGGCCCCTTTTCTGTATGATAAGCGGGTACTGAAAATCCGGCCTTCATTGTTGTAGGTAATTTCCTCCGGCGGAACATAAACACTGCCGTCCGGCTCCGATAAAGCAACCCCATGCACCTGTGAAAGCCAGATTGGTGGGTAAATCGGGTCTGCAAGGAATTCATGTGCCAGGTAATCCGTGTAAGTGGCAAAGCCTTCGTTTATCCAGATATCGCTCCAGGTGGCACAGGTAATATTATCGCCAAACCACATATGCCCCAGTTCATGGGCAACCAATCCAAACCCAAAACTCCCGATGGTTGTCATGGTCTGGTGTTCCATTCCCCCTCCATGCGGGACAAGGCAGTGGCCATATTTCTCGTTGTGAAACGGATACAACGAAAATAAATTGGAAAACAGTTCAATAAAATCGGCTGTTTTGTCGATACCGGTCTTGTAATACTCGAGGCAACTGGGAGAATCGTAAATAAAGTTTTGAACCAGGAGGGAATCCCCGTTCAGGCCTTCGGGATGTGCATAAATGCTGTAATCCTGATAATCGGCCACAGCAAATGAAATAAGGTAATAGTCGATCGGGTAATTCGATTTCCATTCAAAACGGTGTTTATTGCCAAGGGATACCATGTTGGTCAGAACCCCCTGGGAACCTGCCAGGTTGGAAGTGTCGGTGGTAATGAACACCCAAACCGAATCGGCTTTGTCGGTAAGTACCTGTTTGACCGGCCACCATTGCCTTGCGGAAAAGGGCTCGGATTGCGTTCGGGTAACATGTTTGTTCCATGTAGAATCATAATCCGTGGTAACCCCGTTGGAAAAGAACTCCCCGATTTCGGGAACGCCGTGATAAAATATCCGGGCCGAAAAAAGATTGCCTTCTTCGATAGAAACATCCAAAGGGACAAAAACCTCATCGTTCTCACGAAACCAGGAATGTGCAATATCATCAATATGGATTGAGTCAATGGGCATCCCATCAAGGAGCTCAAAAGCAAACGTATCCAATTGGTTGACCACAGCCTCTGCCTTTATCGTCACATTTCCCGAAATAAAAGCCGTATCGTTTTCCACGTTCAAATCAAGGAAATAAAACTTCACATCATAATCATTCAGGAGCGGGGTTTGGATAATATACTTTGAACCCTTAAACAAACCGTTAAAATGGACAGCCCGGCTACATTTATATTCTTTGGCAATGGGGGTCATGGTTTGCGAAATTGCCCAACCGAACGGGGCAACCAAAAACAAAAGGAGTATTAATTTTTTCATGGTAAGAGGTTATTGCTTTTTTTAAAATAAGGACAATTCGAATTGCAGCTAGGATACGCAAAATCAACGGAAAAAAGTTCAATGTCCGATTTCCTAAGTATCTTTGCAAATCTAATAAAATAATAATTGCCGGATTTCGTTTTAAATCCTCATTAATATTTCACATAAACAATTAATTGACTGACAACTACCAAATATTAATCAAGAAACTTGATACTTTTATCAGGAAGTATTATAAAAACCAACTTATAAAAGGTGGGATTTATTTTATCTCCATATTTGTTTTGTTTTTCCTGGTTTTTAATATTGCCGAATATTTTGGGCACTTTAATGTTTCTGTCCGTACGGCATTGTTTTATGCTTACCTATTGCTTAACCTCCTGATTTTGTACCGGTTTATTATTGTTCCCGTTTTGAAGTTGTTTCAAATAGGGAAAGTAATTTCGCACGAACAGGCTGCATGGATAATTGGTAAGCATTTCCCAAATGTAAGCGACAGGTTGATAAACACCTTGCAATTAAAGCAACTCGCCGAAAGCAAGGGGAACATTAACCTTGAACTGATAAATGCAGGTATCGATCAACGGATTGCGGATTTGAAACCCGTGGCATTTACTAAAGCCGTTGATTTTTCAAAAAACAAACGATACCTGAAATTCGCCGCCCCTCCCCTGCTTTTCCTGCTGATAATCCTCGTTTCGGCCCCACGGGTTATAACCGAACCTGCAAATAGATTGGTAAATCATAATGATTTTTATGAAAAAGATTTCGGTTTTTCGTTAAGTGTTGTCAATGATAAGCTCGAAGGGGTACAACATGAAGATTTCAACCTTGAAGTGAAAGCTTCGGGGGATGAAATCCCTGAAAACGTTTATCTTGAAACCGAAAATAACAAGATTAAGCTGGTGCGTGAAAATGCGATCCGTTTCCATCACAACTTTATAAATCTTCAAAAGAACATCAAATTCAGGATTGTTTCCGACAGGTACAAAACCGATTATTACGAACTAAAGGTAATGCCAAAACCCGTAGTCCTTGATTTTGAAGTTTCATTGGATTATCCAAAATATATTGGAAAGGCCAACGAAATATTGAGCAATATTGGCGATTTGATTATCCCGGTCGGAACGAAGGTAACCTGGAAATTCTTTACGAAAAATACGGATGAAATAACATTCAGGTTCAACAATATCCCAACGATTATCGACAAAAACAATTCAAATACCTTTTCGTACGGTAAGAAATTCTACAAAAACAACAACTACAGCGTAAAAATTTCCAACTCCTTTCTTACCAGTCAGGATTCCTTAAGTTATACCGTTAACATAATTCCTGATTTGTACCCAACTATTTTAATTGAAGAATACCGCGATTCGCTCAATAATGAAAACCTTTATTTCAAAGGGATAATCAAGGATGATTATGGGTTTAAAAAGTTGACGTTTAACTTTGTAAAGAAAAACCCGGAAGGGGGGAAGGGAAGGGTAAAAAGTAAAATACTCGATTTCAGCTTAAAAACGAACCCGCAACAATTCTTTCACTATTTCGACTTGGCTTCTGTTGACCTAAACCCTGGCGATGAAATCGAATATTACTTTGAAATTTGGGACAATGATGGCATTAACGGCAGCAAATCCTCTCGTTCGCAAATCATGTCGTACAAGCTTGCCACCCTTGACGAAATGAAGAAACAGACCGATCAAAGCAACAAAGACATCAAGGACGAAATGAAAGAAGCCCTGGACGAGGTCAAGCAGTTAAAAAAGGAAATTGATGAAATCAACAAGAAGCTTATTGACAAAAAGGAGCTGAACTGGGAAGACAAACAACAAATAAAAAGTTTACTCGAAAAACAGCAAAACATCCAGAAAAAAGTCGAGAACATTAAAAAGGAGAATGAAAGAAAACTACAGCAAGAGCAGCAGTACAAAGAAATAAACGAAGATTTGCTCGAAAAACAAAAACAATTGGATGAGCTGATGGAAAAGGTAATGGAGAACGATGAAATAAAAAAGTTGATGGAAGAGCTTCAGAAGCTGTTGGATGAAGTTGACAAAGACAAGGTGAACGAAATGCTGGAGAAGATGAAAATGTCGGAGAAGGAAATGGAACAAATGCTGGACAGAAACCTTGAATTGTTCAAAAAATTCGAGTTCGAGCAAAAGTTGGAAGATACCAAAAACAAAATGGGGGAGTTGGCCAAAAAGCAGGAGGAACTTTCCAAACAATCGGAACACAAGGAAAAAGAGAGTGAAGAATTAAAAAAGGATCAGGAGAAAATAAACGAAGAATTTGATAAGTTGAGCGAAGAACTGGAAAAGCTGGACAGTCTCAACAAGGATATGGAAAACCCTGAAGACTTCGATAAAATGGAGGAGGAACAGGAAAGCGTTAAACAAGACCAAAAAGAAAGTACTGAATCCCTCGAAAAAAACCAACGAAAGAAAGCTTCCAAATCACAAAAAAGCGCATCACAGAAAATGCAGGAAATGGCAGATGCAATGGCCCAAATGCAGGAAAGTTCCGCACAGGAAGGAATGGCCGAAGATATTGATGCACTGAGGGAAATCCTTGAAAACCTCATTCAGCTTTCATTTAACGAGGAAGACCTTTTAAAAGAGGTAAAAACGATCAACCTCAGCGATCCACGTTATAATGGCCTAATCCAACGGCAGAACAATATCAAGGATGACCTGAAAATGGTGGAGGATTCTTTGTTTGCCCTGAGTAAAAGACAAATGATGATAAAACCTTTTATCAATAAAGAAATTTCGATTATCAATGATAATATCGACCGTTCGATTGCGTATATGAACGACAGGAGGACTGATATTGCTGCCGGGAAACAACAATATGCCATGACCTCCATGAACAACCTGGCACTCCTTTTATCGGAAACACTCAACCAGATGATGCAGAGCATGATGAAATCATCAAGTTCGAGCAGTAAGGGCCAACCCAAAAACAGTTGTCCGAACCCGGGTTCGGGCAAACCCTCCATGTCATCCCTTCAGCAACAATTAAACAAACAAATCGAGCAAATGAAAAAGGGGATGGAAAAAGGGAAGAAGAAAGGGGGCAAGAAACCCGGCGAAAAAAAAGGAAAGGGGCAGGGCGGTTCACAGGGAATGAGCGAAAAGCTGGCACGTATGGCCGCACAACAGGAAGCCTTAAGAAACCAGCTTGGGCAATATGCCGATGAACTGGAAAAGCAGGGGCAATATGGCAGCAGCAAGGAACTGAAGAAAGCCATGGAACAAATGGAGAAAACCGAAACAGACCTCGTAAACAAAATGCTTACAGGCGAAACCCTTAAACGCCAACAGGACATTTTAACACGTCTCCTTAAATCCGAAAAGGCCGAACTGGAAAGGGAAAAAGAAAAGAAAAGGAAGTCAACCGAAGCAAAAAACCAAAATTACCGTAACCCTGATGAGTTTTTCCAGTATAAGAAATCAAAATCGAACGAAGTGGAATTATTAAGAACCATTCCGCCCAGTTTAAAACCATTTTACAAAAACAAAGTTAATGCGTATTTTTTTAACTTTGAAGAATTATTAGACAAATGATACAAGAACACAAAACACTGGAACTTAGCTCCATAATGGAGAACGTACATCAAGTTGAAGCCCTCATCGAAGAAGTTTGTGAGGATTTTAACCTGAACAATACGTATTTGGGCTGTATTACCGTGGCCGTTACCGAAGCATTCGAGAATGCGGTTAAGCATGGCAATAACAATGACCCATCGAAAAAAGTAATCGTAAACTTCCAAAAATCTTCCTCAGGATTAAGCTTTTCCGTAAAGGATGAAGGCAATGGCTTTGATTACCAGGCCGTTCCAAACCCTAAAAGCAAAGAAAAGGGCTTGCACTTTCCAGGAAGAGGGGTTTTCCTCATCCAATCACTTGCCGATGACGTAAACTATATTGGCAATGGAAACGAACTGGAAATCGGATTTCGGATTTCAAGTATTAACTTTGAAACCGCCGTGGACAGGATCAAAAAATTGAAACAGTATTCTGAATCTGTTCAAAAAGTTGAAAAATAAACTTTTCGTTTGACAGAGGTACCAGGAAATACGATTCATTTTTTTGAGGAAGATATAAAATTCCTTTTAAGAAATAAAAGAAAACTACGAAACTGGTTTCGGGCAACCATCCTGGAAGAAGGGGGGAAGCCCGGAACCTTGAATTTTATTTTTTGTAGCGACAGCTATTTGTTAGACCTTAACACATCCTATCTTAAGCACGATACCCTCACCGATATAATCACATTTGACCTTTCAGAAAACGAGCAATCCGTTGCAGGGGATATTTTTATAAGTATCGAAAGGGTGAAAGAAAATGCCAAATCGTTTCAAATATCCTTTCCCCGGGAATTGCACCGGGTGCTTATCCACGGTATCCTACACCTTCTTGGATATAAAGACAAAACCCCTTCCCAACAAAAAGAGATGCGCTCTAAAGAAGATTATTATTTATCTTTGCTCGCTGATTTGAAATAGGGTTTATACCTACTTAATTACGGATATTCGGTTTTGTTGGATTACGGATAATCTCTTTTTCGTTTCACGTGAAACATAAATTTCCTGATGTTTAAAGAATACGATATTATAGTTGTTGGGGCCGGGCATTCCGGTAGTGAGGCCGCTGCAGCTGCCGCAAATTTGGGCTCGTCCGTTTTGCTTGTTACCATGAATATGGAAAATATTGCCCAAATGTCGTGTAATCCGGCGATGGGAGGAATTGCCAAAGGGCAAATCGTAAGGGAAATTGATGCACTTGGGGGCTATTCGGGAATTGTCACTGACAAGACAATGATCCAATTTCGTATGCTCAATAAATCAAAAGGGCCCGCCATGTGGAGTCCCAGGGCACAAAGTGACCGAATGCAGTTTTCGATGGAGTGGCGGCGGATGTTGGAACAAACACCTAAGCTTGATTTTTGGCAGGATGCGGTTGTTGGGCTTATTGTACAAAACAATACGATTAAGGGCATAAAGACTTCGATGGGTCAAAAAATCTATTCCAGATCGGTAATATTGACCAACGGGACTTTTTTAAACGGGATTATCCATATCGGAACCAAGCAATTTGGAGGTGGCAGGATAGGGGAGAGGGCGTCAAAAGGAATAACCGAAGAGTTAAACGAACTGGGCTTTATTTCTGACCGCATGAAAACCGGAACACCTGTCAGGGTGGACGGACGCACAATAGATTTTGATAAACTTATTGAACAAAAAGGTGACGATAATCCGGGGAAGTTTAGTTTCACGGCTACAAATCCGCTAACAAAACAAAGAAGTTGTTACCTTGCATATACCAGCCCGATAGTTCATGATATTTTGCGAACTGGTTTTGATGATTCACCCATGTTCGCAGGACGTATTTCAGGAATTGGCCCGAGGTACTGTCCTTCGATAGAAGATAAAATAGAGCGCTTTTCACATAAATCCGAACATCAGCTTTTTGTAGAACCGGAGGGTTGGGATACAATTGAATATTATGTGAACGGGTTTTCGTCTTCACTTCCCGAACACATTCAGTTAAAAGCTCTACGAAAGATCCCCGGATTTGAATCCGCAAAAATTTTCAGGCCGGGATATGCCATCGAGTATGATTACTTTCCACCCGAACAATTAAAAAGCACCTTGGAAACCAAAAAAGTCAACAATCTGTATTTTGCCGGACAGATAAATGGGACCACCGGTTATGAAGAAGCTGCTGCACAAGGGTTAATTGCAGGGATAAATGCTCATAGAAAATTAAACAACCTCCCTGTTTTTGTTCTTTCCCGTTCGGAAGCGTATATCGGTGTTCTTGTTGACGATCTTGTAACAAAAGGGGTGGATGAACCTTACAGGATGTTTACATCGCGCGCCGAATACCGTATTTTACTCAGACAAAACAGTGCCGATATCAGATTGACGCCAAAAGCATTTGAGATTGGCCTTGTTTCCGGGAAAAGAATGGAAAGGGTTCAAAAGAAAATTGAAATTATCGAAAACATTATTACGTTCTTTAAAACGGAAAGCATAAAACCGGATGATGTTTCTAAATTGTTACTGGAAAAAGGAAGTCAGCCCATCCGTCAAAAAATAAAACTGTTCAACCTGATATTGCGGCCTCAAATTTCGATGGAGGATTTAATCAACAGCGTGGCATCTGTAAATTTATTCGTTTCAGGTATCGATCCTGAATTGAAAGAAGAATCTCTTGAAGAAGCAAGCATCCGAATGAAATACGAAGCCTATATCGTAAAGGAGCAAGATATGGCCAATAAAATCAACAAACTTGAAAACCTGAAATTAAAACCTGAAACCGACTATCATCAATTGTCGGCCTTATCTTTTGAAGCAAGGGAAAAGCTTTCGAAAATCCGTCCTGAAACCATAGGACAGGCATCGAGGATTGCAGGGATTTCGCCTGCCGATATTTCAATCCTTACGGTTTATTTAGGTCGTTAAGCATACTTATTAATTCTCATTAAATATTTGTTTCACGTGAAACATTCGAAAATGGAAACTTTAAACAACTGTCCCGTTTGCAATTCAAACACATTTTCAGACTTTTTGGAAGTGGAAGACTATTTTCTTTCACATGAAGTTTTTTCATTGCAAAAGTGTAATTCCTGCGGCTTTGTTTTTACCAATCCACGTCCATCAAAAAACGTTTTGGATAAATACTATCAATCTCAAGAATATATTTCCCATTCTTCATCCTCGTTATCTTTTAAGGATAAGGTCTATTATTCCGTAAGGAATTATTCCATAAAGAAAAAATTCAAGCTAATTGGGAAACATACTAAAAGCGGCAGTATTCTCGATATCGGATGCGGTACCGGAGAGTTTTTGAATTATTTCAAAATAAAAGAATGGAATACTATTGGAATTGAACCCAACA
>JAADJA010000190.1:0-19785 GCA_013151015.1 Chlorobiota bacterium
AATATTTTCTGCTCTTGGACAGAAATTAACTGTGCTTTACCCGATTGGATTAACCAATGGAGCAATTGAAAGAACAGACACTCTTGATGCATTAATAAAGAAAGGAGAAGATTTCTATTTGGAATCTGTTATCGTAAAAGTCGATACCGTTTACAATCCAGCTATTGGAGGAAATATGCCAAGGTTTAAGTTTAATTGTAAAGAAAGACCAATCGTTTTATTTAAAAATCATGATTTTTTAAAATCAAACATCAAGTATAGGTTTTTACAGGAAATCGAAATATAAAGTATTTTGGATACGTGAATAGTAGAAATATCAATCCAAAACTACAATGTCCCGATATTAAAAGATGGTCTCGGTTGTGGGCTGGGTTCTAAATATTAGAATGTATTCCCGAATCGAGAACGCACACATAAAAGATGAATGCCTATGTGGCAGTTATTCGGCTATATCTGTGGAAGAGAACCATTTGTTTGTAGGTGAAAATGGGGAAATGTTGCCAAGAAAAAAGAATGGAAAATATATTACTGCACCGGGGAAATTTTAGTTCGTAATAAATTTTCTATTGCATAATCCGGGTTTAATATCAAGGTAATTGTCTGGTTTCCACAACACTCAAGAAATACCTGTTCATGTTTCATTACAGTATTGCTAATTTATCCCCTCGTAAAAACCCAATCTGTTTCCCCGCTTAATTTGTCATTGTAATAATAACCTTCGGAATCGAACAGTTTCATTTGTTCGGGGTCGGTAAGTTTGTTTTGGATGATGAAACGTGTCATTAAACCCCGGGCTTTCTTTCCGAATACGCTCATGAATTTGTATTGGCCATTTCTATATTCCTTGAAAATGGGGGTGATTATTTGGGCGTTGACCTTTTGGGGATCAATGGCTTTGTAATATTCCCTGGAAGCCAGGTTGATGAGGTATTTTATTTTCCCCTCTATAAGTGAATCGTTAACGGATCGGGTTATTTTATCTCCCCAATATTCATAAAGGTTCTTCCTTTTCCCTGTTTTAAGCGGGGTTCCCATTTCCAAACGATAGGCCTGCATTAAATCAAGGGGACGTAGAAGTCCATATAATCCAGATAGGATGCGTAAATGCCCTTGGGCAAAATCAATATCGACAGGAAGCAAAGATGCAGCGTCAAGGCCGTTATAAACATCGCCCTTGAAACAGAGCAGGGCTTGTTTGGCGTTTTGCGTTGTGAAAGGCAGCTCCCATTCCTGAAAGCGTGTCCAGTTCAGGTTGGCAAGTTTCGGGCTGATTTTCATTAATTTGGAAAGCTTGTCCGGTGACATCTTTTGTAATTCACGAACAAGTGCCTTCGCCTCCTCCTGGAATTGTGGTTGGCTGTATTTATCCGTGATCAATTGTTTTTTAGTGTCCAGTGTTTTTGCCGGGGAGATGATTGTTAACATAATGTGATTTTCTGCAAAAATAGAATTTTTTTAAATCACCGGGTGACTCCTTTGTGCAGCAAATAGCCACCCGGTAAGTCAACGCAGGATAATCAACAGGTGGATTTATTGGTATTGCTTATACACCAAAAACACAACTGGCTTTTTATGCAAATCAGGGAGTGCTGTTTTCCAATCTTTTATTGTTTTTGTTTTGATGGATTCCTTTTCGGAAGTCACATCAACCGCAAGGCAGAGAAGCGTTTCCGCTTTGCAAATTTTGCAAATGCTTTCCAGCATATGGTTGTTGCGATAAGGGGCTTCAATGAATATCTGTGTTTGGTTTTTGGAATAAACGTCTTTTTCGAGTTTCAGCAAAGCCACGGAACGCTCTTTTGGCTTAATGGGCAAATAACCATGAAAAACGAAATTTTGACCGTTAAAGCCCGAGGCCATCAATGCCAGTAAAAGCGAGGATGGCCCTGTAAGCGGGACAACCCGGATATTGCGCCGGTGGGCAAGGTGAACGATTTCCGACCCCGGATCGGCAACGCAAGGCACACCGGCCTCCGAGAGCAAACCAATATCTTCCCCTTTGACGGCCGCATCCAGAAACGAGTTGACCTGCACCCTGTCGGTGTGCTTGTCAAGGACATGAAAAACCATATCATCAAAGTTTTTGGTGAACCCGGCTTTCCGTAAAAACCGGCGTGCCGTCCTGATGTCTTCCACAATAAAAGTTTTTAGTTTGTTTGTGATTATAAGGTTCTCAGGGGGGAAAACGGAATTGGGGTCCGCAGGGGCCAAAAACGTGGGTAAAAGATATAATGTCCCTTTGTTCATACTGTTTTTTGTGTTTGATCTCGTTCAGTCTTTAAATAAATTTTTCCCTTCTGGGTTTCCCAGTCCTTCTGAGTTTCCCGGCCTTTCAGGGCTGGGCCAGAGCCGGGTTCCAGGGCAAATTATCCAAATCAACATTCCCTCCCGAAATAATAATCCCCACCCTTTTCTGAAAAAAACCTTTTTTGTTTTCAAGGATAGCTGCCAAAGGCACTGCGGATGAAGGTTCAACAATTAGTTTGGTGCGTTCCCAAATCAATTTCATCGCTTCGACTATGCTTTCTTCGCTTACGGTCAAAATACTGTTTACATATTTTTGGATGATAGGGAAAGTCAACGAGCCAAGGGAGGTAAGAAGCCCATCAGCTATTGTTCGTGGATTTTCGGACGGCACGAAATTGCTACTGTAAAACGACCGGAAAGCATCATCGGCACCTTTGGGTTCTGCTGCGATTACCTTTGTTTCTGGCGAAAAGAAGTGGGTTGACAGGGCAGTCCCGCTCAGCAGCCCCCCTCCACCTACTGGAGCCATAACAATATCAAGTTGTTTGATTTGGCCAAAAAACTCTTTGGCAGCAGTTGCCTGTCCTGCAATGATCCGTAAATCATTGTATGGGTGGATTTCGGTTGCCCCTGTTTTTTCCCTTATCGCTTTCAGTGTTTTTTCGCGTGATGCAAGGTTTGGTGTGCAAAAAGTTATTTCCCCATTGTAGTTTTTAACAGCGGCGATTTTCACTTTGGAAGAATTATCTGGCATCACCACATAGGCTTTTGTGTTTCGTAAAGAAGCTGCCCTTGCCAATGCTGCCGCATGGTTTCCCGATGAATGCGTACAAACCCCGTTTCCCAATTCTTCTTTTGAAAGGGAAAAAACAGCATTTACTGCACCTCTTGTCTTAAAGGCACCGGCTTTTTGAAGGTTTTCGCATTTGAAGAAAACCTGTGCCCCTGTTATGGAGTTGATGTTTTCGGAAGAAATAACAGGGGTTTTGTGAACGTATGCATTGATGCGTTCAGCAGCTCTCTCGATGGTTTTGGAATCTATTTGCAAAGTCAAATGCTCTGGGTTCGGTGATAAGTTATTGATTAATTTTTTGAAATAACTTTATTGGCAATTTCCTCACATGCATCGTCCAAAATCCTAAATGTGCTGTCGCAGGCGTCCAATTCCCTGTAAAAGGGGTCTGGTACCGATTCGTTCCTATCGGGTTTTATCACGTTCATCAGGTAATCAACCTTTGTCTTGTCGGAGTCGTTCCTGGCAAAGTATAAGGCATTGCGATACGCAAGTATATCCATCACATATATCTTATCGAAATTATCGAAATCCGTACTGTTGAACAACCTTACCCTGTTGTCGGAAATGTCGATCCCATGTTCCAATCCCTTTTCAATCGCCCTCTTGTCAGGTGATTCATTGATATAAAAAGCCTCAAAACCCGCCGAGCCCACATTTGCCTTCAGATTTTTGCTTTCCAGCTTTTTCCTTAAAAGTCCGGCAGCCAAAGGTGAACGGCATTTGTTTCCATTACACAAAAATAAAACATTCATATCTTTCATATTTATAAATTTTTAGATACAGGCAGCCAACATCGGCCACATATTCAAACCCGAGGAATATAATAAAATTTGCAAGAAAAAGCAAGAAAAAGTTACGTTTTATAAAGTAATCTTCTTATCCAGTTCCTCAACGTAGTTTCTGAACTGCTTATCGGTATCGATCAGGTTGTTCACGGTCCTGCAAGCATGAAGGACGGTGGCGTGGTCTTTTTTGCCACAATGCTGACCAATAGTAGCAAGTGAAGCCTTCGTCATTCTCTTTGAAAAATACATTGCCAATTGCCGCGCCTGGACAATCTCGCGTTTTCGTGTTTTTGAGTGGATGGCCTCAAGTGGCAGGCCGAAGTAATCGCATACCACTTTTTGGATATAATCTATGGAGATTTCCCTTGAAGTGTTCTTTACAAATTTGTCAATCATCTTTTTAGCAAGTTCCAGCGTAATCGCTTTTTTGTTCAGGGATGATTGTGCGAGGATGGAAATGAGTGCTCCTTCCATCTCCCTTACATTGGTAACGATGCTGTATGCCAGGTATTCGATCACCTCTTTGGGCATTTCCACACCGTCTTTGTACAATTTCTTGTTGATAATTGCAATCCTTGTTTCCAGGTCGGGCACTTGTAGGTCGGCAGACAATCCCCATTTGAAGCGTGACAACAGGCGGGCATTCATCCCTTCCATTTCAACAGGGGGTTTGTCGGAGGTAATTATGAGCTGTTTTGAGTTTTGGTGAAGATGGTTGAAAATATGAAAGTAAATTTCCTGGGTTTTTTCTTTCTTCAACAGGAATTGGATATCGTCAATGATCAGCACATCGATCATCTGGTAAAAATGGACGAAATCGTTTTTGCTATTGTTTCTTACAGCATCGATAAATTGGTTGGCAAATTGTTCAGAAGTTACATAAAGCACCGTTTTTTCAGGGAAATTGTTTTTCACTTCCAGTCCGATAGCATGGGCAAGGTGGGTTTTCCCAAGGCCAACATTGCTGTATAAAAGCAAGGGGTTAAAAGCTGTTTTGCCCGGGTTGCCGGCAACGGCATATCCTGCTGAGCGCGCCAAACGGTTACAGTCCCCTTCGATGAAATTTTCAAAAGAATAATTCTCGTTCAATTGGGAATTGACTTTTATTTTCCGAAGCCCTGGGATAATAAAGGGGTTTGGGATTTCTTTTGACGAACCTCTGTTTAAGTCTATTGGCATATTTACGAATGGATTTCCAGTTGCTTTTTTGTTCGAAGTGGGAAACTTAATGGTGAATGGAGGACCGTTATTGTACGAGTTTTCCATAATGATACTGTACTCGAGCCTCCCTTCAGAACCCAATTCTTTTTTGACCGTTTTTTTTAGAAGAGTGATATAATGCTCTTCCAGCCACTCATAAAAAAACTGACTTGGAACCTGAATGGTCAAGATATTGTTTTCAAGCTTCACTGCCTTAATCGGTTCAAACCAGGTTTTATAGCTTTGGTGGTTGATATTGTCTTTTATCACGGAGAGACAGCTCTCCCATACTGCTTTGCAATTTTTATTCATTAGCAACTAATTGTCTTAAAGCAATTTATAATTCGTTAATTCCCTAATTGTTGTAATTTCAGTGTGTTAAGTGTAGAGTGAAGCGATTGAACAAGGCCTGAAATTGTCAACAAAATTCCTCCAAAAAAAGTTTAAAAAAAAATTAATTATGACTTGGTTTTTAATTAAAATTAGCGTATTCGATAATTGTGCGAAGCTACCCGAAATCGGATTAATTCGTATATAAATATTTTATCTTTAGATTATTAATCTTTGAGAATTTCTCATATATAGCTTGACTGCATTTTTTGCGCACTTCAAATTTAATCGAGCAATCCATTTCAAATCTAGATTCCAGCATATTTAGGTTTTCGTCTTTGATAATTTTCATCACATTGTTCATCCGCTCGTACTTAAAATCCACTCCGTAAATGTCCTTGATCGTTTTTGTGACGATCCTGGTATTTTCCAGGGCGTCTTTGGTCGCTGTTTTATAGGCATTTATCAAACCACTTACACCAAGTTTGGTCCCGCCGAAATAACGGATAACAACGATCAGGATATTTGTCAGGTCATTTGATAATATCTGTCCGAATATGGGTCTTCCTGCCGTCCCGGAAGGTTCCCCGTCATCGTTCATTCGGGTTGCCGACTTATCGGTTCCAAGGCGGTAGGCATAACAATGGTGACGTGCATCATAATATTTTTTCCTGAGCCCCTCCAAGTGCTTTTTCACTTCTGCTTCGTTCTTTGAAGGTAGGGCAAATGCAATAAACTTACTCCCTTTTTCTTTATAGCTTCCTTCGAAGTTCGATGTTATTGTCCGGTATGTATCTTCAAAAAGCATTCTATTTCACTATTTTAATAATTTCAATCTCCCCAAATTCCGAACTGATAAATGTACTGCTAAAAAGAATACGATCAGAAATGTACGATAATATTTTTTTTATGCCAAAATCAAAAAATCCACGTTGCTTAAATTTGTAATTTTGAAGGCTGAAATTTTATATAAAAAACGATGAAGAATATTTTTGGGAATATCAAGGGACTTTCTGAGCAGTATAGGGATTATACCGCAAATAACCTATCAAAACTAGTGAAGATAAAGTCGCTAAGCCTTGGTGAAAAGAAAGTGCAGCAGGAAGTTGCAAGGCAAATGAAGGAAGCGGGAGCGGATGAGGTTTTCGTGGACGGCCTGGGAAACGTAATTGGCAGTTTGGGAAATGGCGAGCGCATTTTGGCCATTGACGGCCATGTGGACACCGTAGATGTCGGAAATCTTGGGAACTGGGGTTTTGATCCATTTTCCGGGGAAGTAAAGGATGGTTTTGTGCACGGCCGGGGAACCGTTGACCAGGAAGGTGGCATCGCTTCCATGATAACATGTATCAGGATTTTAAAGGAGTTGGGCTTTGACAAAAACCTGAAGGTTTATTTCGTATCAAGTGTGATGGAAGAGGATTGCGATGGGCTTTGCTGGAACTATATCATTAAGGAGGATAAAATTGTCCCCGATTTTGTGATTATCACTGAACCGACAAATCTCAATATTTACCGAGGTCATCGGGGGCGCATGGAAATCCGGATCTCTTTCAATGGAATATCTTCCCATGGCTCAGCTCCCGAGCGGGGAAAAAACGCAATTTACATGGCTTCGCGGGCAGCCCTTGAAATCGAAAAGCTGAACGAACGTTTGAAAACAGATGAATTCCTGGGGAAAGGTTCCATCACGATTTCGGAAATGAAAACCGACAGCCCCTCTTTGTGCGCAGTCGCTGATTTTGCCCGTTTGCATATCGACAGGCGGCTGACCTGGGGCGAAACCAAAGAATCTGCCATAGCTGAGTTGCGGGAATGTATCCCCGATAAGGATGCGATAATAGAAGTTCCCTATTATGAAGAGGAGGCTTATACCGGTAACAAATATGGAATGGAAAAGTATTATCCCACCTGGAAAATCCCTGAAACGGATAAAATAGCCCAGACCTCAAAAGAAGCTTTTCATTCCTTATATAAAAAAGATGCTATGATAGGAAAGTGGACTTTTTCGACTAACGGAGTTACCATCAACGGGGTTCATGGTATCCCGGTTATTGGCTTTGGACCCGGAAACGAAATCCTGGCCCACGCTCCCAACGAGAAAACCCCTGTCGATGACTTGGTGGTCGCTTCCGCTTTTTATGCTGCTTTTGCTTATTTGGTGTAAAGATTTAAATCACTATTGGCAGATTGAACCCCTATCGCATTGAAGTATTAATTACAGTTTGAAATATTTGTATAACATTAGAACAATAAAATGGAAAACCTAATTCAAAAAATAAAAAAGCTCAATACAAAACTATATAACAATGATTTCCTGCTGACATGGGACAAATCACAGGATGAAATCAAACAGGTGGTTTATATAGCCGAATTGCTGAAGATGATGCGCGAAAAGAATATTAGCCCGCGCTGTTTTGATTCGGGTTTGGCGGTTTCCATGTTCCGCGACCAATCCACTCGGACCCGTTTCTCCTTTTCATCGGCTGCTAACCTTTTGGGCCTTGAAGTCCAGGATTTCGATGAATCCAAGTCGCAGGTGGGCCACGGCGAAACGGTAAGGGAAACAGCCAATATGATTTCATTCCTCACCGATGTTATCGGGATACGCGATGACCTCTACATGGGCCATGGCCATAAATATATGTTGGAAGTTGCTTCAGCACTTGATGATGGGTTCAAAAATGGCGTATTGCCCCAACGGCCGGGAATCGTGAACCTGCAATGCGACATTGACCATCCCACACAATCCCTTGCCGATTTGATGCACCTGAAGCAATATTTCGGTTCGCTCGAAAACCTGAAAGGGAAAAAGATAGCCATGACCTGGGCCCATTCCCCGAGTTACGGGAAGCCATTAAGTGTTCCCCAAGGGATCATTGGTTTGATGACACGATTTGGTATGGATATAAAACTGGCTTACCCCAAGGGCTATGAACTTATGCCTGAAGTAATTTCTATTGCAAAGGAGCAATCAAATAAATCAGGGGGCTCATTTGAAATCTTGGATACAATGGACGAAGCTTTTGTGGATGCTGATATTGTTTACCCAAAGAGCTGGGCGCCATTCAACATTATGCAGGAAAGGGCCGAACTGTACGCAAAAGGAGACAATGCCGGCCTGAAAGGCCTTGAACAAAAAGGCTTGAAGATGAACGAAGCTTTTTCAGACTGGGAATGCGATGATGAAAAGATGAAGCTCACAAAAGCAGGAAAAGCTTTGTATATGCACTGTTTGCCTGCTGACATTACAGGGGTATCCTGTGAGAAAGGAGAAGTGCAAAAAGAGGTTTTTGAGAAATATCGCCTGGACACATACCGTGAAGCGGCCTATAAGCCCTATGTAATTGCTTCCATGATTTTGAACAACAAATATAAGGACCCCGCACAACTCCTTGCAGATATTATTTTGGATAACCCAATTCGGGTCTTGTAGGATGTTGCTTGTTTTATGTTTTTTCTGATTTATCCAGGTTAGGCAATTAAAACTTCTTTAATATTGTTTTCTGCCGAATTCATGATTGTGCCATTTAATGTCATGAAAAACCCACTTTCTCAATATTAAAACACCTCCCCATATGAGTACTCGTGTCTCATATTGGGAAATTATTTAGTCCGGCAAAACAGCCCGGATTTCATTTTCCCGAACTCCATTTTCATTTCTTGTTTTCAACTTTTATTTCAGAAGTGCCGCGAACACAGTATTTTGCATATCAACCCCCTTCTTTTTCCTCCCCGTTCACAAAAACAATTCTTCAGGGTTTTCTTAAAATTTTAGACTGGTATTAATATTGAAATATCCTTTTTTCAATCGAGATACTCATTAAGAATAATATTTTGAAAAAAGCAAATTACATATGCAAGCTATTGTTGTCCCTGCTGGTAATGTTCCTGACCCAGGACTTGACAGCAGGTTTTGAAATCCTGAAATCAGGGACCAGCGAAAACCTGAAATCTGTTTATTTTGTGAGCGGCCGGGTGGGATATACCGTTGGTGACAACGGAACCGTTATTAAAACACGCAACGGTGGAAAATCCTGGATTTCATTGGAAACGCATACACATATTAATTTGAAGGGCGTTTGGTTTATCGACCGGGAAACCGGATTTGTCATAGGAGACAGAAATACTATCTTGAGCACAGATGACGGGGGCAGGTCGTGGAGTGAAGTGGATGTGCCTATCGTAGCTGATTATACAGCAATCCAGTTTGTGGACCCGATTAACGGTTACATCGTAGGCCAGCACGGCAAAGGGGGCGTCTTCCTGAAAACTTCGGATGGCGGCACAACATGGACTTGCAAAATAATCAATGTGAATTGTGCTGACGGGAATAATCCGGGGTCGAATTACGACAAGCTTTACTTACAAACAATATCTTTCCTTGACCTTGAAAATGGAATTATTGGCGGGTATTCCTATAATGCGATCAGCGGGAAGCGCCCATTTGTCTGCAAAACATCGGATGGGGGGAAAACTTTCCGGAATATCTCCCCGGCTTTCAGGAAAAGCGAATGGAGCAAAGGTTATGAAATCAGGAGCCTGAACTATGTTACCGAACACGATGCCTATGGTATCCGTAACCAAGGGTTCAACAAAAGCTTTTTATATGCCGGCAATTATGATTTGAAAGGTTTTGAGAACATATCGTCCGGCTTCGATCACGAATACCACTCCTTATATTATTCATCGGTTTTCCTTGACAGGCTGACCGGATATGTTTGCAGTGTAATCAACGGAAGGCCCCAAGTCCTGAAAACAATCGATGCCGGCGAATCTTATATGTTCCTCACCCCTCCGACCGATGATGTGCTTTATGGTATGTTTTTTACAGATGAGAAAAGTGCTTTTTTCGTAGGGAAAAACGGAACGGTATTGCATCTTGAAGATAATACAAATTCCGAGCAATCCTTATTTGTTGAGGTAAATGAGAATATGGATATCCCCTTTTCGATTGCCGCACCCAAAAGCAAAATGGATGTGACCCATATTTTTGTCTATAATATAAAGGTCAGTGAAAAAAAGGATGTATCGGTTTCCTTTTTTGATAAATACGGGAAAGAAATTGAAGTGAAAAACAGTCATGTGAGGTTGTTCAAAAAAGAATTCCGCATGAAAGTGAAAACAAATACACTCACATACGGAACTTATTTCTATACCATCAAATTAAAGGAAAAAGCTGTTTTGAACGGCAAGTTGGACATTGGCAGCTTTGTGCAGAATGAATGGTAAGGGGCGAATTGTTCAACAGCATTAAACAAACCGATACATTGCCAAAACCAATCAATATGATTTGTTACGAGTTAAAGCTTATGCTTGCATGAAGCAAGGAAAAGAGACCCAGGATGGGGTTCAGCAAATAAAGTTTGCCAGGGTTTCCTTGTGGATCATATCAGGTTTGCCGATTGTCGTGCCCCCTGTTTTTTATCATAAACCATTTCCGGGATTTTTAGTAATTTTGGAATTGCAATTTCGCACCTCAAACACATATCCCTAAATGAAGGAAATCAGGTTATTAATTGTTGACGACCATCAGATAATCATTGATGGCCTTAAATCTTTGCTCGAAGATGAGGCCGGTATCAGGTTGATGGGCGAGGCCAATAATGGAAAGGAAGCCCTTGATATCTTGAAGTTATTGGATGTGGACATCGTCCTCATGGACATTGATATGCCCATAATGAACGGCATCGAGGCAACAAAGCACATCCTAAAAGATTTTCCAAATGTTAAGGTGGTGATCCTTTCCATGCACAAAGAGGGGGGATTGATCAAAAACCTAATTTCCATTGGCGCCCATGGTTTCTTGCTTAAAAATTCCGATCAAGCACAACTTGTCGAGGCCATCAGGAAAGTGGCATCCGGTGACAAATATTTTTCCCCTGAGGTAACCATGTCGCTCTTGAATAAAACATCCATCAACACATCGACACTTAACGGGATTGACCTGCTTTCCCAATTGACCGAAAGGGAAACCGAAATCCTGAAACTTATTGCCGAGGGCTTTTCCAATAAGGAAATCGGGGAGAAACTTTTTATCAGCCACCGCACCGTTGACACCCACCGTACCAACCTGATGAAAAAGCTGGACGTGGGCAATATAGCCGGCCTTATCAAATTAGCCATCCAAAATGGGCTTGTTTCCTGATTCTTAAATTCTTTTTTAATAAAATCGTCAATCTACGGTAAAAGTCGTAGCCAATTTGCGAACATTCCCCTATCCATTGCCTATTGCCGATGAAGTAATTTTGCATCAAATCATCAAAGCAATATTTTCAGGACAATACGGATTGGATAGTATAAATGGATTCACAGAGCTTTCTGATAGGGTGCTTGCCGAAGTTGCTTTGAGGTTTTAAACAAATGCCCGTCAGATGCTCTGTGTTTTAAAAAAAACCTCAAAATGATTAGTCACTTACGAAATATGGTTTTCTTTCTGATACTCGCCTTGCTGTCCATGGCAGTTTCGCCCGGGCTCATGGGACAGGGGATGAACCAGGATTTTGAAAGGGTAAAGGTGGGCGATAAATACAAACATATTTTTGTGGGGCTCGAGATTTCCCCCGATGGAAAAAATATGGCCATCAGCGGAGTACAAAGTTTCCCGTTTTATATTTATGATTGGAAAGAAAAAAAAATATTAAAGGAATTTGATGTTGGGGAATGGTATGCCGGTTCTACTGTCAAGTATTCCACGACAGGAAAATACCTCCTTCTGAACCAGTTGTTCTATATCGACATGAACGTGAACAAAGACAGGGAAGTGAAGTTTGAGGTCATCGATGCCGAAACCGGAAAAAGGATATTGAAGTTCGATGAATACCATGCCGTGACCTTTTCACCCGACGAGCAATCTGCTGCTGCCCTAAGCGGAAACACAATAAGTTTCTGGAACATCGAAACCGGGAAAAAAGAAAAATCATTCAGGGTGCACGAGGCGTCCAATGGGATTGCCATAAGCCCCGATGGGAATACCATTGCGGTTTCGCACCGTGTAAGCGATGAGGAACTGGCCGCCCTGCCAAGATACAAAAAGGACAAGAAGGCCCGAAAATTCATATCGAAATACAAGCAGCAGATCACGCTTTACGATTTGCGCACATTTACGAAGATTAAGACAGTAAACGAGTTTTATGATATTGTTTACCGCTTGGAATATTCGAAAGACGGCAAACAACTGTTTTGCCTTAACATCCCGCATTTGAAAGCGCAGACGGGAATTGGGCAACGGCAAACCTATGTCAACATTATCGATGGTGAAACCGGTGAGCCGCAAAGAAGGGGGTACAATTCCCAGTCCTTTTATGAGCCCGATTTCAAACTGAGCCCCGATGGGAAACTATTTGGTTTGGTTTCGCACCAAAGCAGGTTTTTGGAACTGCATGTCTTTGATGCCGAAACCAAGAAAATGTTGTACCGGTTTACACAAAGCTTCCGCCTTTTTGAAAAAAGCGAAGGGGAATTCACCATGTCCGATTCAAGAATGTCCTTTGTTTTTTTGCCCGATGGGGAAACCATTGTGATGACCATGGGAAACCGCCTTGTATATTGGAAATATAAACCCGAAAATAATTAAAGAATGAAAAAGAGCTTAATCATATTGTTGGTAATGACAGCCTTTGCCGGCTTTTCACAAAAGAAAAAGAAACTCCTGATCGAGTCAAAGGACGAAGTGATAGAGGCAGCAAAAAAGGAACTGGATTTTGCCATGAAAGCACCCGAAGGGGAAATATATCTCTTTGCCCAGGAACGGGGAATCAAGGGCGAATACACCTTTGACATCTCTATCCATGAAAAAGGGAAAACAGCTTCCGTATTTTGCGACAGCAGGGAAGGCGGATCTATCAAAATGCAGAACACATTGAAAGACTTCATCAAGGAATTTCAGTTTTACTTTAAAATGCCCAAAGGGAAAAAGTACAAATTCACATATGTGTTCAAATTCAAATAGTATTTGTTAAAGATAATGTACAACGGAAAAAACAATAAAACGAATTGCGAAACCCGACTCTTTGAGAAGCTTGGGCCTGCCCGCCGAGCAAAACTTTGGCAGGCAAGGGGTATGTCCTTAAAGATTTCATTCATTTCTTGATTTTTTCTGGGAACTGACGAACAATAACATTTTAGTATTAATCTTGACCTGTTTCATTAGGGATAGGTCTTAAAAACCTCAATGTATGAAAACAACAATTCTAACTATTTTACTGGCATCGTTTTTTATGATGGCCAAAGCACAGGACGATATGCCTGTGGTATGGGAAACCAAACTCGGACATACCATTGCCCACACCGGGACAGGGGTCGAAGACAGGGGTTACAGTTATGCTGCCTCCGAAAAGGAAATCACCGTTTTCAAAAACGAAGATGGTTCCACCATCTGGACGAAAGCCTTTAAGGAAATAGCACCTAAGCTCCGCAAAGTTGATGAACTGATTCCTTTCTGGGAGTCGAACACCATTTTCCTTTTTGATAGAAAGGCAGGAAAAGACCAGATAGCCTGTATCGATATAGAAACCGGTGAACTATTGTGGAACACCGATAAATACCAAAAAGTAACTGAAGATGTGATCATTTACATTCCGGAAGAAAATGGATTTGCAATTTCACTTAAAACCGAGCTGGTCTTTGTGAGAGCCCGGACGGGTGAAGAGCTGTGGTCAACTACTAAGTTTAAGGGTGTTGTGGGAAGGTATGTTTATAACCCGGAAGACAGGACCATGGTGACCGTTAATTTTATCCCAGGGGGACTGGCTGCCATGTTTTCAGGTTTTAAGAACCAAATTGCCAAGTTTAATTTAAAGAATGGCGATATTTTGTGGGAAAGCACATATATCGGCCGTGCCGAACGGAAAATATGGACCAGGGAATTTGTTTACGACCTGGATGTGAAAGGCGATAAGGTATTCCTCCTTTTGGGCGGTATGCAGGTTTTCGACTTGAACACAGGGGCCAACCTCTGGTCAGCTGCTTTCGACTTTACAGCCGATGGTATAGTGAAAGGGCTACAAGGCACAAAAAAGATGGGCGTTTACCGTGCTATAGCCAAACCGGTAATCGATGGGGACGACATTTATGTTTTGGACATGACAAACAAGAAAAACCAGTACGTAAAAAAATACGACCTCCATTCGGGCAAACTCCTATGGACCTCAAAAGAGATTAAAGGGGCCAAAGCCATTCCCGGGATGCAGGTAATCGGGGATAAAATCGCCCTGCAAATAGGCGGCAAAGTGGAGGTACAATATTTTCGCGTATATAAATCCGGAGATTATACGATTAAAGAATGGGGTGTGTTTTTCCCTGACGTTAAACCATTTGGTGTACAGGCACTCAATACTTCAGACGGCACTCTTGCCTGGGAATCCGAAAAATTCAAAAAAGGGATCACGAATGGTATCTCCGTGGGAGGCAATCATATTATCTGTTCAGGGAAAGCCTTGTATTCATTGGATATAGCAACCGGAAAGGACAATTTTGAAGTTCCTGTTTCAAAAGGGGGCGTGGGCCTTGCCGAATTGATCATGCCCTATAAAGACGATGTGATCATCGTTGTTGGCGAAAAAGGTGTTTCCACCTTTAGTGCATCCACCGGTGAATTGCTGAATACCGGGAAATATAAAAAATCGAAACTTGAGGCCCGTGACGATGAACTGGTCATTATGAAAACAGATAAGGCCGATATTGCCTGTTTTGATGTAAACACGTGCAAATATAAGGAGTTTAAGGCAAAAAAGGGCGCCGTGACAAGCCTGTCGAAAGATGGCGAACACGTTTATGTTTATGAAAAAAAGGTGGTGACAAAATTGAAGACGAGGTAGCAGCTTCAGCAAAGCTTCGGACGGCATAGGATAAATGGAAAACAGTTCTCCTTCGCTAAAGCTTCGGAGAACGAAGGAAAGACACCAATGAACCTTTCAGCAGTTGCTGGAAGGTTTTTTTAATGTTTAAGTGGAGAAACTTCAAGGGATTGTCAAGATTAAAAAAAACCGACACCCTTTCCCGAGGATGCCGGTTTTCATTCAATTCTAATCAACTCAATTATTACTCGGTAATAAATACTTTTTCAGCAACTATCTTATTATCAGCTAAAAGCTTTACAATATAAAAACCTTTTTCGACACTTAATACAGCTTCAAAGTTGGAAGAGTTCTGCAATTACTTGTTATAAACCGATTTCCCGGTCATGTCATAAATATTCAAATCACCTATAATAAGGGGTTTTAAATTATTTGTAAAAATACATAATCCTGATTAAATCACCCAAATCTGTTTTTACTCAAAATCTCCTTACTTTTGCCATTGATTTTAAAAGTTGATATTTTGAAACTGTTCTACAGAAAATATGGCGAAGGCCAACCCGTTATAGTCCTTCATGGGCTTTTTGGCATTTCCGATAATTGGGTGACCATTGGGAAACGCCTGGCCGAAAACTTTGAGGTCTTTCTTTTGGACCAAAGAAACCATGGACAATCCCCACATAGCAACACATTCAATTATTATGCGATGGTGGACGACCTGTTTGAGTTTGTTTCCGATCATCAACTTGTAAACCCGGTCATCATCGGACATTCGATGGGAGGAAAGGTGGCCATGAAATTTGCCCTTGAGTATCCGGCAAAAGTCGATAAGCTCATCATCGTGGACATGAGCATTCGGGAATATCCGGCACGGCCCACACATATCGGGATTATCAATACCATGCTTTCGGTTGATTTTAACAAAATCACCTCCCGTAAGGAAGTGGACGAATTGATTTCGAAGAAAATTAAAAATGTGCGTATCAAGCAGTTTGTGTTGAAGAACCTATACCATATCAATAGTACACGTTTCGGGTGGCGGATAAATATACAGGCGGTGTCCGATAACCTGGAGAATGTTTTTGAAGCCGTTGATTCACCTTATCCCTTTGAAAAACCCGCCCTTTTTGTGAAAGCCGGACTTTCGGATTATATTCCTGACGAAGATAAAGAACCAATCAGGAAGTTGTTCCCCAAAGCTGAATTTGTAACTATCGAAGGGGCTTCCCATTGGGTCCATGCCGAAAAACCGGATGAGCTGATCAGGGTGGTTTCTGAATTTATTTGATTACTCGAATGAAATATGATTCCTTGCTTGATTCTTGAAAAATGGAACATGGACATTCCGTTTAGGTATTAATGCGAATCAAGGGTCAAACAACATTGATTATCAGTAGTTCAACCCACTTTGGGGTTGATATTGAACACAAAATACCGTACCCCGCACTCCGTACGGGGCTATTATTGTTTTTGTCCTTCGGACAAACGAATCCTGACTGCGTGTCGCTGAAACTTTAGCAGAGGCACAAGGATTAAACAACAATAACCATGGGTGTAACCCATGGACAATTAGACATATGAATACAGAACCCTGAAAGGGTTCAACTCTTGATTCGCATTATTAAATATGGAATATACACATTCCAATTTGGAATATTTATTGAAATGCAGATATTTCGATTTGTAAAAAAGTGCTATTCGGCCATTTCAGCTTCCTGTTTATTATAAACCCTGCGGGAAATGGAAATACTCAACTCGTAAAGCCCCATGAGCGGCACGCTTACAAGTATCTGCGAGAAAATATCGGGAGGTGTGATAATGGCCGAAGTCAACAAAACCAAGACCAGCATATATTTCCGGTTTTTCTTTAAAAACATGGGTGTTACAACACCCACCTTTGTCAGGAAATAAATAAGGATGGGCAGTTCAAAAACAAGGCCCACAGCAAAAGTCACCGACACCACCGTACTGATATATGAACTCAGGCTGATTTGGTTGGCCACCGAATCGCTCACATGGTAACCGCCAAAGAAATTGATGGTGAGCGGAACTATGAGGTAATAGGCGAACAAAACCCCTAGGGTGAACAAGAGCGAGCTGACAAAAACACCCCCTTTGGAGTATTTCTTTTCATTGGGTTGAAGGGCGGGGAGGATAAACCGCCACATTTCCCATAAGACATATGGGATGGCACCGATCAACCCCGCAAACAACGATATGTACATATGGGTCATAAACTGCCCCGACATGTTGATATTTTGCAATACCAGGTTCAGGTTGCCGATGCAAAGGGAATCCACGGAAAGCAATTCGGCCAGTTTGCACAACATCCTGTTGGTGAAAAAACCGGGTTCTTTGGGGGCAAGGATAATCTGGTCAAAAACAAAATCCTTATTGATAAAAGCCACTATGGCCAAAACAAGAATGGCTGCAATGGAACGGAAAAGGTGGGCACGCAATGCTTCGAGGTGGTCCCAGAACGACATTTCAGCTTCGGGCTTTGGCTCGTTTTTGCGTCCTTTTGTTTTCTTGTTTGAAATAGTTTCCGCCATGGGCGCAAAGATACGGAAAGGAATTTATTGGAGGGATTATTTTTTATCCTGGGCAAAAGAAAGAAGGAGGTACAATAATATGATAAGGGGAACGGCCAAATATTGGAAAACGGCAAACAGGACAAGGGAAGAAATCAAAAATATAAACCGGGCCTTGTTGTCGTTCCAGCCAAAGGTTTTGAACTTTAGGGACATCAAGGGCATTTCGGCTATAAGCAACCATGAAAACAGAAATATAAAAGGGATGAGGAACCCTGCATGGCTTATTACATCTGTGAAAAATGCCATGTTTATCCCGAATAAATTAATCCCCTGATTCATGATCAATGGGAATGAAGCAATGAGCAGTGCATTGGCCGGCGTGGGCAACCCAATGAAAGAATCCGTTTGCCGTGTATCCAAATTGAACTTTGCCAAACGATAAGCGGAAAATGCAGGGATCAAAAACGCAATGAACGGTACAATATTCTGATTGCCAATGAAGATTTCAGGACAAGTGTCCGAATTGTTTAGCATATTGAACAGGATCATTCCCGGGGCAAGGCCGAAAGAAATTACATCTGCCAGGGAATCAAGTTCTTTTCCAATGTCGGAACTAACTTTCAGCAAACGGGCGGCAAACCCATCAAAGAAATCAAATACCGCGGCAACCCCAATCATCCAGGCCGCCAGTTCCAGTTGGCTCCCTACTGCAAACACAATGGCAATACTGCCCGAAACCAGGTTTAGCAATGTAATCGTATTGGGGATTTGCTTTGTTATTTGCATAGTTTTATGTTTCACTATATTCGGTTAGCAAAAGTACAAAACATATAAATCAAAAGATTTGTTTTATTTTTATGCACTTAAATATGAATATGCCAAAAATAAACATCGAAGAGTTCAATTATAATCTTCCTAAAGAAAAGATCGCCCAATTTCCCCTGGAAAAGCGGGATGAATCAAAGCTTGTTATTTACAAGGATGGGGAAATCTCGGAAACCACATTTAAGCATATCCCCGAATTGCTTCCCGAAAACAGCCTGATGATCTACAATGAAACCAAAGTGGTGCAGGCGCGGTTACTGTTCCGGAAAGAAACGGGGGCCAACATTGAAATATTTTGCCTGGAACCGGTAGAACCGACACGGGAAATCCAACAGGCTTTTGAGCAGCACTCGGGAGTTGTTTGGAAATGCCTTGTCGGGAATTCAAAAAAATGGAAATCTGGAAAACTCAATAAATCATTTACCAATAATGGCAAAGAGGCAATTTTATCTGCTGAAAGGCTTGAACAACATTCCTCTTTTTCCCTGATCAGGTTTGAATGGAAGCCGGAAACCCTGACTTTTTCCGATATCCTCCTTCAATCCGGAATTATCCCATTGCCCCCTTATATGGATCGCAAGGTTATTGACTCGGACAAATACCGTTACCAAACCGTTTATGCCAATTCCGAGGGCTCAGTTGCAGCACCTACCGCCGGACTCCATTTCACGGAGGAGGTTTTTGAGGAATTGAAAAGGAAAAACATCTCTTTTGAAGAAGTTACGCTTCATGTTGGCGCCGGGACTTTTAAACCTGTCAGCACTTCCGATGTGCGCGAACATGAAATGCACACCGAACAGATTTTCGTCAAAAAAACCGTTATTGAAAATATCCTTGGATATAATGGTAAAAACATCATAGTGGTGGGAACGACAACAACCCGCACCATCGAAAGCCTTTACTGGTTCGGGGTAAAATTGATTGTGGACAAAACCGAACCTGATTCCATCGGGATTAAGCAATGGGACCCCTATCAACCTAAATACAATACCGGGATAAGCGTTAAGGAATCCCTGGAAGCCGTACTATCATTAATGCAAAGAAGAAACCTTGAAGTTGTTTCGGGGAAAACCCAACTTATTATCATCCCCGGATACAAATACAGGATACCCAACATCCTGATCACAAATTTCCATATGCCACAAAGCACCTTGCTTTTACTGGTTTCTGCTTTTATAGGCGATAAATGGAAAGATGTTTACGAATTTGCGTTAAAACATGATTTTCGCTTTTTAAGCTATGGCGATTCCTGTTTGTTTTTTTCACCCTCA
>JAADJA010000190.1:19803-32425 GCA_013151015.1 Chlorobiota bacterium
GCTTAGGCAGGAGGTTTTGCTAATTGCACCTTGGCATTGGCATAGGAGGGTTTACCAATTGTCGCAGCTTCATCTTCTTTTCTACAAGTTGGTGTTGTCACCAACTTGAGCAATATTGAGAAAGGGACAGGTTTTATGGATTTATTCGTATTTTTGTGCAAATAAATATTTGACACCATGCCTAAAGTAACCCACATCCCCCGCTATACATACGACGACTACAAATTGTGGAAGGACGATTGGGAATTGATTGATGGTTATCCGTATTCCATGAGCCCTTCGGCAATAGGCAAACATCAATTTACAATGATGAAATTGGTTAAACAAATAATCAATCCTTTGGATGAATCACCTTGTATTGAAAAGTGTTTTGTGTATACTGACATTGACTGGATCATTAGTGAAGATACTGTTGTACGCCCAGATATTTCAATTGTTTGTGGTGAAAAAATCGAGAATTTCATCGAAAGCCCACCTCTCCTTATCGTGGAGATCCTTTCGAAATCATCTGCCTATCGTGACCAAATAGTAAAGAAAGAACTTTATGAAATAAACAAAGTGAAATATTACCTTATAGCCGATCCCGATACAAAAACCGTGGAAAGCTTTGAATTGAGCGATGGTAAATACCAACCAAAAAAGGACAAGGGTTTTTCATTAAATGAACCTTGTGAAATTCACCTCGATTATTCGATAATTTGGTAAGCCCAATAAAAAAATCAGCACATATTTTATCGGGTTGGATAAAAAGTGGGCAACCATTTCATCCAATCCCGAAGAAAATCGGCAAATATCCCACCATGCAGAACATGATCTTTTTAATAACCGGTCCCCAAGGCAGCGGAAAAACCACTTTCCTCATTGAGCTTGTCAGCTTGCTTAAGAAGAAAGGCATTTCGACGGGCGGTTTTGTTGCCCACGGGTTTTGGAAAGATAATGTCCGTGATGGGTTTGAACTTGAAGATTTGCAGACCGGGGAAAAAATTGTCCTCAGTCAAACAGTTGCCATGGAAGGCTGGGAAAAATTCAGGCGGTTCTATTTTAACCCCGGAGGTTTTGCTTTTGGCGAAGGGATACTTTCACCGGTTAAACTCCGTGATGTGGATTTGATTGTTGTAGACGAAATAGGCCCTTTTGAATTGCAGGGAAGGGGTTGGCGAAAAGCCATCGACAAACTTATAAAAGAAACAGACAAACCAATGGTTTGGGTTTGCCGCGAAAGTATTTTGAAAGAGCTCGTGAAAGAATTCAAATTACAATCTTACCATGTGTTCAACATTCAGGAAGAAGGACCCGAAAAGGTGGCCCGAATGGTTTTGCCCAATTTATAGTATTGGTTATGAGTTTCCCGGTCATTTATGGCTGGGTTCAGGGCTGGGATTTGCCTGGTTTCCCGGTAACCTTGTCTATTGCCTTTTCCACAGGGTTGCGGGTATCCTTTTTGATATGTCCAGGAATCGTTTCGTCGTTTCCTTCCCTGATCGCATTGTAGTGCGGCGATAAAATCTCAACTCCGGCAGCATTAAAGTCTTCAAGTATGTTCTTATGGAGTTCAGAATATATCAAAGGCATTTTCTTTGCCTGTTTCGTGTAAACGTTGATTTCATAATTTACATAAAAATCATCCAGGCTTTTTTGCAATACAAAGGGTTTCGGGTCTTTTTGGACCAGTGTTGTCCTGCGCGCCGCTTTCAACAATAGCTTATTAACGGTTTCCCACTCAACATTATACCCAATGGTAACCGAGGTATGCAGAATCAATCCCAGATCTTTGGTGGTTTTACTGTAATTCCATAAATGCGCATTGATAATAGTGGCATTGGGAATGGTCACTTCTTCATTTTTCAGTGTCCTTATTTTTGTGACAAGGGTTGTTTTTTCAATTACATCACCCATGGTTTCCCCAATTTTGACCCTGTCGCCAACTGCAAAAGGACGCATATAGGTAATTACGATTCCGGCCACCAGATTTGATATGGCAGAAGTGGATCCCAAAGAAAACAATACCCCGAGGAACAAAGATACACCTTTGAAGGCCGGTGAATCGGAACCGGGCAGATAGGGGAACATGAAAATAAGGGCAAAAGCATAAACAATGACCTTGACAATGTTTAAGGTGGGTTTTGCCCAGTCTTTGTGAAATCCTTTTATCGTGATATTGTCATTTTCATATTCCTGTTCAATTTTGGACAATACCCGTACTACATATCTTGCAAAAGCATAAATAATGATAATAAAAAAGAGATCTGGCAGAAAGTTCAATAATCCATTTAGGATAAATTTTACGGGTTCTGTGATGTATCCATAAAAATCCCTGACGACCCCTTTTGTCCATGGAAGAAAGCTGAACATCAACGGGAGATAAAGGATAAGGATGAAAAGTATCAAAACATACTTGATAACGTTTGAAAGCAGGATGAAAATATTTTGGCTCCCCTTTGGCATAATGAACCTCAATACGCTTTTTCTTTTTCTTTTTAGCTTTTTGTCGTATTCGTTTAACTTGAAATTGATCCATTTAAAGAGCCTTCCCAACAGGAAAAACATCACGATCAATCCAGCAAGGGTCAATAATGTCAGGCCAATCCGTTTTATCCAGCTCATTGTGGACTTGATCTGGACATTGTCGAAAAAAGAGGTGCTTATAATTTCTTTGTAATTCTCGGCAAGGTATTTCCTTGGGTGGCCTTCACTTTTTGCATCCTCTTCCGTAACACTCATTATTACAAAGTCTTTATAATTAATGAGTGTGAATTCACCTGATTCAACAATATTGAATGAATCTTCAACAATAATGATATCTTCGGCCAATTCATCTAACCTTGATGCAATCGCATCGGCCCGTTCCTGTGCGGAAAATGCCCCTATGCTTTCGGAAAGGGTGAACAGCGTATCGTTTTCAAAAACAACAAAAGCACCACGATCGTTGGCAAGTGTATCTGAAGGTGTTGGTTCTGTATTTTCAGCATTTTGTGTAAAACCAAGATTTGCAATTAACAGAAAAGAGAAAAAGAGAAATTGCATCCTGGTTGGTTTCATTGTGGTGGTTTGTTACAGTACTATGAATTCAAATACTTACCGAGCAGCAAAAGTAGTTTTTCTTTGTCAATGGGTTTCGGAATATATTCATCGCAACCGGCATCCCTTGCTTTTTGCTCATCGCCGGCCATGGCATATGCCGTTTGGGCAATAATCACCATGTCTTTGTTGAATGATTTTATTTGATGCGTTGCTTCATACCCACTTATCCCGGGCAATTGGATATCCATTAATACCAAGTTTATTTCAGGTGTGGATTTACAAATACTTACGGCCTCTTTTCCGTTCACGGTGTGGAGGACTTTTATTTTCGTATGCGAGAGATAGCTGTTCAATAACAAAAAGCTTGAATTATTGTCTTCCACGATTAATATCTGTTTATCGGCCCAGTTGTATTCCAATTTGACCCTTACCGGAGGAGGTGGCTTTTCTTGTTTCTCCTTTACAGATTGATATGGGATGGTGAAATAGAAAACACTCCCTTTTCCCAATTCGGATTCAACCCATATTTTCCCCCCCAGCAATTCTGTAAGGGTTTTTGAAATGGCAAGCCCAAGGCCGGTTCCCCCAAATTCCCTTGTGTCCGATTCCTCAATTTGCCTGAAACGGTTGAATATCAAGTCGGTGTTTTCAATGGCAATCCCAATTCCAGTGTCTTCAATATGGAATTTCACAAAATGGCCATCATCGTCTTTGATTACCTCATATCCAACTTTCACATGGCCCTTGTTCGTGAACTTGATGGCATTTGAAACAAGGTTGGTGAGGATTTGTTTAAGCCGGTATGGATCCGAAAAAATCAATAATCCCTTTTGGTTTTTGTTTTTCTCAAACAAAAGTTCAAGATTGTCCCTATTGTCCTTGGAAAGCAAGTTTGTAAAACTCACGTGAATCTCGTCCAGGATAATATCCACATTGCAAACATTTTTCACAATCTCCATTTTGTTGGCCTCCACTTTCGAAATATCGATAATATCATTGATGATATTCATCAGAAGGTTTCCTTTGTCGATTATTATATTCAAATATTCACTTTGCGATTCGAGGGAAATATCAGTATCTTTCAGTATTTGTGAGAACCCGATTATTGCGTTCATCGGAGTCCTTATTTCATGCGACATATTGGACAAAAACGCTGACTTTAGGCGGTCTGATTCTTCGGCCTTCTTTTTGGCCACCAATAATTTTTTGTTCGTTTCGGCCAGTTGCCGGGTCCTTTCTTCCACCAATTCTTCAAAATGCTCCTTGTGAAGGGTGAGTTCTTCAAGTATCCGTTTATAATCTGTAATGTCCTTTATAATTGCCATTATCATACTGGGCTTCCCCTCCTCGTCCATAATGAAAGAGGCCGAAACGGTAACGGGAAAGGAGGTCTCATCTTTTCTCACAAAATCCCAATCGATGTTTTTCCCTGAGCTTCTCGATAATAATTCAAAAATGGTGAAAGGGCCCGTATTGTGCGATTTAAGGAAAACCTCCTTCAAATGCTTTCCGATCAGGTCTTGGACTGGATATTGGGTCATTTTTTCAAAAGCATCGTTCACCTGGATAAACCTGCCGTCCAAATCGAGGACAATAATCCCATCCTGGGCCTGTGAAATAATTGATTCCGTGAATTTTTTCGATTTGATCAGTTCCGCCTCGGCAGCTTTGATTTCCCTGTTTTGCTTAATGATCTCCCCCTG
This sequence comes from Chlorobiota bacterium, assembly GCA_013151015.1. Classification (GTDB taxonomy): domain Bacteria; phylum Bacteroidota; class Bacteroidia; order Bacteroidales; family JAADJA01; genus JAADJA01. The sequence continues at coordinate 24,528 of JAADJA010000190.1, forward strand.
TTGTTTCGAAACCATGTTCCTCTCGTCGTAATAGCTTTTCATGATAAACGAGCTGATAAAAGCCACCAGCAGGAAATCGAACATGATGGTGAAGTAAACATCGAAAAACCGGGACGTGGAATTCTCGTACCCAACAATCAATTCGGGATATAGATATTCAGTAATCATTAAGGCCGTAAATACGATTAATATGGCGGAAATAGCAAAGACCCGGGCCATATCTTTGGTAAGGACCACATACAACAGCATCGCAATAACCAATAAGTGCATAATGGTGCCTTTACTGCCGGCATTGATAAACCAAACCCCTGCCAAAATAGCCAAGGTTATCACGATAAATGGGAATATGAGGGACTTGTATTGTTTCTTCTTAAAGGAGAGGCGATGAAAATACCATAGCACAATTGTAAACAATGAAGTGGTGAAAATCAGAAGCATGTTCAATTTTAGCCATATGTTAATGATAGTGGCAAAAAGGGCTGCAACACCACCCATAAAACATGATGCATTGAAAAACCTGTGCTCAAGATTATATTCTTCAGGACTGCCAATTACATTGTGAACAAATTTTTCAAAAAAGGTTTGATGGTCTGCTTTATTCAAGTTGTAATTTTTTTTGACTTATTCGGATTCAAAAAAACATTGAACCTATTTGATTGAACTTTGGTTGATAAAAGTAGATAAATTATTTGAAATAAAAACCGGCTTTACCAATAAGGTTTGAATAGCTTGCTTATTTTTGCCGAAAAATGAAATCGCAATGAAAAGCAATATCACCGGGATTATCCTGTCGGGCGGCAAGAGCCGTAGGATGGGAAAGGAAAAGGGCCTTTGCCCCTTTAAGGGAAAGCCCCTTGTACGATATGCCATTGATGTGCTGTCCCCTTTTTGCGAACGTTTAATTATTGTAGCAAATAATGAGGGATATGAAGGTTTTGGACTGGAGGTTTTTCCCGACAAGATAAAAGAAATTGGCCCTGTTGGCGGGATTTATACTGGGTTGCTGCATTCCATCACCGAAGATAACTTTATCCTCTCATGTGATATGCCAATGATTTCAACAGAGTTGGTTAAATACATTTTGCTGAACAGAAGCAATTATCGGGTTGTTGTTCCTGATTTTGAGGGGCATCTTGAACCGCTGTGCGCTTTTTATCACCATGATGTTTTCCATCAACTGAAAAAGGCAATTGAAGAAGGAAATTATAAAATGGTTGATTTTATAAAAAAAACAAATTTCAGGGAATTGAAGATTGATAAGCAACTGGGCTTTTTTGACCCGATGCTTTTTGCGAATATAAATTCAGAAAAGGAAATTGAGGAGCTGGGCTCGTTAGCAAAACCTGTCTGGTCGAAAAAGGACTGTGCGAAGACGGCCTGACAGTTGAAGAAAAGGGACTGGGAAAAATAAGCAGGGAGTGGTCATCTGGCAAACTGCTTACTGCAAATTGCCTACTTAAGTACACTTATCGTTAAATGTTTATCGAATGGAATATTAATGGGCAACCGGGAAGATAAAACCAATCAAAAACTGGATACGGTCTGGTTGAAGGCTGCCGTGGTCGGTGGGCTTTGGGCTTCGGTGGAAATAATCATCGGAAGTTTTTTCCATAACCTGCGTATCCCGTTCTCCGGTTCCATCCTGGCTGCCAATGGCACTGTTTTGTTGATTGCCTTTTACCATATGTGGCCCGAAAAAGGCTTGATCTGGCGGGCGGGCCTTATTACTGCCTTAATGAAATCCATTTCGCCCAGTGCCGTTATCCTTGGCCCCATGATCGGTATTTTATCGGAAGCATTGATCATCGAGTTTTTTATCCGGCTTTTCGGGAGCAACCTCTTTTCGCTTTCCATTGCCGGGGCATTGAGCGTGTCCAGTGCTTTCCTGCACAAGATATTCAGTTTGCTGTTGCTGTATTGGAAGGATTTGGTGGAGCTTTACAAAAACATATTTTATTTTGCCGCCAAACAAATAAGGATGGAAAACGCAAGTCCCTGGCTGTTGATTTTCATCCTATTGGCCTTCTATGTTGCAATTGGTATTGCTGCTGCTTTTTTGGGGAAACACATTGGAAAGGGATCGGGAAAACCGAAAGTCGGCCAGCAAGGCTATAAATTGCCGGACGTGGAAACCAATAATATCCTTGTGGTGAACAAAGAACAAAGGTTCAACATTTTGTTGTTTTACCTGCAATTTATGATTATCCCCGCCGGACTTGTACTTATCAATTATCTCCCTTTGCAATATGCCACCTTGTTTGTGGCTGTGTATTCAGGTTTGGGTATTTTTTGGTATAAACGTTCCTTGCGCCGCCTTTGGAAACCAATATTTTGGGCACAGCTTTTGGTCCTTACTTTGTTTTCCGGGATATTTTCTTCCGGGTTTTATTCCTCGGGGACGTTATTTACGTTAGAGGGTTTTTTGATGGGGTTTGGGATGACGATCCGTGCCATTTTTGTGGTCATTGCTTTTTCCTCTTTTAGTGTAGAATTGCGCAACCCGGTCATTAAGGATTTTTTGATGGGAAAGGGTTTCCAAAACATCTATCTTGCCCTTGGCCTTTCTTTTGCCGCATTGCCATTAATGATAGAGACCATGCCCAACCCAAAATATTTCCTGCGCCATCCCATCAAAAGTTTCTCGGATATGATGGCCCATGCCGGGGAATGGCTGGAGGTGTTTACAAAGAATCAGCCTGAATTGTAGCCGGCAGCTATGACCCGGCAGCTCACGTTTTCGCCAATATTTTACAAAAAGCCTTGTGCCCCTTTGTTCATAGAGGATGATTTTGATATTTGAGCTTTGCTTTTTGGATTTCGATATTTGTTCTTTGTCTTTTCTGATTTATTCAAGTTGGCATAATAAGCATACTTTTGCAAAAAATACTTGTTGATGAATACGTTCGATGATTTTAAGCTTTCGGGGCCCTTGCGAAACGCAATTGAGGATTTGGGTTTTGTAAAGCCGACCCCTATACAGGAAGCGACTTTTCCGGTTATCCTTTCGGGAAAAGACTTGGTGGGAATTGCACAGACAGGAACAGGGAAAACCCTTGCTTATATGCTCCCGCTCCTGCAAGGTTTGAAGTTCTCGAAACAAACTACTCCACGGATTTTGGTTTTGGTCCCCACCCGTGAATTGGTAATACAAATGGCGGAGATGATCGAGAGCTTTGCAAAATATGTGAACGTAAGGGTCTTGGGCGTTTATGGTGGCATAAACATCAACCCACAAAAGCTGGCCGTTGCCGAAGGCTGTGACATATTGGTCGCCACCCCGGGACGTTTGTACGATTTGGCCGTTAGTGGTGTCCTGAAACTAAAGGATGTGAACAAGCTGGTGATAGACGAAGTGGATGTGATGCTCGACCTTGGTTTTCTGAGGCAGTTGACCAATATTTTTGACCTCTTGCGCGAACGGAGGCAAAACATCATGTTTTCGGCCACAATGACCGAAGATGTGGACGCGCTGATTGATGGTTTTTTTATTTCCCCGGCAAAAATATCCATCGCCGTGAGCGGCACTCCCCTTGACAATATCGCACAGCAATGCTATCCCGTAAAAAACTTTTATACGAAAATAAACCTGTTGAAGCACCTGATAAACGATAAAGATGTTTTTACAAAGGTGCTGGTATTTGTTTCCCACAAAAAAAATGCGGATCGCTTATTTGAGGCCCTTGAGGAAGAGTATTTTTCTGACATTTCCATTATCCATTCCAACAAATCCCAAAATTACAGGATTCGCTCCATCGAGCGGTTTGATGAAGGCAAACACAGGATATTGATTGCTACCGATGTAATGGCGCGGGGCTTGGACCTGGACAAGATCAGCCATGTCATCAATTTCGATACGCCGGCTTACCCTGAAAACTATATGCACCGAATCGGGAGGACAGGACGCGCAAAAGAAGAAGGAAAGACCATCCTGTTTTTCACCGAAAAAGAACTGACCGCAAAAAAAGCCATCGAAAAACTGATGTCGTACCAAATCCCGGTGATGGATTTTCCTGAAGGGGTTGTAATTTCCAATCAATCGATTCCCGAAGAACAAACAAAGATTACTGTCAGTTTCAACAGGAACACCAAACCTGTGATAAGGGGAGCTGCCTTTCACGAAAAGAAAGAGAAAAACAAAAAGGTCAACCAGGGAGGTTCCTATAAATTTAAAATGAAATCGTACAAAAAACCCAAAACCCGGGGCGATAAAATCAAAAACAGGAAGAAGAAATAGGTTGCCTGGGATATGTTGATTGAACAAAAAGGAAAACCAGCATTTTAAAACCCACTTATGGACACTCTCTCAATAATACTTGTCGCAATTGGTTTATCCATGGATTCGTTTGCTGTTTCTGTCACGAATGGATTGACCATCCGTGATTTAAATGCAAAGCGGGTATTGCTGATTTCCTTTTCCCTGGCGGTTTTCCAGGCGGTGATGCCATTGATCGGATGGTTTGCCGGAATCGGGATCGAACAATACATTACAGAATTCGACCATTGGATCGCCTTTGTCCTTTTATCCTTTATAGGGATAAAAATGATTTACGAAGGATTACAAAAAAATGGCAAGGAAAAAGATTCAGAACTAAAAATACTCACATTGATAGGGCAATCCTTTGCCACAAGTATCGATGCCTTTGCCGTTGGGATAAGTTTTGCATTCCTGGATATTTCTATCATAACCCCGGTTTTTATTATCGGGATAATCACCTTCCTGTTTTCGTTGACCGGTCTGCAACTCGGAAAATACTTTGGAAAGAAAATCGGAAAATCCGTTGAGGTTTTTGGCGGGGTCGTGTTATTGGGGATAGGTTTTAAAATATTGATCGAACATCTCTATTTTTAGGTTGATTAAAGTTAGAGGCATCAAAATAATTATTTGCCGCCGACAGATTTCATTATTTTTGCAATATGAAAAAAGCTGATGTCAAGATAGTTAATGTGGCTTCTGTTCCGCAAAGAAGCCCGTTTAGGTACCCTGGCGGCAAAACATGGCTGATACCGGTAGTAAGAAAGTGGCTGAGACAATCCAATGAACCCAAGAAGTTAATCGAGCCGTTTGCAGGTGGAGGTATTGTAGGCCTAACGACAGCTTTCGAGCGCTTGGCAGATAGCGTATTAATGGTTGAACTCGACCCTGAAGTGGCAGCCGTATGGGAAACAATCATTTATGGAAACCACGAATCCTTAGCTGAACAGATTTTCTGTTTCGACCTCACAAATGAACATGCGAACAAGATTCTTCAAAAAACGGATAAAACTATCGAAGAACAGGCATTCAGCACAATAATAAAAAACAGGATTTTTCACGGTGGAATAATCACAAAGGGATCGGGACGAATAAAGAACGGGGAAAACGGAAAAGGGATAAAATCACGTTGGTATCCAAAGACACTGCGTGATAGGATTCTTGCAATTGGCCATATTAAAAAGAAACTGGAGTTTGTAAAAGGGGATGCTTTTGAAGAAATGGAGAAGCTCAAAAACAATACCGATTGCTACTTCTTCATTGACCCACCATATACAGTTGCCGGAAGAAGGCTCTATACATATTTTGAAATTGACCATAATGAACTTTTTGCATTAACGGCCCATCTAAAGGGTAAGTTTATGATGACTTATGACGATACAGAAGAAATTCGGGCATTGGCAAATAAATACAACCTGGGGTTTCGGACAATCCCAATGAAGACAACACATCACATTCAAAAAAACGAAATTATTATTTCAGATAATTTTAATTGGTGGAAATAGAAAAATGCAGCCCATTGGCTTCCAACTCATTGCCCATCAATTTTGCAACAGTGATGGATTTAGTCACCATCAGTTTCCAACTGATGTTTTGCTACGGTTCTAAAAAGAACACCTTTATCTTTGTCATCAGCCTTTCCCTGAAGGTTTTTATGCTAAAATCGAATTAAACAAATTATGAAAAAGACAAATTTGGCTTAATGGCAAAAAGTTTGAATGCCATGTACCCCCATCTCTGGATAGTCAGTAAAAGAGAAATCTATTCATGCTCTAGAACCCATAGTTCCACAACTTCCGTGGAACGCCAGTTTTGATCCCTTTTTGTTTTTTTGGAGGCTGGCTTTACCGATTTCTTTAACAATAACTCTTTCCTGAACCTTCCCCCATTTGCCAATTCATTTTTAATAGGATGGCTTTGACCCATATGTGTTATTTGTGCCAGGTTTGAAAACAACAAAACAAGTTTCCCATCTGGCTTAAGGTGCTTTTTCGCTTCCTCAAAAAAGTCAGGGAACAAATCCGGGCCATAATAAATTGCCTCGTCCAAACCTTCTACATCTTGTTTGACAGGGAGCCATGGAGGGTTGAACACAATTAATTCAGTGAGGGCATCACAATCTGCAAACAGGTTTCCATGTATCAAGTCCAGGTTCGAATACTCCTTGTTCTCTTTGATCGCTTCATGAAGCCCAATAATGGAATTGGGGTTTGTATCGGTTCCGATGACCTTCTCAAATCCATGCCGCAACATCTGAAATGAAAGTACCCCACAACCGATCCCAATATCAATGGCGGATTTCTTCCCTCCATTATATTTTCCAATCCATTTTTCAAACAATTCCAGATGCTCAAAGCGGGTGGGGAAATAGGTCCCGTACCAGGGATGGATTTCCCTTTTCAGCACAGGGACCAACATCCCTTTTGTGTACCATTGCCATGTACTGTTCAGCCCTTGGACCTTGGGGAACGGCAATGCAAAATCGCCAATGTCAGGGTACAGTTTTTTCAGCCATCCTATTTCCGGGGCTTTTTTCACCGTTAAAACATTTTCAGAAACATCCAGCAAAACCCGGTTCGACAATTCATGGTAAACCGAACGGAAATCCCTTTGACCCTGAAATGATTTGTCGGGATATTCCTGTTTTACAAACCGTTTCAGTTCGCGCAACAGACGAAGGCCACTGCTGTAATAATCCACGATCAAGACATAATCCCCTTCCAAAAGCGCATCAATGGCAACTTCTGTGCTTACCTTCCGATGAAAAGGGACAACATCTATTTCGGAAACAATGGGTTCCGGCCTGTTTGGTTTTATGTTCATCTATTTTTACTTTTCTTCTTCCTTGGTCTGGGCTCAGGCAGTTCCTTAATCGAAACCCTGACCAACCCGCTGAGCCATTTACGGTCTTCCATTCTATTATCAATTAACAAACTTGGTTTTGCCCCTGTGTATGGAGGGGCTTCCACCACGTCCTTAATAAAAGCCCTGCCCGCCATGGTTGGCTTCACAAAGAGTTTATTGTCACAGATGAGGGCAAATATTTTCTTGTCGGCAAACAACCCATATTCGCCAAACATACTTTTTGCAGTGATCTTGGCGTCAATTTCAATTTGATCCAAAACAAAATCCACAAATTCCTTATCAGATGCCATATTCTCCTTTTGTTATATTCGTGATTTATTTGGTTAAACTTAAGTTTTAAGACTTCGCACAGGGTGTTGCAAACAACTGAAGGCTATTCACCAACAGATGGTTTATACGCTTTCGACCTGCCTGGTGAACCCAAATATATTCTCCATTATTAAATGTTATCAACCCTCCCCCATTCCTTAAATCTCTATGGCTTAAGGTGTTCCCTGTTAATTTCTTTATGTTCTTTATCATTAAGACCAACGGTTGGGCTATGCCCAGTAAGGGATTTAATAGCACTTCGGTTTCAATTTAGCACTATTTTTTTTTGATAGCACTTTCTTCCGATTTAACACTATTGCCCTTTTTGGGTATAGCCTTTGTTAGCTGGCGTATTTCCTTATCTAAATCTGTCACTATATTAGGTTCTGGAATATTTACTCCTTCTTCAATTTCCTTTGTGACTACTTTTTTCACTTTCTTTGATGTATTCTTTAAATTAAATTGAGAAGCA
>JAADJA010000019.1 GCA_013151015.1 Chlorobiota bacterium
CTTCACCCAAATGGGCGAAGCACAATATTCGCACTTTCCTATCTATTTGTGAATTCGTGGCTATTTTTATTATTTATTTGCGGAATTGAGATAACTATATGAACTTGATATTTATTCGTTCTTTGAACAATGTTTTTCGTGTTTTTTATGAAGACAGATGTTTTAAGGCAAATACCATTTATTTTTCAGCAACATCTTCCTTTGAATCTTTCTTTGAACCATCCTTTGCAGGTTCATCTTTCATTTTTTCAGCTTCGTCGATAATCTCTGCCTTGGCATCTTCCGTTTTCCCTTTCAGGTAATCGGGCAGTTCCATTCCGGCCATTTTAAACACCTCATCAAAAGGTGGAATGGATTTCAACATCCCTGACAGGAAATTGGCAGAAGTGGGTGTATTCCCGTCTTTTCCTCCACCCATGGAATCCCAAACAGTGATTTTATCAATCTTAAGGTTCTTGATGGCCTCAACTTGCGTACGGACAATTTCCGGTAGTTTATCGGTAATCATCAGGAGTGCTGCATCACGTGCATTGTTATCCGCGGCGGCTACAAGTTTTTCAAATCCGAGTGCCTGCTTGGTAAGCACTTCCATGATACCCTTAGCCTGGGCTTGTTTTTTAACAAGGATGGCATCCGCTTCACCACGGGCAATTCGCCTGATTTGTTCAGCTTCGGCTTCCGCATCTATTTCCACCTTTTGCTTGTCAATTTGGGCGGGGACCACAATATCGGCCATCTTTGAAGCTCTTTCTTTTTCTGCCCTTTCCATTTCCGCTTTTTGCTCTGACTTATAACCTTCTTCAAGGGCCTTGGCATGTTGCACTTTTTCGGCGGCAATGGCCAACCTTGCTGCCTCGGCTTCTTTTTCACGCCTTGCGGCATCTGAATTTGCGATTGTGATTTTTGCAGTATTTTCCCCTTCCACGGCCAGGGAGTTTGCTTCGGAAGTTTTTATCCGCTCCATTTTGCTTGCATTAGCCTCTCCAATTTTGGCATTGGCTATAGCATCGGCAACCTGGATGCGTTCTTTCTTATTTGCTTCAGCTTCCCCAATTTTCGACTCGGCAACTGCTGCTGCAACTTGTATCCGCTCCTTCTGATTGGCTTTGGCTTCTCCAACCATTGCATCCGCATTGGCATCGGCTACTTCCACACGTTGATCCATTTCGGCATCAGCCTGTCCAATGGCTCCATCACGGTTTTTCTCGGCCACGCTTTTCTTGGCATCATTAATGGCTTTGGCTGCCGCTTCTTTTCCAAGCGCCTCAATATATCCAGATTCGTCCCGAATGTCGGTCACGTTTACGTTTATTAACCGCAAGCCTATTTTCTGCAATTCCGCTTCCACATTCTGCGAAACGTTCATCAGGAACTTATCCCTGTCCGTATTGATTTCCTCAATATCCATGGTGGCCACAACAAGACGCAACTGACCAAAAATAATATCCTTGGCCAATTCCTGAATGTTAGAAAGGTCAAGCCCGAGAAGACGTTCTGCCGCATTGGTCATCACATTGGGCGAAGTGGAAATACCCACGGTAAACCGTGAAGGAACATCCACACGGATATTCTGACGGCTCAGGGCATTGGTCAGGTTCACTTCGATGGAAATCGGTGTCAGGTCCAGGAAAGCGTAATTCTGGATAACGGGCCAAATAAAGGCGGCACCCCCATGAATGGTCCGGGCAGAACGGGAAGTCCCGTCTATTCCTTTTCCAGTTTTCCCATAAATAACAAGCACCTTATCCGAAGGGCATCTTTTATACCTCGAAAAAAGGGCGATCATCGTAATAAAGACAATGACAACGAGGGCAACAATGGCAATCAATAAATTCATATCGTTTTATTTAAAAGGTTAAAAACACTATTGGCTAACTTTATCAACAACAAGGATATTGTTTCCGGCAATGCCCGTCACTTTCACAACAGTGCCGGTTTTCAGGTCACTGTCGCCTTTGGTCATGGCCTGCATTTCCCGCAAAGAGCCCTGGACGGTGATCTGTACTTTTCCAATACTTCCGGCATTTGCTTTTATGGGGATATAAACATCACCTATTTTGCCGAGGGCATTCCTTATCCTTAGGCTTCCGCCGCTATCAACCAGTTTTCCCATAAAATAAAACAAGGCCGAAACGGCGAGCAAGGCAATGACACCCGCTATAAAGGCGATGATAATTGTCCATGTACGGCTGAAACCATTTTGAAAGGCAGCAATCCCGCCCCAACCAAATAGAGTAAAGAAAGCAATGAAATTCCTGATGGTGAAAAAATGAAACGAGGGCACCATATCAAAATTATCCCCATCCGTATCAACATCTTCGGTGGTATCCACATCTATGTCGGTGTCCGTATCAAGGTCAAGGCCCGAAACATCGGCATCCCCTCCTCCCACATCGGAATCAGAGCCCCCCATCCCGGCAAAAGTCAAAATCATTTGGATAATAAGGATAACGGAAAAAGGGATGGCGATATACCAAAACACTTTTTCAAAACCGGAAAAGGCTTCCCACCATTCGTACATAACAAGAGGTTTTAGGATTACAGGACAAATATAAGAGTTATTTCTTTTGAAAAGGATAATTATTATTACTTTTGACCATAGTGATTACTATTATGGTTGAAACTTCATTAAATAGGGAAAAAGTATTTAAAATGTTGGCAGATTTGGAGTCCGAACAAGTTGAACGAACCTCTTCTACTTCGGATACGAATAAATTTGCCCAGGCTGTCTGTGCATTTTCAAATGACATATCAAATACAGGCCGAAATGGTTTTTTGCTTATTGGGGTTAATGACAATGGGGCTCTTTCAAAATTGAAAAGCTCAGATAAATTATTACAAAACTTCGGAGGTTTACGCTCTGATGGAAATATCCTTCCACAGCCTATCATGTCGGTACAATCCTATTCTTTTGATGAGGGGGATGTCATCGTGATAGAAGTTCAGCCTTCACCATTTCCACCTGTACGGTACAAAGGAAAAACATGGATCCGGGTCGGTCCACGAAAAGCTGTTGCCAATGAGATGGAGGAGCGGATTTTAATTGAACGGCGATCTACGAATGTAAGTATGTTCGACATTCGCCCTTGCATAGAAGCCCGTGTTACGAATATTGAAAAAGAACCCTTTTTAAATACTTATTTGCCCCGTGCAATCGATCCAGGCTTGTTGGAAAACGACAAACGGGATTTTGAAGAAAAACTTGCCGCTTTAAGATTTTACACTTCGCAGTATAATAGCCCAACCAATGCCGGAATTCTATTACTGGGTAAAAAACCTGAATATTTTATTCCTGGGGCTTATATCCAGTTTGTGAAATTCAAGGGAAACGGACTTGATGGTGATATTCTAAATGAGAAGAAATTTACGGGAAACCTGATGTCTTTATTGCCCCGGATCGAATCTTTCATTGACGATGCAATCATTATAGAACGTCCAGTACCAATTTCGACCCTTCAGGAAAAAACCGTCAAAAACTATCCCAATTGGGCAATCCGGGAATTGATGATGAACGCAATTATGCACAGGGATTACGAATCAAACGCACCTATAAAGTTTTATCAATTTGATGACCGAATTGAAATAAGCAATGCCGGAGGGCTGTTTGGCAAAGCCCGCCCTGAAAATTTTCCGAATGAAAACGATTACCGAAACCCTGTCATTGCCGAAGCCATGAAAGTTTTGGGTTATGTAAACCGATATAACCGAGGTATCGCAAGAGTAAAAAGGGAATTAAAAGAAAATGGCAACCCTGAAGCAGTTTTTAATTACAAAAGAATAGGTGCTTTTGGAGTAGTTGTTTATGATGCTTTATTTGAAATAATTGGAATAGAATATAAAAGTGAAGAAACGATAGACGGCACTAGTAAAGAAACGATAGACGGCACTAGTAAAGAAACGATAGACGGCACTA
>JAADJA010000129.1 GCA_013151015.1 Chlorobiota bacterium
CCGACCAAAACCTTTGGTTCACCCAGCCTTTTGCGGGCGAAAACCTGACAAACTCCAATATCAACGGAAAAGTGATAAGCAACTCAAACCTTACCTTTAACAGTACGCTAATCGATTTCAACTATGACACGCTCATGTTTGCGGCCGCAGGCGATTCACTTATCCTGAACGGGGATTATTTCAAGGAAGGGGTAGTTATAAAAGAAAGCAGCAAAACCGTGGGTTTCTTGAATTGTGCTTTATCTGCAAACGCATATTTCTTCAATATGGCCATTGTTGGGGACAATATCGACCTCAGTGGTGTTTTCCAATTCATGAACACGATGGATTTTTACGGGAACGTAACCGTGAGTGGCACGCTACAGAACCTGAACGCAGGGCACTTCACGGCAACGATCAACGGCGGCCTTACCAATAACGGGACAATCCAGGACAACAATTACAATTGCTATCTTTACATATCGGGCGATATTTTTCAAAACGGCACATGGACGAACAACCACACCTACCTTTCGGGCAACGGCAATCAAAACCTTGCGTTTGCACAAGTGTTTGCCGGGGAATTTTTTACCAGTAATAAACTTTCTGGAATTGCAACCGCAAGCACAACCGTGGAGTTTAGCAGTACAATTATCGATTTCAACAGCGATACCTTGATGTTTTTGGCATCTGCCGATTCCCTGATATTGGACGGTGATTATTTGCGGGAGGCCATAATAACCAAGGAAAGCAACAAAACCATGGGGTTCCTTAGCTGTACCCAATCAAGCAATGCCTATTTCTTTGATGTTGACATAATATCCGATAATATTGACCTTTGTGGTGTTGTGCAATTTCAGTCACCCATGGATTTCTTTGGCCATGTGAGGGTAATCGACACATTGCAAAACCGAAATCCCGGCAATCAAACAGCAACTATAAATGGAAGTCTGACCAATAATGGAACGATTCAAAACAACAACTACCAGTGTTTCTTGAATATCACGGGAAACGTTGTTCAAAATGGGATTTGGGAAAACTCGACCATTAACATGACAGGTACTACCGACCAACATATCGAATGCCTGTTCGATAAACCCATTTCAACCACAAATTTCAACAATACCGATCCTTCTTCTCTAATTATTTCTGATGGCGACCTGTTGTTTAACAGTACAATAGTAGATTTAAACGGGGGCGGTCTGGTGATGCCCGCCGCAAAAAAACTATCCGTTCTTGGCAGTGGCGGATACAATGCCCGAATCAGTAATGGAACTGTATCAGGCCAGGATTTTGAGCTTGAAGGGAATGCAAATGCCTATTTTCATTCAGTCACGTTTATGCCCAATGTTGTTCTTAGCGGTGAAATCCATTTGTATTTCAATACTGTTTTCGAGGGTTACATCATAAATACCGGGATACTTCAAAACCGGTCCGGGTCTTCGGTTACGTTAAATGTTGGGGGCAGGATTACCAATAATGGCGAAATAAGGAACAACAATTATCTTTTTACTGTTTATTGTCAGGGGGATATTGTCAACAATGGGCTTTGGACAAATTTCAGCACAATCCTAAACGGGGTGAACGACCAGTTTGTATTTCTTATCAACCATCAGCCCATCACCGGTCAATTTAAGTTCGATGCACTTGCACTTGGGGCTCCTTACCAATGGTATTACAACAATGTCATTTTGAATTCCCCTGATTTTACGGGAGAGATCCAGCAAAACCTTAAATGGAATGTCCCTGTCCAACAGGCCTATTATGGCAGTTATTATTGCCAGACAGGTGGCGGAAATTCACGTACAATAACCGTTGGTGGTGGCCTTTTGGCCAATTTTGCCATCATGCTCGAAGGCCCGTTCAATGTGGCTGAAATGAGCACGTCCCTAAACAGTAACGGATATTTGCCCACGTCCCAACCCTTTAGTGGTTCCCCATGGAATTATCCCGGGACGGAGAATGTTGTCTCCATTCCCAATGCCGATATCACTGATTGGGTATTGGTTGAATACCGTGTTACACCGGGTGGGCCTGAAAGTGCTACTGCCGCTACCATGGTGGCCAGGCAGGCGGCTTTCCTGCTAAAAGATGGAAGTATTGTTGGAATGGATGGCACAAATGAATTGCAGATAGATATTTCCATAACCGACAACCTTTACATTGCAATCTGGCACCGCAACCACCTTGGCGTCCTGACATCGGCTAACGTAACACAAAGCGGGGCTACCTATACCTGGGATTTCAGGGATGATATAAACAAGGCCTATCAGGGCGGACAGGGGTTCAAAGACCTTGGGGGTGGGTTCTTCGGAATGGTTTCGGGCGATGGGGACGGAAATGGGATTGTCCAAAGTACGGACGAAACAAATGTGTGGAAACCACAACTCAACCAAACAGGCTATTTAAACGGTGACTTTGATATGAGCGGCATTACACAAAGCACCGATGAAACCAGTTATTGGAAACCCAACCTGAACACGGGAGGACAGGTACCGGGAAAAGCAAGTACAGCAGCTTATCGCTGCCAGGTTCCAAAATAAAACCATAGAAAAACATTAGTCCCAAATATTGGGTTTTATTCTAGGGAAAAAGGGTCAAATTGACCCTTTTTCCCTGTTTTATTGATATGGATATTGCAACTTTTTCAGGATCAAAATTCCATGCAATTAAATTCCAAATAAAAAATTTCGCTGTTTGTTAAAAAACTTTACTTTTGCACCTTGTTTTAAAACGTCTATTAATAAATTACGAAACCTGATGCGAAGTCCTTATAATTTAATTGTTAAAGCACTATTTTTATTTGCTTTGGCCCTTGTGGTTTTCTCTTCCTGTGTGCCCATGAAGAAACAAATTTACCTTCAAACACAAGAAGACACGACAAAAACAGAATATATAAACAATAAAACCCTGAATTACAAACTACAATCAGGGAACAATTTATATGTAAAAGTAATCAGCGTTGACCAGGAAGCAACCAGCTTTTTCAATGCAGGTTATGGTTCCTCCGGTAACGTATATTACGATGCTTCCATTTATCTAAATAGTTATTTGGTGAACGATTCTGGTTTCGTTGAATTGCCGTTTTTTGGGGAACTATATGTAAAAGGGCTTACGATACAAGACGTTAAGGAAAAAGTCCAGGATTCCATTCAGAAGTATTTGAAAAGGACAATGGTACTGGTAAAACTGGTCAATTACAATATTTCCATCGTAGGGGAAGTACAAAGGCCGGGGCAGTATAAAATATACCAGGACAAAATCAATATTTTTGAAGTACTGAGCATGGCCGGTGACATGACAACTTATGCCAAGCGCGACGAGGTACTCATTGTCAGGCATACCGGAAAAGGTTCAAAAACGTACAAAGTCGATCTTTTGTCAGACAGTATGCTTGAATCTGAATTATACTACATAATGCCCGATGACATTATTTATGTACAACCTATAAAAGGGAAGAACTTTGCTTTTTCTGCCTTCCCATACACACTTGTCATATCATCAATATCGTTGTTTTTAGCCATTTTAGCAATATCCAAATAATTATTATATCGTGGAAAACACCCAGAACATCCAAAATATCGTCCAACAACAAGAGGAAGAATCCTTTGATTATAAAGCACTGTTTTTTAAGTTGTACCGCTATTGGTATTTCTTTATCTTAACCATCTTTATTGCCTTTTTGATTGCATTTTTGTTCAACAAATACACGAAATCAATTTTTGAAGTGTCCACAACTGTTTTGATCAGTGATGACAAGGGGGCCATGGATGCCCAGCAATTATTGGGTTTTGGCTCAAACAACAATATGCAAAATGTGGAAAATGAAATTGGGAAACTTCAATCCTATACCTTAATCAATCAGACGATCAGGCAGCTTGACCTTAGGATTTCCTATTTTGAAGAAGAAAACTTTGTTACAAAGG
>JAADJA010000025.1 GCA_013151015.1 Chlorobiota bacterium
AATCCATATCTGCCTTGGAGTAAATATCATCCATTCCAAGTAAAAAATCGGTTACGTCGGAATTCTCATATTCAATGCGTCCCATTTGATAGAACAGGGTGGAATAGGAATGGGTCACCTCCTGCGACATTTCGAGTTCGTGCCCGATCAGGTCAACATATTTTGTTGCGCAATCTGCAAGGTTTTCGTGCAGTTGTATCCCATGGAGGGAATTGAGCAACTGATTATAAACGGAGCGATAGGAAGTAAGTTTTCGTTCAAACTTCGCAAGCGTTTCAAAATACCTTTTCGGGTCATTGTCACGGATATGCAACTCATCGACAAACTCACATTCGCTTATGCGCTGGAAAACACGACTAAGTTCGTTTAGCTCAACATAGGTATCCAACACATTATCCGTATTTTGGACATCGATACTGTCGAAACGGTCAACGGCCTGTTTCAGGAAAGTGATGGAAGCAATATAATTATCGATTAAATTGATCCGGCGATTGAATTCTTTTTTGTCACCGTCCCGGGAATAAAAGCTGATATTTTCAAAACGTATGGAATATGCATTATCACCTTCAGGATAATCAAAAGTAAAATCGAATTCCGCAACATTCTGCTCATTGAATTTGATTCCCTCAAAACCAGAGCTGACAAAAAACCCGCCATTGGCACTGACCACGATCCGAAGATCGGCCATATCGGGCATTAGGATATCTGAAAGGTCAAAACCTTTATAATAAACATCCCCGGTACATTTTTCACCTCTAAGCGTTGTAATAACTTTAAAGACCCCGTCTTCGCTTTTTTCGATGGATGAACTATAAGAGTAATTAAAGGTGAAGGCCGTTTTGTAAAGGCCGGAAAGATTATTCCTCGCTATTTCCTTTATAAAATAATTGTTTACCGAATTCCCATCTGTGGCAAGTGTATTGAAACCAATGGTAACAGCCGAGCTCTCATTGCTTTCAAAAACGGAATCGGAAGAAAACCCATTGAAGGAGAACGCAATTATTATAAATAAAATATGGAACCTGATAAACCTCACTGTTTAAAGTTAATGAATAAACCTATTTGCAAAATTACATGATTCATGTAACGCTTTTTGCGGATAAATCATTTTTATGAACACCTTACTTTTGATAAATCTTATACGTACCTAAAGAAAAAGGTTGCATTCAAAGATATAAATTTTAAGGATATTTTGGCAAACTTGCATCGAAAACCGTATTGAATTACAAAAACAACAAATAACCATGCCGCTTTGTTCGTGTCCGAAAACGCATTCTTAGGCAGAAATCGGTAGGCGAATTTTCCAATGTGGCCATCAAACAAAAAAAAATCGGTTACTTTCAACGGGCTTTTATGCCCAAACTGAAAATAACCAACCTCGATTTAATCCGTGCCCAGAACAGGAATCGAACCTGCACTCCCTTGCGGGAACTGGTCCCTGAAACCAGCGCGTCTACCAATTTCGCCATCTGGGCAAAACCATCAATTGTTTCAAATAAAAAAACAAAACAATGCTTTGTTTTAAAAATGTGCCCAGAACAAGAATCGAACTTGCACGACCGTAAGGTCACATGGCCCTCAACCATGCGCGTCTACCAGTTCCGCCACCTGGGCAAAATTTTAGGGCTGCAAAAGTATTAATTTTTGTTTAATTCCAAGACAAAATAGAAAAAACTTTATTTTTCTTTCAAGGGTTCTAAAAAGCTATTCTCATGGAAGATTTCTTATTTTTGCCAAATTATAAATATGTGTCCTTGTTCAAATGAAAAAAATCAAAATTTACGGAATAGAAAATTCAGGAAGCATTTACCTCGAATGGCTTATCAAACATAATCTTGGAGCTGCCATCGATACCGAATACGAACTGGGTTGGAAACATCGTATTGCCCCGTCCCCCGGGGAAATACCTGCTTACCATAAACAAAATACGGCTTTTATCTGCCTTGTAAAAAACCCTTATACCTGGATGTTGTCCACGCATAAAAGGCCTTATGGGCATGATTGTTTGAAAAAACTTAAGTTTGGTGACTTTATCAGGTTCTCCTACGGCGATTATCAAAACCCGGTTGTTTTATGGAACAAAAAAAACACTTCCTATCTTCAATTAAAAAACCATGTAGATAATTTCATGCTGATCAAGTACGTGGATTTATTGAGCAACCCAAAAGATGTCATACAGGCCATTGCGGATAAAACAGATGCGAAAATGCCGGTTTTCTTTAAGAACACGCAATACATTTTATCTGGGAAAAGAGGCAAGACAAACCACCGTTTCCACACCGAACACTACCTGGAAGGGAAATGGAAGAAAAATTTGACCAAGAGGCACGTTCAACAAATCAACGGCTTTTTGGACGAGAAATTAATGGAAGAACTAAACTATACAATTTTATAATATGTTTAACGATGAGGAATTAGGACAAATCAGGGATCATGGAATCCAACTAAAGGTTATTGAAAAGCAAATAGAAAATTTCAAGCAAGGATTTGATTTTGCCAATTTAATCAAACCAGCTACCATTGGCGATGGTATCTCCTTTTTCGATAAGGGAGAAATTAACGGGCTTGCCAGCTTTTATGAACAAAATTCAGGCACAAAAACGATCATCAAATTTGTGCCCGCTTCCGGGGCCGCCAGCCGGATGTTCAAGGATTTGTTCAGTTTCCTTGAAAGTTTTGCGCAAAACGGTGAAGAAATAAAAAACATTTTGGCAAATAAAGGTTTTGGCACAATCCCCTATTTCATCGAAAACCTTGGCAATTTTGCGTTTTACCCTGACCTGATGGAGGTATTGAAAGCAAACGGGGTTTCCATTGAAGGGGTTTTACGAAATAAGGAGTATCATAGAATCGTTGAATTCCTGCTCGGGGAACAAGGGCTTAAATACGGGCAACTGCCAAAAGGTTTGCTGAAATTCCACAAATATGGCGGATACAACCGCACTCCAGCCGAAGAGCATTTGGTGGAAGCGGCACATTATGGCAAAAGCAATTCCGGCAATGCACAGGTTCACTTTACAATTTCGCCCGAGCACAGTGAACTTTTCAATACACACATTAATGGAGTAATCAGCAAATATGAGGATACCTTTGAGCTTAAGTATGAAATCGGTTTTTCAGAACAAAAAAAATCAACGGACACCATTGCTGTTGACATGGACAACAAACCTTTTCGGGACAAAAACGGAAAACTGGTTTTCCGCCCGGGAGGCCATGGTGCGCTCATCGAAAACCTGAATGATTTGGATGGTGATATCGTTTTCATAAAAAACATCGACAATGTGGTGCCCGATTCCTTTAAAGAAGAAACAACTTTATATAAGAAAGCACTGGCCGGACTTCTGATAAAAAAACAAGAAAGCATCTTTAATTTCCTGGAACTGCTGGAAAGCGATACTATTGATGAATCCGATTTATGTAATATTGCCGACTTTGCAGAAAGCGAACTGAATATTCCCCTTTCCGGTTTTTTCAGCAAAATGGATTCCGATGAAAAGAAAACTTATTTGTCACGGTATTTGAACAGGCCCATCCGTGTTTGTGGGATGGTAAAAAACGAAGGTGAACCGGGCGGCGGCCCTTTCTGGGTAAGGAATTCCAAAGGGGAAATCTCCTTGCAGATCATAGAATCATCGCAAATAGACATGAACGACCCGGAACAAAAAAAGATTTCGCAATCGGCCACACATTTCAACCCTGTGGACTTGGTATGTGGGATAAAAAACTACAAGGGGGAAAAGTTTGACCTCCTGAAATTCGTTGACCCCGAAACCGGGTTTATCTCCATTAAATCAAAGGACGGGCGGGAACTAAAAGCCCAGGAACTGCCAGGTTTGTGGAACGGCGCCATGGCCAACTGGACAAGCATTTTCGTGGAAGTCCCGATCATCACCTTCAATCCGGTGAAAACCGTCCATGATTTATTGAGGGACACGCACCAATAACCAATTATTGTTTTAATGGAACCGGATAAACGAAAAGCCTCATTGGGTAAACTAAACAAGCAATATATTTTCAGTATAACAGCAATTATGTTGTTTACCATTATTGTTTTTTCAAATTCAATCAATAATGAAATCTTGTATGGCTGGGATGATGGAGAATACATCGAAAATCAAGATATCAGGGATTTCAATGTTAGGGCTTTTTTTTCTGAATACTATTTGGGGATGTACCAACCACTAGCGATATTTAGTTTTGCAATAAACTACATCTCGGCAAAAGACAATCCAGTACCATACCATACCACCAATTTATTTTTACATCTTTTTAATGTATTCCTAGTATTCCTTCTTTTCCAAAAACTTACCAATAGGATAGAAATCAGTTTTGCGGTCAGCTTATTGTTCGCGATCCACCCAATGCACGTTGAAGCGGTTGCCTGGATAGCGACACGTAGCAACGGACTGTATTCTTTGTTTTACCTTGCTTCATTGATTGCTTACATCAATTACATCAAAGACAATTCATACTTGTGGCTTGCAGTATCATTTGTTTTGTTCCTTCTGTCGTGCTTTTCGAAATCAATGGCGATTACACTTCCCCTTACTTTGCTTTTGTTGGACTATTATTATTCCAGGAAAATCAATTTCAGGCTTTTTATTGAAAAAACCCCTTTTCTGTTTATTTCAATTGTTTTCGGGCTTATCTCAATTAAGGCAGCAACTGATTTCGGCCATTTACAATACTTGGATCAAGACTATACATTATTGAATAGGCTATTCCTTATAAGTTACTCAATTGTGTTTTACATAGTGAGGGTTTTCGTACCCGTTAATTTATCTGCTGTTTATGCCTATCCCGATATTAATAGTGG
Source organism: Chlorobiota bacterium (assembly GCA_013151015.1). Lineage (GTDB taxonomy): Bacteria > Bacteroidota > Bacteroidia > Bacteroidales > JAADJA01 > JAADJA01. The sequence continues at coordinate 4,817 of JAADJA010000025.1, forward strand.
TGTGTTGCCTTATGCCTATTACGGAAGTTTTTTCATCTTGACCATAATTATGGCCTTGGCATTTAAGTCAGGCAAACTAAGAAAAACGATAATATTTGGCCTTATGTGGTTTATCATTAACATTTCCATTGTCCTCCCCCTCATGTGGTCCAGAATGTTGATGTTGGCCGACAGGTACACCTATATTCCTTATCTGGGTTTGTTTTTTATCCTTGCAAAAGTTTATGCTTATACTGTTAATAGCCAAAAACCTTTAATCAAGAAATTTAGACCAATCATATATTCCACCCTTGTTATCTGGATTGTATTCCTGGTTGTAAAGACCTACCAAAGTAATAATGTCTGGAAAAACTCCGAGAGTTTGGTTACCAATGTAATAAACAATGAGCGATCAGACAAGGACTTATCTATCGGATACTTTTTCCGTGGAAATATTTACGACAAGAAACAGGACTTCAAAGCTGCACTTAAAGATTTCACAAAAGCAATTGAATTGAACTCAGGATACACTATGGCATACAATAATCGCGGGATTATCAAAGGTATAATGAATGATATGAAAGGTGCGTACGACGATTTTAGCATGGCAATTGAAAAAGAGCCTGACTATGCCGATGCCTGGTATAACAGAGGGAATGTATTGTTTTATATCAAAAAAAATGAAGAAGCATGCCAAAATTGGCATAAAGCTTCTGAGTTGGGATCACTGCAGGCAGAAAAGATATATCGGCAATATTGCAAATAGAAAATCCCTGGCCAATGAGCCTACCTTTTCACAACCTTTCCGACATAAATGCAGCTTTCTGTTTTCAACCTTATAAAATAGACACCCTGCTCCAATCCATCGAGTTTGATTTTTAAGGTGGTGGCATCAACTTCCTTTTGAAAAACAAGCTTGCCCCTTAGGTCGGTAATCTCCACTTTTTCAGGTGTTATGCCATTTATGAGCCTAATGATTAGGAAATCATTGAAAGGATTAGGGGAAATGGATAATTCACCTACAATGTATTGAGGCGTTTGGGTCTCCATATCAATTACCAATTCAAAAGAGCAAGTATCAACAACTTCGTTTTGCTGGTTTTCTATTGTCCAGGCAATCGTATAGTTACCGATTTCAAAAGTTTCCCCTGCAAGCGTTTCCAAATTATTGTAATCGTTAACAAGTGCCAGGTCTTCATCACAGGGGTTTATAATGGTATCGGGATCAAATTCATTTCCTACGACCGTATAGGTATTCGAGCTGCCTGCCGTCCTTACCTGATCATCAACACAGCTCAATGAAAGTTGAGATTCGGTCAATGTTGCCGCATTTGTAAAATAACTATTGTCCTGATCATCGGAAAGCACACATCTGAACTCATTCCCAAATAAATCCTGGGGAACGCCATTGATCTTCAACAAAGCTTTGTCAGCACCTTGAAACAACGCATTGTTTTCGATGTTTGCCCAGCCAGAACCATCGTCCATTTGCCATTGAAACACTAAAACCCCTGCCGTTAAAACCATGAAAGAAACATTGGCCCCTTCACAGACTGTTTTATCATAAGGGTCGTTGATGATCCTGAAATAAAAGTTTTCAGCCCAACTCAGGTTTTCGGCAGGCCAGGAACCCAATGTAATATCATCATATCCATCGTTGTTGATATCACCTATAGCCACTGCCCTAACATCAGGGTCAACAGCATACGAACTGGCATTAAAGCCTTCCCCGTCATTGATATTCCGAAGGTAGTAAGCCCTGTTGACCGTTCCTGCGGCTGAAACAATGTCCATATTGCCATCATTGTTCAGGTCTCCGGTTGTATTATTATAGGCAGCGCCCCAGGTTTCAACTTCATGGTCGGTGAACGTACCGTCCTGATTGTTGATAAGCCAGTGGGTATTATCGGGTGCACAAACAATATCAGGATACCCATCGTTATTAAGTTCTTCAGCACTCAAAGAAGTGGAGTAAGTCCCATAATCCACAGCTATTCCACCCGAAGAAAACCCACCATTTCCATCATTGTTCAAAAAACCTATATTATTGTTATCAGAATAAAAAATATCATCATCGCCATCAATATCATAATCTATAAAACAAACACTCACAGGGGAGACCGTGTCGCAAACAATGGTTTTCAGAAAAACCCCGTTGCCCTCCGTATTGTAATAAACAACAATTTTATTATCGTTAACGAGGGCCATCAAAACATCCATATTATTGTCCCCGTCAATATCGGAAAAATCAATGCTTGCCGGACCGTTGCCCTGTGTGTCAATATAAACAGGCGCACCAAACTGGCCAGAGCCGTCCAGGTTTGGAACCCAGAAAAAACTGTCGCCCATGGCATCCGCCACAAACAAATCCTCAAAACCATCGTTGTCTGCATCGGCAAAACCCAGGTCCCAAATATTGTAGCCAGCATCAAACAGAATATGCTCCTCACTAAAAGACCCACCAGGCCCAAGGTTATCAACCCAGCAAACATATTGGCCATCGGAATAAAAAATATCCAGATCCCCATCCTGGTCATAATCATTCATGGCCAAATGCCAACTGCTCCGGATCTGATTGATGTTATGGACAACGAAACAACTCTTCCCGTTAACAAACCAATAGACTTTATTGGTATAGCCCGATTCCCAGGAATCAAGTGCTGCAATATCAATAAGGCCGTCATTATTAAAATCGCCAGAAGCCAAGCCATGCGGTTCACGGACTTCAGAAGAAACCAATTGGACATGGAAATCAAGGCTGTCATTTCTGAAAAGGTAAATTTTATCGTCATTGGGCGCTGAAGCCACAATATCCGTATCACCGTCAAGATCGAAATCGGCAACGGCCAGGCCATAGGCATTGGTAAGTGTTTGCGAAATAATAATCTGGTTGGAGAAACTCCCGTTTCCGTCCAGGTTTTGGTACCAGGCCACTTTATTGTCATTCTTTGATACGGAAACAATATCGACATTTCCGTCATTATCCAAATCGGCAGTTACAATGTTGGTAATGAAATCGGCCTGATCGGTAATAACCTCCTCGGGCAGAAATGTACCATCGCCATTGTTCAGGAAAAACACGATTTTATCTGTCTGGCCATATCCGGCAATAATATCGGGATATGAATCATTATTAAGGTCGGCAGTCGTAACCACAACAGGGATTTGTGCTGAAGCCGTAACAATTATCGATTCCGAAAAATCGCCGGAGCCATCGTTCAAGTACAGAAGTACGGTATTGTCGGTTTTTTGCACTGACAAAACATCCATATCACCATCCAGGTCCACATCCGCTGCCGTAACACTTGCCGCCAATGTGGCATCTTCATTTAAATAGGGTTGAAGCGAAAAAATCCCATCACCTGTGTTTTTGTACCAGCCCACTTTATCGGAAACTTGCGAAACGGCCAAAACATCCACCAGGCCATCGTTGTCCAAATCAGCAGGGAACAATGAAGTACAATAATGAAAATCGGTTCCGAGAAGTATGAAGTCATCAAAGGCGCCCGTTTCGGGGTTAAACAAATTGCAACTTATTTCATTGTCCCCAAGGGATGAATAAACCACATCGTCGAAACCGTCATTGTTGAAATCTTCCGAGATAACGACCAATGGGTCATCTGGAGATTCACTGATAGTTTGCATGGGGCTGAAAACCTGTGCTTTAGCACCCATCAAAGTAAGAACAAGTGCCAATAAGCCCAACTTGCTGTTCAAGAACACCTTCATTGTTTAATTATCCTTTTTATGACAATCGAGTTGCCTGAACGCAAAGTAAGGACATAAACACCCGATGGGCAATCATTTAAATCGATCCTGGTATTTTGGCCCACATCCTTTGATTGATAAACCACATTTCCCATCACATCGGTTATGTCAAAACTTAGTTTGCTTTTATATTCTCCTGTTTTCAGTACAAAAAAACCATTATTCGGATTGGGATAAAGCACAATGTTATCTGCGTTCAATTTATCAAGGCCGGTTATGACAACCGTATAACACTCTGTCATTGCCGAGCAGGGGCCATCCGTCAATATAACGGCATAATCACCCGACACTTCTGGCGTAAACGATTGTCCGGTAGCACCCTCAACAAAAGAAGAATCGGTGCAGTCGATCCATTGATAGGAAACCCCTATTGCAAGGGATGTCAATGTATGGCCAACGAGCATAACATTTGTGTTCAGGTCTTCATAAAATGACAGGTTAACCACCTGGTTCGAATCGCAGCCCACCGACCCAATATATTCTCCGGGTTCCGTCTGCCACATCCCACCGATAAATAAACTATCGCCAAAACAGAGGCTTGTATCCGAATACAGCAATGTACCGGGTTGGTAATAATAAACCAAGTCCCCGTCATTACTGGAAAAACGGCCTTTGTAAATATCAAGGAAACCGTCATTGTTGATATCGGCTGATTCAAAGTCGTGCGTGCTACCTGTCAAATAATTACTTGTAACGATAAATGTCCCCGGGTTGGTGGGATCATTTTCCAAAATGTACGTATCGGTAAGAATATCGGGCAGATTATCATAATTCACGTCACGCAATTCAATATCGATCGAAAAGATTTGACCGGCCTCAAAAAGCGTATCCCCGGGCAAAAAAGACCCCAATCCGTCATTGTACCATATTTCAATATAACCATACCAAGGTGCAAAAACAAGGTCCAAATAACCGTCACCATTGATGTCAGCAGCATCAACACCTTCAGTGTCATCGGCCATTTCATCCTGTGCTTCGGTAAAGTGCCCGGTGCCATCGTTCAAAAAGAATTTTGCGGGAAATCCGCGCGATACGGCGGCATCCAGATCACCATCGTTATCCGCATCAAAAAGCACGGCACTTTCCGGTGAAGAAGCGCTCAGTTCCTGGCCGTTATCCACAAAATCACCTGTCCCGTCATTAAGGTAAACCCCAACCTTATCACTATTTGGGAAAAAAATGTCGTCATAACCATCACCATTCAAATCGCCTATCGCCAACTCATGCCCCGAGGAGTAGTTGGCTGTATTGTCAGATTTCAGGCTAAAGGAACCAGAACCGTTATTTTCCCATACTTCAATCCCGTAACTGTTGCTGGAAAAAGGGGCCGTCACAAAGTCCCAATCCCCATCATTTTCAATATCGATAACCTGTACACCAAAGCGCCACCGATTGGCACCAAGCGTATATGCATTGGTATCAATTTGGCCCGTCCCATCATTAAAATAAACTTCAATGTCGTCATAAGCATCAATAGTCACCACATCAAGCCATCCATCGCCATCGAAATCAGCAAGGGAGACACCAAAGGTTTCACTCAACGTTCCTATTCCTTCTTGCCCAAGTTCGTAATTGATACAGTCCTGGGCTTTTAAAATCGTTAAACCAAAAACAAGGTTTAGCGCAACCAATAAAAGTAAAATTTTTTTCATAATTTAATATTTTATTAATTTTTTATAAAGCAAAATGGGTGTACTACAAACTTCCCTTTTTGACCCCTAAGTCCTCCAAAAGGGATTTTCAGGGATTTCCCTCTTTCTGATTCCCTTTGTTCCCAATGCTTCGAGAAGGATAAAACGAAAAAAGGAAAATCTTTGAATTACGTGAAGTTTGCAATATACCCTGCAAAATTACAAAATCTTACTTGTCAATCATTCTAAATAAGAATTGCTGTTTTTGTATCTAATTCAGGGAAATAGTATGGGGACTTCTATTAATTCATTACTTTCAAGAAACAAATAGGATGAACAAGGTGCCTGCCTTGCCGGTCAGGCAGGCGAGGCACAAATTTTCCTGAATAGCCTAAGCTATTGAGAAAAATTTTAACGATGCCAGATTGTTTATTATATTTGTTCCCATTGGGTTTCCAGGGTTTTCCATATTCTTCTTCAAATTTTTTTACATTATCCCGATAGTGTTTCTAAAATTTTCATTGCCTATGAAAAACCCTGAAAATCTTGATGCGAATGAATTAATAGAAGTCCCCTTATGATTTAACAACCTAATTCATGGAATATCAAACACAGCTTCTTCTCGTGATGATCGCCTATATGTCGCTGTTGATCCTTTGGGGCTTGTACCAGGGAAGGAAGGTAAAAACAAATGCCGATTACGCCATAGCGGGCAGGAGCCTGCCGGGCTGGGCAGCCGCATTATCAGAAAGGGCAACAGGGGAATCGTCATGGGCTTTGTTGGGTTTGCCCGGTGCAGCTTATGCAACCGGACTTACCGAAATCTGGACTGCAATTGGTTGTGTGGCGGGGATAATAACCGCTTGGGCGGCCCTTGCATGGAGATTGCGCGATGAGGCCGAAAAGTATTCTGCCAATACTTTCACCGATTACATTGCAAAAAGACATTCGGAAACCGGAAAGTGGATACGCATCGTGGGAAGTGCCACCATCGTGTTTTTCTTTTTCTTTTACGTAGGGGCCCAATTCCTTGGTGGAGGGAAGACCCTTCACACCATGTTCCATATCGACCCTAAATTTGGGATGTTGATTACCGCAGCCATCATTGTACCTTATACAATTTACGGTGGATTTCGCAGTGTGGTTTATACCGATGTCATTCAGGCCCTGATTATGATAACCGCTTTGGTTGTAGGGCCTATCGTTGGGCTTGTTTATTTGGCTAACCACACCGATGTATTCGCCCAATCCATTCCCGAAGCACTCGAAAAGGCCGGCCCGGGATACACCTCCTTGTTGAACGCGGCTTCGGGTTTTGGGGCCGGGATTGTTATCGTTGGCGGTTTTTCATGGTTTTTCGGTTATCTCGGCGGACAGCCCCAATTAAGTATGCGCTTCATGGCCATCAAAGATCCCCGGCAAGCAAAGAAGGCACGGAACATAGGGATTGCGTGGACATTGGTTGCGTACATCGGGGCTTTGTCAATAGGCTGGATCGGTATTGCCCTCTTTGGCCCAAATGGATTGGAAGACCGGGAATTTGTGATGCCGGCAGTTTTGCTGCATATTTTCCCGCCCTATATTGCAGCAATCCTTATAACAGGAGCAATTGCCGCCATGATTTCAACGGCAGATTCTTTACTGATATTATCGGCCACAGAATTATCGGAAAACCTTATCAAGCCGCTGATGAACAAAAAAATATCAGGCAGGAAAAGCTTGGTCCATTCACGGGTTATCACTGCAGGGCTTGCCCTTATCGCCCTGTCGCTTGCCTATTTAATTGGTGATGGCACCTTCATTTTCACATTGGTCAGTTATGTGTGGGCAGGGATTGGGGGAACATTTTCAGTTGTGATACTTTTTACCCTATTCTGGAAAAGATTTCATGGAAAAGCGGTACTCATCACAATTATTTCGGGTATGTCGTTCACCATCATCTGGATAAGTACCGGAATGGAAGAATTTTTCACCTCGCGCATACTTACGTTTGCAGTTGCAGCCATTGTTGCCGTAATATCCACTTACACAATAAAGAAGAAATAAAAAAGAAATGAAATAATTCTTTTTCAATTCAAAAAAAGTTTCGATATTTGCACCCCTCTTAAAAATCGGGTTTTATGGGTTGGGAAATATTAAAAAACCCAACTTTGTTTTTAAACATTCAACCTACTTAAGAGCAAGTTAAGCGTTATGCGTTACCAACAAACAACCCTTAGCTTTTAACAAATAACTTATAACATTTTTAACATTTTAACATTTTAACATTTTATTATGCCAACAAAAATTAGATTGCAGCGTAAAGGTAAGAAGGGGCAACCTTTTTATCATATTGTTATTGCAGATGGTCGGGCACCACGTGACGGAAAATATATCGAAAGAATTGGCAGTTACAACCCCATCACCAAACCTGCAGAAATCAACATCCAGTTCGACCGTGCATTGCACTGGTTACAAACCGGGGCACAACCTACTGACACTGTCAGGGCAATTTTATCCTACAAAGGTATCCTTTACAAAAACCACCTTGACAAAGGGGTGAAGAAAGGTGCTTTGACACAAGAGCAGGCGGATGCAAAATTTGATTCCTGGTTGAAAGACAAGGAAGCAAAAGTTGAGGGTGAGGTTAAAAATATTGAAATTGCGATCAGGGAAGACAAGAAAAAGCGTTTGGATGCCGAGAAGAAAATCAACGAGGAGAGGGCAAAAGAATTGGCAGCAAAGAAAGCTTCTGAACTGAAACTTGAAGCAGGGGATGATGAAGAAAATGCTGAAGAAGTTGCCGAAGATACTGCACCTGTAGCCGAAGAAGCAGCACCTGTAGCCGAAGAGGCAAAAGAAGAACCAAAAGCTGAGGTTGCAGAAGAACCAAAAGCTGAAGAACCAAAAGCTGAAAAGCCGAAAGAGGAGGAGCCAAAAGCTGAAGAGAAAAAGGAAGAAGCACAGAAAACTGAAGCTAAAAAAGAAGAGCCTAAGAAAGAGGAAAAAAAGGAAGAGGAAAAAAAGCTGAATAGTGTTTGACCATACTGTCCGGTTTTTTTAGGAACTGACACGAAATAATTACAGTTTAAATATCGCTTCGGCAAATGGACAAGAAAGAATATTATTTTCTTGGAAAAATAACAAAGACATCAGGTTTCAAAGGAAGCCTGATGTTTTTTTTTGATGTGGACGATACCGGGCCTTACAAAAGCCTTGAAGCTGTATTTGTTGATGCGGGAGGTAGCGGCCTCATCCCCTTTGTAATTGAAAAAATCGCATTCCGACATAACAACACAGCCTTTGTTAAATTGGCCGATATTGACAATGAAGATGAAGCAACTGCCCTGGTCGGCTCGCAACTCTATCTTCCCCTGGCATTCCTGCCACCCTTGAAAGGGAAAAAATTCTATTTCCACGAAATCATGGATTTCAGGGTTGTGGACAAAAAGCAAGGGGACATTGGAAACGTGAAAGGTGTGCTGGACCAAACCGGCCAACCCATTTTCATTATCCAAAATGGAGAAAAAGAAATCCTTGTCCCCATGACCGATGACATTATCGAAAAGGTGGACAGAAAGAACAAGCTTATCGAAATAGAAGCCCCTGATGGCTTGATCGATATCTATTTGTAGCAACCAGAACCTTTTCGGTCGAAGCTGGTCAAGGAGAGGGAGACCTGGGAGGTTGAAAAAAGTGAAAACTTGACAATAGGCAAAACCAGTTGGGTCGAAGAAGGCAAGAGCGTTGGCGTCCCGACTGGTTGAAAAAAGGAAAAAACTGACATTTTGCAGTTGGCAAAACCAGTTGAACCAAAGTTGACAAGAATGGTGAAGACCGGTTTGGGTGAAAAAGGGAAAGAGGAAGAAGCAGGCAATACCAAAGCCTTATAAGTTCGCATTTAGTTAAATTTAAGATGCCATTCCAATTTAAGCAATTCCAAATTGACGATGACGGCTGCACCCTCAAAGTGGGGACAGATGCCGTTTTGTTGGGGGCAATTGCGGATTGTGTCCCTGCAAAAAGCATTTTGGATATTGGAACGGGCTCGGGGATAATTGCATTAATGTTGGCACAACGTTCGCGAGCCGGGATCGATGCCATTGAAATTGATGAAATCTCATTCCTGAAAGCCAAACAGAACTTCTCCACTTCGCCATGGCCCGAACGGCTTACCGCAATCCATGGTTCATTTCAAGGGTTCAGCACCCTCACAAATAAAACCTACGATTTGATTGTCAGCAATCCGCCTTTTTTCTCAAATAGCTATAAACCATCTTCAGAAAGCAAACAGATTTCAAAACACAATGTAGCCCTGGATTTCATGGAATTGGTTTCGGGTGTTGCCAAACTACTGGGCCAGAAAGGAAAATTCAGCCTTGTCCTCCCCTATTCCGAAAAAGAAAACTTCATCCAAATTGCCAAAACACACAATTTGTCTTTAAACGGAATCCTTGATATTTTGCCCAAAAACACGAAAAAACCAAACCGGGCAATCCTTGAATTTGGCAAGGACAAAACTTCCCGGCAAAAAACCACTTCGATTTTCCTCAGGAACCCCGACAACTCTTATTCCGAAGAATACAGGCAAGTCACCAAGGATTTTCATCCATTTTATTAAGGGGACTTCTATTGAACCGCGATACGAATTACACTTTTACCCTTGCCCGAAATTATTTTTGCAAAAAACAGTCCTTTTGTTTTGCTCCCCAATTGCACCTGACAACTGCTTTTCGCATCAAGTTCGATTGTTTCGATCAATTTACCTTCGATACCGTACAGCTCTGTCCTTTGAAGGTCTTCGCCACTAACGGTAAAGGTTCCTGAATTGGGGTTAGGGTACAAACCAACTTCCGCTACAAAGGAATTCCCTGGACTTTCAATTCCGGTAAGAATGGATTTCATTTTATGAACGTAGGGATCGCCATTGTCGCCACCATCCAAAATGAAAAAGTCATCCCCGGGATCAAAATCGGTATTGGAAACAAACACCCCGCAAGAATAAACATGACCGGAATTGTCTACAACCATGGAAAAGCCCTCTTCATGGCCGGCCCCACCAAGATTTTTTGCCCAGACAAACCCGCCATCCGTATTCAGCTTTGACACAAAAACATCGCTTATATCCGTTGCCGTCAATTCATAAGTCCCGTCCCCCGGATCAAAATCAAAAGTCCCCTCAAAATACCCAGTAACATACACATTACCTGCAACATCAACGTTAATGGAAACCGCTTCCCCTGCTTCGGCCCCGTCAAATTGTTTCGCCCAATCCAAGCCCACATCCTGGGCCTGGGCAGAAATGGTTATCATTATCATCAAAATTAAAGTGTTTAGTGTTTTCATTGGTCGTGTGTTTTAGATATGGAATTAGTTCAATAAAAGAAAAACGCAATTATGGAATTACATTGTTTTTCATAAAATAATACTTCGGTAAATTTTTTCTCGCGCAACGCCGCAAAGATCGCAACGTTTTGATTTACAACAATGTGCTTAACAAATATGCCAAATTGCAAACACATAGCAATCAATAAGTTGTAATTATTTACCGAACTGTTGATAAAACAGAAAATTCTTTTTGGGGTTTAAGGCAGAGAAGTTACCCATATTAACACTTTATGACGAAATTGTTTAGGCAAAAAAACATTTAATTTCCCCATTGCTGGCTTGGATCGATTTCCGCGGCGGATAAGCATTAGTTACTTAACACGGAATCAGCTTTCCCCAGATTTGACCAAAGCTGAATTCCCCAAATTGAAATAGGTTTCTAAAGGCTCAATATGACATCAGTAATCAATTCTCATTAATTCTCAAAGGAACAGATTTGAAAGTTTATGAACTTGGAACTAAAGTTGCAGGGGAACCGGGAAATCCTTACACCTTTTAGTATATGAAAACAATTTACAGAATCCCCCCTGTCCTTCTCTTACTTATCCTCTTTTTTCAACTCCATTCAGCGAATGCACAAAAAGTTTTTTCCTGCAACAGTAAGTACGATGCCGATGTAAAGGTCTTTGTTACCGAAAGTAAATACGATGCGGATTTGCTGGTTTTCAAAGTAAAAAGCAAGTATGGTGCAGAAGGCAATGAGGGCCTTTGGTTTTTCACCGAAAACAGATACGATGCGGACAAACAAGTTTTCTTCACCGAATCAAAATACGATGCCGACCTGCTTATCTATTTTGTGGAGAGCAAATACGATGCGGAATGGAGGAACAGGAGTAAAATCCATATGTTGTATTGAATTCGCAAACGTTTTTAATCTATCCACAAATTTCACTCCCGTACATATGGGATAACACGAAAATGACTTCCCCCAAAAAGATAAAGTCAATTGCTCGTTGTTTTCATTGTTATTCGTGCACTCATGGCGTTTTTTTATTTTTTATTTGCGGAATCAAGATAATTTTCAAGAAAAAACCACTTCAAAAAAAAACAATACCTTTGCACTTCAATTTACAAATCAAAATTTACGTTATGAGAAAATTATCGATTGTTATGCTGCTTTTTGTTTTTGTGGCGTACACTGCTTATGCAGGAGGATATCAGGTCAGGCTTCAGGGCCAGAAACAGACCGGTATCGGATTAATTGGCACACCCTTCGCCTTAGGTGCCAGTAGTATGTTCTACAATCCCGGCTCACTTTCTTTTATGAAGGCCAACAATAGTTACAGCCTGGGCGTAAGTGGGGTAATGGCGAATGCAATTTACCAGGCCAATGGTTCAAACTATCAGGCTTCAACGGTAAACCCAACAGGCACACCATTTTATTTTTATGGTGCAGGAAAAGTAACCGAGGACCTTTCAGTAGGTGTAGGTGTTTTTACACCTTACGGGAATACCCTGAAATGGGACAATGATTGGAGAGGGCGTTACCTGATCCAGGAAATTTCATTGGCGGCTATTTTCATCCAGCCTACCGTTGCCTACAAAATCAATGACAAGTTTGGAATTGGGGCAGGATTGGATATTGTTTTAGGATCGGTTGATCTTACGAAAGCGCTCCCAAACCCGATTGACGGACAATTCAACATGAACGGAAAGACCACGGAATTTGGGTACAATGTGGGGATTTTCCTAAAGCCCAATGAAGATTTCAACATTGGTGTTGATTACCGTTCAAAAGTAAATATGAAAATTGAAAATGGCCAAACAGAATTCCGGGATGTTCCCCAATCCTTGGGCTCATTCTTCCCTTCAAGTGGGAACTTTGACGCCGAGCTCCCCTTACCTGCCAATCTTGATGTGGGTATGTCTTACCAAATTTCGGAGAAGTTCATGCTTGCACTGGAATTGAACTATGTGTTCTGGTCGGCTTACGACTCGCTCATCATTGACTTTAAGGAAAACAATGAGAAACTGGCCGATTCAAGAAACCCAAGGAAATATGCGAACACGGCTATCTGGAGAATTGGTGGAGAATATAAAATCAGCGAAAAATTAATTGCACGGGCAGGTGTTTATTATGATCCCTCACCTACCAACAAAAATTATTTTACGCCTGAAACCGTCAGTCTCAATACGGTTGCTTTCACACTTGGCCTTTCCTATATGCCTACCGAAAAGCTCAGCATAGACCTTTCCTACTTGCAATTGGAAGGATTACAGGAAGACAGGGCTTACGATCCTGATAATTTTGGAGGGACTTATGCCACACGTACATTTGTCCCGGGAATCGGGGTAAGCTATAATTTTTAACCCCAAAAAATTTTAAAGATATGAAATACAGAACAATAATATTCTTAAGTTTAGTGGGTTTGCTCTTTGCTTGTAAACCCGAGATAGATGAGTTCAAGGCTTCAGCCGGAAGTGCCGATTTCTCGAACTACATTTCCGTTGGGAATTCCCTTACTGCCGGTTATGCCGATGGTGCCCTGTACCATTCCGCCCAGGCAAATTCTTATCCCAGCATCCTTGCACAACAATTCAAGACAGTTGGTGGTGGCGAATTCGTACAACCCGTTGTTGAAAGTGAATATGGTGTATTGCCAGGAAAACTGGTCCTTGATTTCAGCACAAATTGCCTTGGCGATCCTTCCCTGGGCCCTGTACCTGCAAGTGGGCAAGCCGAAGGTTACAGTCCTGTTGGTTACTCCGTTAACAACCTTGGTGTCCCCGGTGCAAAGACATTCCATCTTTTGGCCCCGGGCTATGGAAACCCTGCCGGGGTTCCCGTTGGTTTGGCCAATCCTTATTATGCACGATTTGCAAGTGCTGCCGATGCAAGTGTAATTGGCGATGCAGCCGCCCACGAAGCTTCATTCTTTAGTTTGTGGATCGGGAACAACGATGTGTTGGGATATGCCACTTCAGGTGGGATTGGGGATACAATCACAGGTCAGCAACCGTTTGCAGGATATATGAATGCAATCCTGGGTACTTTAACCGCCAACGGGGCAAAGGGTGTAATTGCCAATTTACCGGGCATCACCGGAGCTGCGTTCTTTAACGTAATCCCTTACAACGGATTGGTTTTGACCGACACGAACCAGGTCAATGGGTTAAATGCTGCTTATGCACCCTTGGGGATTACTTTTAACCTTGGGCAAAACCCATTCATTATTGCAGATCCAAATGCACCGGCCGGATTACGCCAGATAACAGAAAACGAAATGGTATTGCTTACCACCCCCGGTGATTCATTGCGATGTGCCGGATGGGGAAGCATTAAACCAATCCCTGACCAATACACCCTTTCAGAAACTGAAATAGCAAATATCAACTCAGCAATTGAAGGTTATAATGCCACCATAAAAACGTTGGCCGATACATACAACCTTGCATTTGTTGATATCAACAGCTATTTTGGACAAGTGGAATCAGGTGTTACCTATGATGGGGAATCGTTTTCGGTAACCTATGTTACCGGAGGGACATTTTCGTTGGATGGCATCCACTTGACCCAAAAAGGTTATGCATTGATAGCCAACCAGTTTATAACGGCCATCAATGGAAAATATGGGGCAAATATCCCGAAGGTGAGTGTTACCGATTATCCCGGGATTGAATTTCCATAAATCTTGTCTGCAAGAAAACATTTAGTATTATTTTTAATTTGAATAATACCTGTTAATAAGTTACATAATCGCACAAAACAGATTTTTAAAAAAATCTGTTTTGTGCGATTTTATATTCCATCAATTCTATTTCAACAAACAACAAACAACAAACAATAAACAATAAACAATAAACCATGATCGAATTAGT
>JAADJA010000188.1:0-19215 GCA_013151015.1 Chlorobiota bacterium
GAATCCATTTATAAGACTGTTTTCCATACCATCAACAGTAAAGATGTAAAACAAGCCATTCGATAGAGGGTTGGGAACTACAAGACTTGATTGTGATGCTGACCAAAAGCCCATTAATTCAGTCCCATTTTCCATATAGGTGTGGTTTTTATTCCAAACATGAACACCGTCTGTATAAAATAATAAATCACCATTCTGATCTGAAATTGATGAACATCCTTCTGAAGTCCCAATTTGTCCATCAAGTAATGGAACAGGATTTCCTGAATCAAAATCAATACCTGCATGGTCACCAAAATACCATATAGCAGCTTCGTTTTGAGAATAGCTTATCGTGCTTAGAATTGAAAACAGGATTGTGAAAAAATACAATCTTAAATTGCAAGAAACAAAGTTGATCCGGTCGTGAAATGTCATTAACTTAGATACTCTTCTTTTTTTCATCTCAATAAAGTAATATTTCCTTTTTTCTCAGTTATCAAACCATCAAAACAAATGGCTTTCAGGTAATAAATGTAAACCTCTTCCTCTTGTTTTTCCCCGAAGGATGTGCCATCCCAACCTTTGTCGATTTCATTGGTTTCAAAAACCAGTTCACCAAACCTGTTGAATATTTTAAGGTCAAGTGTGTCAATTCCCGATCCCTTTACGAACAGAATATCATTTGTACCGTCATTGTTCGGGCTGAAAGCTGTGGGCACATCAGCGGTGCAATAAGGGTATTCATCGATTACGATCGTATCATAGCCAAGGCATCCATCATAGTAAACTTCCACCCAATATTCCAATCCCCCTTCCACTCCCTGTGCTTCGATGATCTGGATGGTGTCGTTTGTTGACCAAAAATAAGACCCGCCGGGATAACCTGCGTCCAATATGACAAATTCATCATTGTGGATAATTTCATCTTCCCCCAGGTAAGGGTGGGGGGAAGGAAGTACATCGAGGTAAACCGAATCCCGTGCCTTGCATGTGTTCCCTGCTGTAACTTCCAGCCAATATAAACCTGAATTTGTTGCCGTGACCGAAGGTTTGGTCGTCCCGTCCTGCCATAAGTATTCCTCAAAGTCATCCGGGGTTTCTATTTGAAGTTGTTCCCCTTCACAAATTTCAGTGTCTTCACCAAGGTCAATTTCGGGTGGAGGCAACATTTCAACATAAACCTGATCGGGAACCGCACAGTTATCAGAATAATTGGCTGTAACAGAATAGATGCCCCCTTCGGTAACCGTATAAGTTGGGCCAACGGTTCCATCGCCCCATTCAAAGGTGGTGGTTTCGTTTGGGTTGAAATTATCGGTTGTGATTATCAGGGATTCACCATTACAGAGGTAAGCCGTATCGAACCCCAGACCGTAAATATAATCCGGTGCATCGTCCCAGTTCCACCCGGAATTGTTGGAGATGTTGTTGGAGTTCCCACCTGCGAAATAGACAGCTCCCCCGCTTGCCTGAATGTCGCGCATGATAATAAAATCGCCCGAAATTGTGTCCGCTGTCGAAGGCATTGTGATTTCGGCTTGCTGGTTTTGTATTGATGACCGCAAAGTTATAGGGAAACAATTATTCCCCCTGATGCTCAGGCGTTGGTCGATGGTTTGGGTCGTGCTGCTTGATAGGGTATAGGTCTTTCCCGGGCTCAGGGTCAAAATGTCAAAGTTATTGGGACCGCCCAGATTTCCCCAATCCAACAACAATGCATCATGGATTTCGTTTTGTTGGAATATGGAGGCGAAACCATGGATAGTTAGTTTGTTCTGTATTTCATTGTTCCCGAAAACACTTCCGTCACCATAAATTATTACGGCACTGTTGAAAATGTTGCCACCGCTTATGCTACCGTTTCCATAAATAATGGTTGTGTCGATCGTGTTCGTTCCACTGATATTTCCGCTATTGTTGAAAATGGCAGATTTTACTTCGTTGCTTCCCAATATGGTTCCACTGTTGTCGAACAATGCCGATTTGATCACATGGTGGCCTCCGTTTATTGTCCCCCCGACCTTGAACCATGCATGGTTTATGGAATCGTTGTCGTTTATCATCCCTGAATTTTCAAATATGACAGTATCAATAGAACAGTCGCCATTTATGCTCCCGAAGTTTTCGAATAAAACATCATCGAAGTAACAATATACACTGTCGTTTGATATATTCGCATTTCCGGTAAGCTTAACATCGTTGTAGGCAACTGTGTCTTTATACATGTTTTGATTCGAAAAATCCCCGTGAAAAGTGAGTATCGAATCCCCTGAAATGATGTAGGATGAATCGGCATCAAGTTCAAGGTTTTTTGTATTGATTATCCACGATTGACCATTTTCGATTACCGAGCTGCCCAATAATAATTCCCGCTTTGTTGTATCATAAGAATGAAAATTCCTACAGTTCAATTTGAAATCATTTGTGTTTATTTTTCCATAAATAAAGTCGAGGTCTTTGTTGGTGGAAAAGTTATTGACGAAATCCCATCCACCGCCCCTTCCCCTGAACACGGCATCGTTTTCAAATGACTTTCCTTTCATATTGATTGTTTTGCCCTCTTCCTGTGATTCAAAGAATGTTTCACCTTCATAGAGTAGGTTCATTGAATCGTTAAACAAAAGTGAGCCGTAAATATACATCCCGTTTTCAGGTGGGCCGGCAAAGATTGGGAGATAGGAAGAGGAACCCTCCCAATTCATGTTCCTGCAACTTGGGTTTTCAATATCAAGGATTACGGATTCACCCTGGTTTGAAAAAGAATTTACATCGAAATAAACATCATCGATGGGTGAGGGGATGCAGTAACCGCCCACACCTCCGCTTGTAGGAGCCCAGTGGAGTGAATCGCTCCAATCCCCCGAATCATCCACCCAATACAACGCAATTGATTCTGCGGTTAAAATATCCCATCCTTCATTGTTCCCCAAATCAACTGAACTGTTGGCAATAAATGGCGTGTTTCCCTCAGCTTTTAAATCCCTTAGGTTGGCGTATTCGATTTCCACGTTCCCATTCGTCTTTTTTATGGAAGCCTGTTTTCCATCAAAGTCCGACATTAAGATAATGTTTCCGGTACAGCGTCCATTGGCGATCAGGTTCTCGTTTATGGTTTGTGTTGAATCATGCTCAAAGAAATACTTTTTTGCATAGGTAAGCGTAAGGTCATCAAAGGTGTTGTTCCCATAAAACTGACCGTTATCTTTTAGTGTGGCTGTTCGTATTGTGTTTTGCCCGATTATCTCGGCATTTTTAAAAATGATGGCCGTATCAATAAAATTTGTCCCTTCTATTTTCCCCAAATCATAAAACAAAGCCGTATCTATTTTATTGCTGCCAAATGCCGTTCCCGATTGGAAATAATATGCAATCTCAACGATGCTTCCTCCTTTTATTTTACCTTCTGCATTATTGAATATTGCCGTTTTTATGGTATCGCTTCCTTCCACGGAACTTAAAGCCCCGTTAAAGATCGTTGTGTCGATGGTACAATCATTTTCAATTTTGCTCAGGTCCCCGTCATGGACAACCACATTGAACACGCAATATGCATCATTGATTAATTGCGCAAAGTACCCCTGTTGGTGGACATTGTGGTAAACCAGGCGTTCACCATTCGTGTTCCTGATACGTGCCATATCACTTGTTGTAATGAGCATGGATGAATCAGCATGGAGGTCCAGATTGGAAGCATCCACTTCAATAGCCTCCTCGTATCCGTTGGCTATAAGGGTATCGGTGTGCAAATAGAGCTTTTTCGAACAGGTGTCCCTGACATGAAAATAATCGGTTTCAATACTTTCCCCATTCGTGCCAAGTGAACCCCGATCGTGGAAAATTGTATCGGTACAACTTATTTTGTCGAGCAAGGTCCATCCGCCATCTGTTCCCTGGAAACGAATGTTGTTTGAAAATAGGTTTTTTGCCGATTTGATGGTTTGGTTCCCTGTCGTATCTTCAAAATGTGTTTCCCCCTGAAAGCCAAAATCCATGTTTTGAATCAATTTCAATGAGCCATATATCTTAAGGTTAGTAGTGTCGGGGCCATCAAGGACAGGTGAACTTGCACCTGTCCAGTCCATGTTGTGGCAAACTGCATTTCTTATATTGATATCAACTGTTTGGTTTGGAGATGTAAAAGAGCCCCCATCGAAAAAAACATTGTCCAGTTCGGTAGGGGGGCATTTCCCTCCCGGTCCTCCCGATGAATTGTCCCAATGATTAGGGTCAGTCCACATTCCGTTGCCATTGACCCAGTAGAGGTCGGTGGGCGTGAGCGCATCAATTGTCCAATTTACGTTGTTTCCAAGGTTTACCGTTTCCAGGGCCTGGAAAGGGGTGTTGCCTGTTGCTTCAATATCGCGCAACGAAAGGCGTTCGCCAAAAACATTTCCCGTTGTTTTTGAAATTGTTGCCCTCCTTCCATTGTAGGAAGATTTTATCCAGATCGGTTTTTCGCAACTTCCCTTGATCGCAAGGCTATCATTGATCGTTTGCGTTTTGTCAAATTCAAAAATGTATTGGAAGCCGGGCGTACATATTAGAGTGTCGAAAACATTTTCCCCGCCAAAATCCCCGTCACAATTCAAATAGGCATATTCAATTGTATTGCCATTTCGGAAATAGGCCATTTTCCTGAAAAAGGAATGACCTATATTGTTGTTGCCAATCACAAAAGCCGTGTCGCCTGCATACAAATATCCAATATGGTTTGCATCGGTAATCCTCGTTATATCCCCCAGTGTGCAATATTGGATTGTGTTTTGTCCGGAAATGATACCATTGCAATTGAAAATTGCCGTATCGATAATGTGGTTTCCGCTAATGTAATTGTATCCACAGCCCCCAAACAAAACGAAGTTGATGGTATCGCTGTCGTTTACGGTCCCGTAATTGACAAACTCAAGGTAATTGATGGAACAATCGCCATTTACGTTTCCCGTTTGCCCAAAAAACAATGTGTCATAAAAAGCGTAGGCAGAATTGTTTTGAACAGATGAATTAAGGTCGGTGAGAATTACCTTGTTATAGGAGAGTGTTCCACTTTCTATATTTGAAAGTGAATAGCCAACCTGTATAACTGAAGTCCCTGATTGAAAATCGAGATTGACACCATTTAAAGTCCAGCCTCCTGTAACAAAAATGTAGGATGAACCGAGGATAAGAACCCTGTTATTTGGATTTGAAGCGTAAAAGTTCGCACATGAGACAGTATTGTCGTTTGTTTCAAAAGTGCCACGGTTAAAATAAATATTGCTTTCGGTATAAAGTTCGCCCAACAACTTCCACCCACCGCCAATCCCTTCAAAATAAATGTGGTTCAGGATTAAATGCCCTGCCAAAGATATTGTATTGCCTGCTTCGGCAGATTCAAAAGTAATGGTGCCATCATAGTTGAAGCCTATTTCCTCAATAAGTTTAAGGCTGCCAAATAACCTTAAGTTTTCGGAACCATCATTTTCGAAGCTTGGCTGATAAAGTGCCCCGGTCCAATCCAGGGACTTGCATACCGCATTTTCGGCATTTACCGTAACAACCTGTCCGGTGGCCGAAAAAGAATTTGCATCAAAATAAACATCGTCTGTGGCAGTGGGAGGGGTGTTGTGCAAAACAGTCCCGCCAGAGGATTGTGCCCAATGGTTTATGTTCGACCAGCTTCCTGTTCCACCAACCCAATAATAATCACTTGCTGATAGGTTTTGGGAAAATGAAAAGAAAACGGAAAGTAGAAAGACAAGAAACTGAAGCCTTTTTTGTCGGGTATCTGTTTTTCTTTTCATTGAGTTGTTTTGATTTGCCCAACAAAGCTAAGAAAATTTAGCCGGATACAAAGAATTCCGCCTTCAAAGTTTTACAAAACCCCAATTTGTAAGGAATCTAAGCCTGAGGTCTTCAGATGAAACAATAAAATGTAAAAACAATTCAGCCTTTCAGCAGAAACGACGGGAAAGTTATATGCCCTTAGAATTCAAGGAACTTGCAAGGTTCCCTTTTTGTGGACGATTGGCTTGAATAGCAAAACCTTTTAACGATTGACAATTCAAACCCTCCCTGGTAATTGGAAGCTATCCTTTGCTTTGATACGTTGATGTCATATGAAAACAGCATGGTGAAATTATTGTATTCCAAGCCAAGTGTTGGCATAATATCCCTTCCGATCCGTGTCCATAAACCTCCGTGCAGTTTCACATCGGTCATCCCAAAAACCAGATTGGCCCCGACAACGGTTTCGGTAACGCCTTGTTGGGTGATGAAATAGGCTTCTGGCTTGATAATGATTTTTTCGGATAGCTTGCGTTGCAATGTGGCACTGACAATGAATTTTATCCCCACCTTGTTTTCCTCGCCATAAAATGATTCAATGGGCTGGTTGATATGGCTTGCGCTAATGCCCAATTCGTACATCCACTTGGTATTTACCAAATGATGCACAGAAAGGCCAAGATTGAAATCGGTATAGAAAATCGAATTATTTGCCAAGCTCTCACCTGTGGGAAAATTAGATGGGTCAAATCTTAAATTTATTGGGTCCCAACTATCCCCAAAAACAAATTTGTTCAGGTTCACCGAGCGGTTTGTTACCCCGATGCCCACGCCAAGGCTGCCGTACAAGGAATTATCGGCGTTAAAACCCTGTGAGAACGAAGTAAGGAACATTCCCTGTATTTTTGTCAAGGCACCATCACCGGCATTGTCGTAGTAAAGGTTTCCCCCAAGGCCGATCCATGACCTCCGTCCAAGGAAACCTGGATAAACGCGTGTGTCGCCCCAAGCCGAATATGTCTCAAAAGGGACGGTGAAGCTTGCTGCCTGTTGGCGGAAATTTACGCCTGCCCTGAAATCACATTGGTGATTGCCCGTAAAGGCCGGGTTAACGTACAACGGTGTCGAATACATCTGCGTATAATGGACATCCTGTGCGTTGGCAAACACGGAAATGGAGATAAGCCCCATTACCAATATTCTATTCAATATCTTATTCATCATTATCGCAATAGGGTAATATTACCTTTTTTCTCAACAATTTCACCATCAACAAAGATAGCTTTTAGGTAATAGATGTAAACTTCCTGTTCTTGTTTTTGGCCTTTGTAGGTTCCGTCCCATCCCTGGTCCTGATCGTTCGTTTCAAAGACCAATTCCCCATATCTGTTATAAACCCTGAAAGTGAGATCCTGGATGGCAGAACCCATTACTTTTAACTCTTCATTTTGAATTGGCCCTTTACCATCGGGCGAAAAAGCTGTAGGAACATCCACCGTGCCATATGGGAACATGGCAACTTTAACAACGGCTTCTGCCGAACAGCCGTTTAAAATACCGGTAACGAGATTGCTCACCCAAACTGTATATGTGATCGTATCCTCACTGCCGTAAGCCGTAATATAACGTTGGTCAGGATTCGGGATTATTATTGTTGGATCATCTGCATCCCATTCGTAAGTATCTCCCGGGCCGGCATCGAGTTCGATTGTTTGCCCAAAATTCAGTATCACATCGTTGCCAATATAATCTTCTGGGTTCGGGATTTCATGAACTTCAATATTTTGAACTGCTATCGTGGGGCATCCCGTGATTGTATCAAGTACATTTACCGAAAGGTTTGTACTGTCAATTGTTGCAACGGTGTAATTGGTATCAGAACCATCGGACCAATTGTAATAATAAAAATCGCCCGGAGGGGAAACATTTACCGCAATGATATCGTCCTCGCAGAAAGGACCCGGATCAATATTTGCTATGGGCAGGGCATATTCCACGACATTGACCGTATCATAAACCAGGCAATTTTCACTGTAATCAACTACAATTGTGATCGTGGCCGGTTCGGTGACCTCCAGTACAAGGCCGCCTTCGATAGGCTCTCCGTTCCAATAGTAAATGGTATTAAAGTCGCCGTTGAAATTGATGGCGGATAGCTTTAAAGTATCACCGGCACAATATCCGATATCTTCATCGCCAAACCCATAGATATACCCCTGGGCATTGTCCCATATCCAACCCGGGGGAGGATCGTTGGGGTTTGGGAGGGGAGTGCTGTTGATCCCTGCATAAAACTCCGAATTTACCCCTTCGGTGCCCACGTTCCAAATATTAAGGAAGTCGCTTGAAACAATTCCACTATCTTGTTTGATTATTGCCAATAGATTAGGGTTCAATGAGCGAATAGTGATATTTTGACATTGATTTCCACGTACCACCAGTGTGTCAAATACTGTTTGTGTCTTCAGTTCTTCAAAATAAAAGGTGTTGCCTTTGCCCGGCATCAAAAAGAGGGAATCAAAAGTATTCTCGCCCCTGAACTCACAATTGGAATTGCCGATGAAAAAATCAAAATCATTGTTCCCCATTACGATCCCGTATTGGTTCACAATACATCGGTTTATATGGTGGTTGTTGGCAATAAGGCAGTTGGCCGTATCAAGGATGACCACATTTGATTGGGATGTTTTGAACATTCCCGAGCTTGGGCCATTGAAAAGAATGGTGTCCGCAATAAAGTTTCCGCCTATCCATCCCACAGGCCCATTTTGGATTATTACATTGTATTCAACAATGTTATTGCTGTTGACCAAACTATCCAGAGGGCCATTCATAACAATATTGTTGTATCTCAGGGTGTCGTCCCCATCCTTTGTGGCCACAAAACTGAATAATGCATTGTTGGTAATTGTGGAGCCTCCCGCTTCAAAATCCAGGTTGTCACCATCAATTAGCCATCCGTAAGTATTGGAAACCCTCAGGTTGATTTCTGAATTTGAAATATCCAATCCCCTGGCATTTTTGAAATCCGAGACCAGGCCACCTGCGTTGATCGTAAAACCATTGGTGACAAAAACCCCATGTTCAAGATAAATGAACCGTGAGGGTGGGTCGAGTGCAACAAGGCTCAAATCATCAAGTAATTCCCATTCACCATTTATCCCCTGGAAAATAATATCGTTCAGCAATAATTTGCCATTTGTCATTATGGTATTGCCCCCTGCCTTATCCCCACTTATTTCATCAAAGTGAAGTACGCTTTCAAAGCGGTAATCCATACTTTCACTCAATAAAAGGTCGCCATAAATATAGAGATCTGTTTTTGATGAATCGACAAAAATCGGTGTGAAACTTCCTGAATGCGTCCATAGCATGCTCTTGCATGAAATGTTTGGTACCTTAACGTATATGGTATCATTAGGGGCCAGGAAAGACTTGTCGTCAAAAATAACCGTATTCTCTTCTCGTGGCAAACACCCAATCGGAGGCCCCCCGCTTTCATATGACCAATGTAGCCCATCTCCCCAATCACCGGTTCCGGCAATCCACCAAAGGGTATCATTGGGCTGGTCAACCAAAACCCAATTTGTATTATTGCCAAGATCAACTGAATGTTCGGCCGTATAAGGTATATTCCCGTTGTAATCTACTCCATATAAATCCCTGAAGGAAGTGTAATCAATTACCGGACCTGCATATTGTATTTCGATCTTCGCTTGTGTCCCAATGGAATCAGACTGGATCCGGATAGGGGACATACAGGTGCCGTTTACATCAAAATAGTCGGTGATTGTCTGTGTGGAATCATGTTGGAAGAAATACTTATAACTTGGGGTGAATTTAAGAGTGTCAAAAACATTTTGTCCATGGATATACCCGTCATTATAAAAAATACAGGAATCAATATCATTGTTGTTGAAAATTTCCCCATATTCATAAAAGTTGAGATTGCCAATCCAATTGTAGCCTGTTACAACACCTTGTTGAAAGAAATGGGCCTCATTGATATAATGGCTGTTCATCCCTTTTATTGTATCGTTGATACTGTAGGCCATCACCACGTTCACTGTATCGGCATGTTTCAGTACACAACCGAATGCCCCTGCATGAAAGGTGAGGGTGTCAATGGTGGCCGGTCCTCCGATCACTTCGCCTATATTGGCCGGGGGAAGGTAATCCACAAGGTTGTAAATACAATAGCCTTCACTTTTCAGTAGGGATTTAAGGGCATTGAACTCAATATTATAATAAACCAGGCTATCGGCGTTCATGCTCTTAATGTGGCATTGGTTGGGCGGTTCGCCTGGGGCAAGGAAAAGGTCGCCCATGGAACGTATGGTGGAGGTCCCCGAATAAAAATCCAAATGGTAGCCATTGAGCAACCAGGCATCTGAACCTTTTTGATGCACTTCTATTAAAGAGGTATCAAGGCTGAGTATCCTGTCAAGGGTATCCATTGAATGAAAATTATAGCACCTTACTGTTTGCCCGTTCGTGTTCAGGTTTCCCATTGTGAAGAATACCGTGTCCATCATATTGATCAAACTATCCTGGAGTATCCATGCCCCATTGTTGCCATAAAAAAAGGTTTGGTTTACAAATTGTTTTCCCGAGAGCTTAATTGTTTGTGGGTCATAGGTCCCATCAAGTAGTGTGTCATGTTCCGACTCGAAATAGTATTTCCCGTTGAATTCGGATAACATGGGCTCGGAATACTCCAGGGAGCCCCAGATACGCATATTGTTTGAATCGGGGCCAATTAGGAGCGCACTATCAGAAAGCGTCCAGAACTGGTCGTTGCTGCATGCATATTTTACATTTACTTTTACACTGTCGGCATCGGTCAGGCCTGATTGATCGGTCACATATACATTATCGCGAATATTTGGAGGGCACTGGTCTCCAGGTGTGGTTCCATCAACGAGTGACCAATGGAGGTTATCGTCCCAAAAACCATTGCCGCCGACCCAATACAAATCGCGGCCGGTAATTTCATTGAACGTGATCCCTGTATTGTTGTCAATGTCGATCCCGTTGTTGATCGTGACAGTTCCGCTTCCGGTTTTCAGAATGTCCCTTACGGACAAATATTCTGTTGTCAATCCCGGGCCATTGTACTTTAATCTTGCCTGTACTGTTTTCTTGGAAGAACTCAATAAGGTCATCCCTTTATCGCAACCCCCAATGACCTCCAGGGTGTTCAGGACAGTTTGCTCATGTACACCTGTTGGGACACCTCCTGCATCAAGTGAATCAACCCCTAATTGATACCAAAAACCGCTTGACAGATAAAGGTTGTGAAAGGTATTTGTCATGTTCATCCACCCATCGGCTGCAAATACGGCATCCACTATTTCATTGATGCTTCCGGGAAAGGAGCTGACCACGCCATCCGTTTGGAAATAAACATAATCAACAAAATTCTTCCCCACAATTTGTCCAGGGACGTTAAAGCCATATACATCCAAACAAAAGATGGAATCCATGTCATTGTCAAATCCTTCAATCCTTCCTCCCATATCCATAACGAATTTATGGATGTAGGAATTGGATGTATTGACCATTCCAGGTGCTCCGAAGCGTCCGTAATTAATGCTGTCGATGGGCCCTGATATGGCATTGGGTGCAGGTCCGAAGCCCATGATAACCGTGTCAATAGTAAATTGACCTTCTACACCTGGTGTATCGTCGCCGCTCATGTTCCCACCACCAAAAAACTCGACATAATTGTATTGTGTACGCAAGCTCTTCGATTCGATCATTCCGGCACTTCCAATTTCATCGCCCAACTTGTTTACATTGTGATAAACCAGGCTTTTCCCGGTACCGTTGAAATTAGTGATGTCCCCACGGTTCGTGATCAATGAGTTGTCCGCTTCGAGGTTCATGCCATTGGCATTTACCGACCATCCACCGATTATGTATATATCGGAGTTTTCCATGATCAAATGACGGGGGTTTTGGGTGGTTGAGGAAAAGCCCTCGCTTATGATGGTTTGTCCATTGGTATTCAATGTGCCTTTTTTAAGATAGATGATGGGGTCGGGGGCAGCATTTTCAACCAATGGGTTGGCAAGGCGTTCAGCCCAGTTGGTGGTATCCCAGGCGAGGATTGTGTCCTGTAGTATCCAACCACCGGTTCCGTTAAAATAAATGGATGCATTGAACATCCTGCCATTCATGGTAATGGTGTTCCCCATGTCATCTGCCTGGAAATGGATGCTCCCTTTGTACGCATTTGAAACCAGGGAGTCAAAAAGCAAGGATCCGTAAATTGCAAGTGAGGTTGTGTCGGACCCACCTGCAAGTACAACAGAATCCGGGATGTTTTCCCAGATCATATTATGGCATTCCGGGTTTTTGGTGAATATCCAAACCGTGTCGTGAATGCTTTGGAACGAATTTTCATTAAAGATCACATTGTCAATAGCATCGGGCACTTCTCCCGGTATTGCCCCGGTCGATGTTTCCCAGTTGCTTAAGTTGGACCAAACCCCGGTTCCACCTACCCAGTAATAATCTTCCTGGGCAATAAGACCTGTTATGGAGAAAAAGCCAATTAAAAATATAAAGAGTTTAAGTTTCATGTTTAGGCAGCTAAATTTGTAAAAAATTAATTTGTTCCGAGAACAGTTACGCTTCCTTTGTAGGTTTTAGATACATTGTCGTTGCCATAAGTAACTTCAAGAACCCAGAAATAGGTTCCATTTGCAACGAATTTCCCATTACTTTTGCCGTTCCAACCGGATTCAAAATCCGATGATTCCCAAACTTTATCGCCCCATCGGCTATAGATGATTATTTTATTGGAACTGATGCCGCTCCATCCCTCACCGGGCTTGAAAACGTCATTCTTGCCATCTCCGTTAGGTGTTATCACATTGGGGATATCCACATCGAATATTTCCACTTTTATGGAATCGGAGTTTTTACAATGCCCGTCAAATACTTCCACCTTGAGCGAATCAGGATAATTATCATAGGAAACAACATAGTAACGGCCCGTTGAACCATCCTGCCATAAATAGGAACTGAAATCACCTGCATCAACTTGTTGGCTTTCGCCGGGGAACAAGAGTATGTTTTCGCCAATATTTACATCTGGAAGGGGGTATTCCGTTACCGTAATTTCATCGCTGTCTTCACCACAATAATTGGAAAGCGTAAGACTGTAATCCCCTCCAGAGGTAATCACATAGGTTTGCTCTCCCTGCACCCCGTTCCAGTAATAGTCGTATCCCCCTTCGGGCGCAAGAAGGACAATTGTGTCGCCTTCGCAAAGGTCTTTGTTTTCGCCAATATTGGCCAATGGGACGGGAAGCCTTGTCATTTCAATTGTGTCCGCTGATTCGCAGCCGAACACATAGGCCACGTTCACAATGTAAGTCCCCCCTTCGGTGACGTTCAGAACCTGTGAACTTGAGCCCGTGTTCCATGAATAGGTGTCGAAACCAAAACCGGCATCAAGGCTAACCGTTTCCCCTTCACAGAAGGTACTGTCTTCGGGCAATGAGACAACATCCGCAACTTCGATCACAATGGTGTCGCCACCCTGGCAAGTGTAAATGTCAGTGACCGTTACCGAATAAACCCCGCTTTCATATACATTATAATATTGCGAATTGGTACCGTCCTGCCATTGGTAATTCACAAAACCAAATCCGGCATCCAAATCAACAAAAGCACCGGAACAAATATTCATGTCCGCTCCAAGGTCCACTTCGATGGGCGGCAGGTAACTGATGGTAATGGAGTCGGTGGCATTGTTGCAGCCCCCCATTACGGTTAATGAGTAAGTCCCCGGTTCGGTCACGGTCAAGGTGGATCCAGTACTGCCATCGTCCCACAGGTACTCAAGGTAAAACCCGGGATCGATGATATAAGTGTTTCCTGTACATATTGCGGTGTCGTTGCCCAAATCAAGGGTTGTTGGGGACGGGTCAACGTAAAGGTAGAGCGTATCGGTTTTTGAACATCCGAATTCGTTGAAGACCGTGACCCAGTAATTGCCTGTTTCGGTGGCGGTATAAGATGTTCCCGTGGAGCCGTCCTGCCAGGTGTAGCTTGTCATTCCGCCCGGCGCATCCATGGTAATGGATTCGCCCTGGCAAATAATCGTATCTGCTCCCAGGTTTAATTCTATTTCGGGATAAAAATCAACATTTATCTGATCGGCAGCAGCACATCCGCTCGCGGCCGCAACCTGTACATAATACAAGCCGCCCGGTTGTGTAACTGTGTATGTGGAACCTGTTGAGCCATCCTGCCATACATAGCTTGCAAAGCCTTCGCCCGGTGTCAATACCAATGAATCACCGCCACATAAGGTAGTGTCGTTGCCCAGTTCCAGTTCGGGCATGGGCATTACCACAACCGTCACCGAATCCGTTGCAACCCCTCCGCACATATCCATTACGTCAACATAATAGGTTGTTGTTTCGTCCGGGGTAACGTTTATCGAGTCGGTCTCAAGCGGTGGTTCCAACCACTGATAGGAATAGGGTGGGATACCATTTTCTGTTTGGCACCAAATGTCTATGGACTGTCCCTGACAAATTTGCGTTGTTGGTGTGGTTTCGGTAACAATGTCGATATAGTCAATAATTATGAAGATTACGGTGTCGTAACGGATGGTACAGCCCAATTCGTTTTTAAGGATCAAAACAATATCTTCATCCCCCTCTTCAACTCCATCTTGAAGCGGCACAACATGAATGGAAGCACTGTCCTCGCCTTCGGGGATATATATGAAATCGGGGATGGTTTCGTAATCAATGCCATTTTCGGCACTTCCGGTAATTTCATAGGTGATGGTAATAGGTGCATAGCTTTTATTGGGCAGTTTGAATATAATGTCAGCCTCTACACAACCTTCCACCATGTTGTCAGATACACCTTCGGGGAAAGGGTCAATCTGCACATCAATTTTGGGGCTTTCAAAACTGTTTTCTTCGAGGAAAATCCCTGTGTCATAAATTCCATCTCCCGCATCGCCCACGGCCATTTTAATGTGGTACGTCTCACAGGCAACTACTTTGATGAAGGCGGTCAATACGGCGGTAAAACCATCATATTCAAGTGTCATGCCCCCTGTATTGTCGCTGTAGAATTCCGGGTACGAGCCCGGGCCTGTTGGATCCACATCGCAACCTGCATATCCATTGTTCACGTTGTTGATTGCAATGGGTACCTCGGGGTCGGTGCCCGGGACAATGGCCACGTTTTTATTGGCATAAACCCCTCCATCCGGATTGGGCCCACTTACGAAGAACCCAAATACATCATTGAAAGTCGATCCAACCCATTCGTTATACTCTTCCGACCCAAAAACATATTTAAAGCGTAATGTGTCCGATTCGGGGATAAAATCAAATTCAAGTACCGCTGCATCATAGGTGGAGACACCTGCCAGGGAAGTCAATGTAGCATCACCGGGCATTCCGTTGTTTGATCCTGCCGAGCACGAGCCTGGGCCATTGGGGCCGGGAATAATATAACCTGCACCGGAAGTGAGGAAAACGCCACTTTCGATTCCAAGGTTCGTTGTCCCGCCATTACTGAATGTCCCCCGTGCAAGGTTTGCCCCTTGATAGGTTACATTTTCAAAAACCACACCGTCGCCCACAATGTTCTCGACCATCGCTTCGGGGTCCACACCCGATTGGATGCCGATTTGGGCAAAAAGCCCGGTACTTACAAATATCAATGAAATAAAAAATAGACGGAATGATGGGATGCTTTTTGCTCTCACAATTAAACTGTTTTTAGAAATGAATACATTTAACCTATGCTATTCCCCGGTTTCACGGGGTCAAATTTTAGACAAGAAACCCTTGATAAAGGTTGCCTGACAACATTTACAAATAAGCTACATAAAAATAGCCGGGCAAATATAGTAATTTTTACCAATTCTAAATTAGCCACGATATGCACATAACAAAATTTGGCCTTTAAAAGTTCAATTTGCTTCCCGGGATTAAAAGATGAACATCGATTATTTCAAAGGAAAGTTTTCATCCTTGCTAAAATACATATCCGTATCTTTTTTGGCTTCCTGGATACTTGCATTTAGCTCAAAACCAATAAGAAGGATTATCGCATTAAAATAAATCCACATAAGAATAATAAGCAATGTTCCAATGGAGCCATAAAGGGCATTGTAACTCGAAAAGTTCTGGACATAATAGTTGAACCCCACCGAAGCTATGAGCGATAAAAACGTGGCCAGGGACGAACCGGCAGAAATAAACCTGAATTTATTTTTTTTGGCCGGGGCCAGATAATAAATAAATGAGATGGAAAAAAAGAACATCGCTGTCAGCACTATCCATTTTACCCCTTCCAAAAGGTAAAAGGTCGTCCAGTTGTTCAGGATATGCTTTTGCAAAAGGAATTCGAAAAAACCCGTACCCGATGTGAGAAGGGCAATGGCAATGATGACAATTATGGTATTTGTGAGGAACATCACCAGGGCAATCATCCGTTGTTTCAGCCAGGTACGGGTTTCGATGGTGTGATAGGTAGTGTTGAACGCATCAACAATACTTGAAAACCCATTCGTTGCGAAAAACAAGGCCAGGAAAAAAGTCAAGGACAAAAGTCCTCCGCGCGGTCTTTCAATAATGTCAACAAGAGTTGTATTGATTATTGCTTCAGCCGAGTCGGGAATGATGTTGGTGATGAAAGCCATCAGTATTTCCTGGAAATTATCAATAGGGATAAACGGGATCAATGTGAAAAAAACCAGGATCATTGGGAAAATAGCGAGGAAAAAACTGAATGCAATGGCTGCTGCACGCGTGGTAAGGTAACCTTGCGAAATCCCCCTGTAAAAAAACCCCCCCACATAATATAAAGGAACGCCATCGAAACCGGGAATGATAAGCCTTTTAAGAAAGTTTATCAGGTTTTGGATGGGCTGCCATTGGACGAAGCGGGTTTTCCTGTTTTTCAATTGGCGGTGGTTAGGGGTTAAAAGTTATGTGTTGCACGTTAAGGTCGATCAAAAAGGTTTGTGTTTTTAATCTGCGATCAAGCTCATATCAAGGCTTTTAATCTGATGTGTGAGCGCACCGACAGAAATATAATCCACTCCACTTTTGCCATAATCCCTGATTGTTTCAAGGGTAATCCCGCCCGATGCCTCCGTCTCATATTTCCTGTCAATTATGCTTATTGCCCTTCTGAGTTCCTCCGGCGTGAAATTGTCAAGCATGATGCGATGAACTCCTCCATGCTTCATCACCTTTTCCAGTTCCTCAAAATCCCTGACTTCGATTTCTATTTTCAGGTCTTTGTTTTTCTCTTTCAGATAATCTTTTACAAGATCAATGGCACGTTCGATTCCCCCCGCAAAATCAATGTGGTTGTCCTTGATCATGATCATATCGTACAATCCCATACGGTGGTTATGGCCGCCGCCCATTTTTACCGAATATTTTTCAAGTTCACGGAGAAGGGGAGTGGTTTTGCGCGTATCAAGGACTTTGGTGTCAAGGCCATCAAGTTGTTCAACGACTTTTTGCGTAAAGGTGGCAATCCCGCTCATTCGTTGCATAAAGTTCAGTGCCAGCCTTTCTGCGGTCAGGATGGAATGTTGTTTTCCTTCAATAGTGAGAATAACTTCCCCTTTAATTATAGGTGTCCCGTCTTCTTTCAGTATATTTAATTTTGTTTCGGGATCTATCTTTTTGAAAACTTTTTCGGCGACCTTGCACCCGGCAACAATCCCGTCTTCTTTTGCAATTAATCTTGCCTTTCCCAAGGTATTTCCCGGAATGGTTGACAATGACGTATGGTCCCCGTCCCCAATATCTTCTTCCAGTGCTTTTTCAATTATTTCGTCTATGTTCATTTGTTGTGTTCTGAAATGTTTTAACGGAAATTGTTCTTTTGCCAATAATGTATAATCCGCAACCCGCAACTGATCTACTCCTCCTCCAACTGCAACTGGTGAATCAACAACTTCCCCCCTTTGTTTTTCAACAGGATATAAAGCCTGAGTTCTTTTCCCCCTGATTTATAAGTGCCGATCATGTATTTGCAGCCATCATTGGAGGAACCCTCATGGTTCAGGGTAAACGAGCTTACCTTGAATTTCTTGAAAAAGTCGTGCATGATAACAACCGACTGTGTTTTGCTGTAAGTCCCATCCGTCCCCGGAATTTCAAGGTCGATGGTTGAATTAAAATAAGCGGCAAGTTTGTTTTCGTCAGCTTGTTTTAAGGCTTTGGTGATTTCTGACATTGTGTTGGCGCCTTCGTTTTGGGCAAATGACCTTATTTGGAAAACCACAAGCAACAAAGCTGTCAACATTATTGTTCTTGCACTTGTTGGTCTGATTATCTTAAAATCCATGATTGTTTTTTTCGTTTGAGCAAAAGTAATACATTTTGAATTGAGAAGTAAAACCAAAATCATTTTAAGCAATATTCTAATTACTTTTGCCAACTTTATCAAGCATGGATTGTTTATACATTATTGAAAACAATAATTGGTTTTTTTAGATGAATGTAATTGTTACAGGAGCAAGTAGGGGGATTGGCCGGGAAATAGTCAAAGGCTTTGCCCGGGACGGTAATCATCGGATAATTGCCATATCGCGAAACAATGAAAAATTGGAAACCTTGAAATCGGAAGGCGAAAAGCTGAATCCCGGTTCTGAGGTAATTCCATTTTCTGCTGATATTACCGCAAGGGGTTTTACGGATAAATTTTTGCCTGTTATTGAAAACCTTGGCCCTGTTGATGTCCTTGTAAACAATGCCGGAGGGCTTATCAATAAGCCGTTTAGGGAGTTAACTGAAGAAGACTTCGGCTTTTTGTTCGATGTTAACGTGAAAAGCGTTTTTAGGTTGACCCGGCTTTTGTACCCCCGGTTTTCGAAAAGCGCACATATTATCAATATGGGAAGCATGGGCGGTTACCAGGGAAGTTCAAAATTCCCGGGTTTGTCGTTGTACAGTGCAAGCAAGGGAGCTGTGGCCATCCTGACCGAAGCCATGGCCGAAGAATTTAAGGAGGATGGGATAACAGTTAATTGTTTGGCTGTCGGAGCCGTTCAGACTGAAATGTTGGAAAACGCATTTCCCGGGTACAAAGCACCACTGTCGTCCGAAGAAATGGCTTCGTTTATCGTGGATTTTGCCATAAACGGAAAAAAATATTTTAATGGAAAAATATTACCCGTTTCGGTTTCGACACCATGAACCTAAAATTCCAATAAAGCAAACAACGAATTACAAATAAGTTCCAATGGGTATTTTTATATTGGAAGAATTAAGAAAAAGATGAGTGAATATTTGCAACAAACAGATTGTGCAACCGATTCGATAAAACACAACGGTGTGATACGCACTATGGACAAGGACAAATACTATGTTTCCATTGTGGCCCAATCGGCTTGTGCTTCATGCTCGGTAAAAGGGGCGTGCAATGTTACCGAGATAAAAGAAGAAACCGTAGAGGTTG
>JAADJA010000188.1:19245-33441 GCA_013151015.1 Chlorobiota bacterium
AGGTGACCGTGTTGAAATCCTTATGGAAAAATCACTTGGCACAAAGGCGGTTTTTCTAGGGTATATTTTGCCTTTTATCGTTTTGTTCATAACCCTCATTGTTGGTTTGAATGTTTTCGATGATGAGGGAATTGCCGGCTTGTTGGCCCTTGGGATTCTCGTGCCCTATTATTTTGCCCTGTATTATTTGCGCGGCCGATTGAGCAATACGTTTATTTTCAGGATCAGGTAAAAATTGCTTTTTGCCCCCTTTTCCCAACGACCCGATGTAAAAAAAGATGCATATTTATACGGAAGACAGAACTTCTTTGTAAGTTTTTTTGTCCTACTGTCAACAATTCTGTTAAATAATTGTTAAAAATAGCTAAGGCTTTGTAAGCTTTGTATTTATTTTTGTCTTACACACATTAAATTATTTATAAATAAACTTAAACACATGAAAAAGATTTTATTCCCGGCAGTCCTATTTGTTTTTGGATTTGCGTTCTTGACCCAGGCCCAGGAAATCAAGGCCCCAACCAAAGTAGTGAAAGCTGCTTTTTTTGATAAAACACCTCCATTGCGCGATATGGAGCTTATTGATCCAGCTACGGTAAAAGATACATGGAAAGATGGGGAAGTAAAAAACGAATCCATCGATATGAAAAAGTTCAGTAGCACTGAACCTACCGATCCTAATTCAGTCCAAAGTACTTTTGGCCCGATGCAAAGCAAAGGCCCTGTTGTAAGTATTGATGGGGTTGGAAACGTAAATGGCGTATATCCCCCCGATACAGATGGGGATGTGGGGCCGAACCACTATTTTCAGATGATAAACCTCTCTTTTGCCATTTATGATAAAGTGGGAAATAAACTATATGGCCCGGCAGCCAATTCAACCTTGTGGAGTGGCTTTCCCGGTCCGTGGAACGGACACAATGATGGCGACCCTATCGTACTTTACGATGAAATGGCCGATCGTTGGATGGCAAGCCAGTTTGCCGTTCAAACTTCCAATGGGAAAAGCTATCAAATGGTTGCCATTTCCGAAACCGGCGATCCACTGGGTTCTTGGTATCGTTATGCCTTCGAGTTTAATTATTTCAACGATTACCCCAAAATGGGTATTTGGATGGATGGCTATTATGCATCGTTCCATATGTTTGGGGGAAACGGTTTTATCGGAAGCGGGTTTGCTGCTTTTGAAAGGGATAAAATGCTGATTGGCGATCCCGATGCACAAATGATTTATTTTGGCCAGTATTCAAGCAAGTTCGGTTTCCTTCCTTGCGACATTGACGGTGACCCACCGCCAGCAGGTACCCCGGCCTATTTTGTTGGGATCAACAATTGGACGAACCACAATATGGAAATCTATAGGTTCACCACGGATTGGGACACACCTTCCAATTCAAGTTTTGTGGTCGAAAACATAATTTCGCCAATGGCTTTTAACTCCAATATAAACGGGGTTCCACAACCAGGCACAAGTACCAAACTCGATGTACTTGAAAGTATGTTGATGTTCAGGTTGCCTTTTCGCCATTTTGAAGATTACGATGTGATGCTTGCGACCCATAGCGTAAAAGTGGGGACAAAAATAGGTGTCAGGTGGTATGAGCTGCGGAATGATGGCACAGGTTGGGAAATTTATCAGCAAGGAACTTATGCGCCTGACAACAATAACCGTTGGATGGGGAGCATTGCCATGTCGGCCAACGGCAACATTGCCATTGGCTATTCTGTTTCCAGTAGTTCGGTTTACCCTTCTATCCGGGTTGCAGGCCGTACACCGGATGCGCCATTGGGAGAAATGAACATTGCCGAGATCGAGATTGTCCCGGGAGGCAGTTCCCAATCGGGTATAAGCCGGTGGGGGGATTATGCCTGCATGTCGCCCGATCCCACAAATGATTCTACCTTTTGGTTTACCACGGAATATATGAAAAGTTCGGGCTGGGGAACACGTATAACTTCGTTTGACTTTGCGCCATTGCAAGCACCGGAGGCCTGGGCCGGAGTGGACTCTTCTTCGTGTGTGAACAGCCTGTTCTTTACATCCGGATCAGCGTTGTACGCCAGTTCGGTATTGTGGGAAACTATGGGTGATGGTATCTTTCAAAATGCAAATACGTTAAGTGCAAAATATCTGCGCGGAAACGGGGACATAGCAAATGGTGAAGTAATACTTACACTTACCGCTTATGGTTATGAACCAGGCCAGGAGAGCATCGATGAAATGTTGTTGCAGATTGTTCCTGAACCGGAAGCCAATGCGGGTGACGATATGAATATTGCCGTGGATGAATCTGCTATACTGAATGGGTCAGCGGAAAACTCCTCCTCGGTGATGTGGTCAACGGCAGGCGATGGTGTTTTTGACGATGAAACTTTGTTAAATGCGACCTATACACCTGGCACGGCCGATATTGCTGCCGGAGAGGTCAACCTGACTTTGGAAGCAATGGAAGTTGCGCCATGTGAGGATTCCGATTCGGATGGGATGATACTTTCAATTGGTGCAATTACAGATATTAACCTGCAAAATGAAACCGATGCTTCCGTTTCCATTGTCCCAAATCCTTCAAACGGAAAATTTGAATTTAAGGTAAGTGGACTTCAGGATGGAAACGTCCAGGTGAATGTTGTGGACTCCAAAGGTGAATCCGTTTATAAATCAGAATTGGGTCCACGGTCAGGTTCGGTTTATCAAAGCATCGACCTATCGGCCTATCCAAAGGGGATTTACCTGCTAAAGGTTAAATCCGAAGGGTTTTATAAAGTCAAGAAAATCGTGATTCAGTAAGACCATTGCCTTTTAGTGTTCTCAGAACCTGAAAGTGTTTGGAGAAAAATATTTTTTAGAATAAAAAGCCTGCCCATATCGGCAGGCTTTTTTTATTCAATGCTCGTAACACCCGCCGATACAACAAATTTCATGATTTCCGTAGAGGAAGCATCAATGGGCCTTACATATTCCGCCGAAATAATAACCAGGTTTCCTGACCATGCGTAGGAATGTGGCAGATAGACAGCAACTTTTTCTTTTGGTATCCCAATAAAAGAAAGGTCTCTGTTGGTGATAAACCCTATTTTTTCAATATTCCCCCCTCTGTCCAATTGAACAAGTACAGGCTCCGTGAACCGTTTCTTTTGTCCAACAAAAGCAGAAAGCAGGTCTTTTACCGCCGTATATAAAATCTTGATCAATGGGGCCCGGGCCAGCACTTTGTCAAAATAAGTAATTATGGGGTTGAAAACAATGGTAGTTCCAATAAAACCGATAAGGGTAATAAGCGAAAGCAAAACGACCAGGCCGATTCCCCGGGCATGGATACCAAAATATTCTTCGATCACACCTTGCAATAATCCATCAATTGCGTTAAAGCTGACAACGATTGCCCAGATAGTAATTGCAACAGGAGCCAAAAAAAGAAGGCCTTTAAAGAAATAGCTAACCAAAAGTTTAAATACTTTACCTTTCATAATTTCAATGTGTTATTGTCGGTTCATAAAAATATAATTCAGCTAATTTAATTGAATTTCATGAACCCGAATAAATTTATACATCTTCCTACCTTTTGTTTGTGTTGTCGCCAACAAGTAAAACTCTTTCTGACAGCCGCCCTTCGTTGGTGTTGTCACCAACGAATTTGTTTAGATAAAACATACATGGATGGTTTTGAAAATACACCTAAATGCAACAACCGGGCATACAATCGAATGATAAAAATAATGCCGCTAATGCGCTAATTGTTATTTGCGCATTAGCGGCGATTTAATAAATACAGCAAGCTAACAGCAAATCAAACAGATGAATAACTATTGGCATTCCCGAACAAGACCAAACAAGATCCCTTTCATCCATTAAATTTAGAATGATTCCAAACAATAATTCATTCAATGGAAAATCAGTAAGTTATGGTTGGTTTTGCCAATTGGCCAATTTTTAATTTATTGTTTTACAGAAAACTACATATGTAGAAAATTAGTTATAAAAGCCTTCGTTCTTTACTAATTGTTTTTACATTTGCCCCGTTAAATCGTTAACAGTAAAGAAATTTATAGTGTTAATTCTAAAAAGAAATAGCCGTGGATGAAATTATAATATATGCCGTAATTTCCCTTGGAGCTGTTGGTGGCGCAGCAGCAATAATCCTCTATTTTGTTGCCCAGAAATTCAAGGTCATCGAAGACCCCCGGATTGATTTGGTGGAGGAGGCACTGCCCGCTGCCAATTGCGGTGGCTGTGGTTTTGCGGGCTGCCGGGCATTTGCCGAGGCTACCGTTAAACAGGGCGAGGATGAAAATAATCTTGAAGGATTGAATTGCCCGGTAGGTGGGAATGATGTGATGGCCGATGTCGCAAAAATACTTGACCTTGAGGCAAACGAAGTAGACCCATTGATTGCAGTGGTAAGGTGTAATGGTGGCAAAATCAATTCCCCTCAAAAAGTTGTTTACGATGGTGCAAGCAATTGTACTTTTGTACATAATCTATTTGGTGGCGAAGGTGGGTGTCCCAATGGATGTCTTGGCCTTGGGGAATGTGTTGATGCCTGCGATTTTGAGGCCATTTTTATGAACCCCGAAACCGGCTTGCCAGAGGTGAACGACAAATGTGTTGCTTGTGGGGCTTGTGTCGAGGCTTGCCCGAGGGATATTATCGAATTACGGCCGGTAGGTAAAAAATCCAGAAGGATTTTCGTCAGTTGTATCAATATCGAGAAAGGCGGCCCTGCAAAGAAAAACTGTGAAGTGGCCTGTATAGGTTGTTCCAAATGTTTCAAGGTATGCAAGTTTGATGCAATCACCATGAAAAACAATTTGGCATATATTGACGGTGAAAAATGTGTTTTGTGCCGGAAATGTGTGACGGAATGCCCAACACATGCCATCCACGAATTGAACTTCCCGCCTAGAAGGGTAAAGACAGGCGACAAAGACAAGAACGAAGCAAAAACAGTCCTAAAGGTGAAGCATCCCGCACAGGAAAACGCGGTTGTAGGAACAGTAAAGTTGACGGAAAAAGTGAAGGTGGAAGAACAAGCTGCAAAGAAGGACGATAATAAAATTGAAGATAAATTGAATTAATGTTGAAGGGCATTTGTGCTAATTGCCCATTCAATGTACATATAAATGATAAATATGGGATTGTTAAAAACATTTAAGCTTGGAGGCATCCACCCGCCCGAGGAAAAGCGATCAAAGGATCAGGCTATAGAAGTCCTCCCGATTCCCAAGGTGGCTTACATACCCTTTTCCCAACATCTCGGGGCACCGGCAAAAGTAATTGTCAATCGTGGCGATCTGGTAAAAACCGGGCAGCTCATTGCCAAACAGGAAGGTTTTATTTCGGCCAATATCCACTCTTCCGTTTCGGGAAAGGTGAAAAAAATAGACAATGTAATTGATGCCAGTGGGTACCGCCGACCTGTCGTGGTAATTGATGTGGAAGGGGATGAATGGGTAGATGGGATTATCAGGACGGATGAAATCAAGAAAGAGGTGATGCTGAGCCAGAAAGAAATCATCGACAAAATCAATGAGAATGGCGTGGTCGGACTTGGAGGGGCAACTTTCCCCTCTTACGTGAAATTGATGGTCCCCGATGGAAAAAAAGCCGAAGTCCTTATTATAAATGGAGTGGAATGTGAACCCTATCTGACATCCGATCATCGGTTGATGCTGGAAAAAGGGGAAGAGATACTGGTCGGTACAAAAATCCTGATGATGGCATTGGGCGTGAAACGTGCAATGATCGGCATCGAAAACAATAAACCCGATGCCATTGAGCATTTAACAAAACTCGCAGCAAATTTTAAAGGGATAGAAGTCCATGCCCTGAAAGTGAAATATCCACAAGGTGCAGAAAAGCAATTGATAAAAGCTTTGACCGGGAGGGAAGTCCCTTCGGCAAAACTGCCCATTGAAGTTGGGGCCGTGGTCAACAATGCAGGTACCGCCTTTGCGGTGTACGAAGCTGTCCAGAAAAACAAACCGCTTTTTGAACGGGTGGTTACACTTACTGGGAAATCGGTAAAAAAACCTTCCAACTTCAAGGTGCGGATAGGGACACCTATTTCGGATCTGATTGAAGCTGCCGGAGGCCTTCCCGATGATACGGGGAAAATAATCGGCGGTGGCCCAATGATGGGGAAATCATTGTCTTCGGTTGATGTCCCGGTTGTGAAAGGGACTTCGGGAATATTGATCATGCCTGATGCCGAAGCGGGGAGGAAAGAGGTGCAAAACTGTATCCGTTGCTCACGTTGCGTAACTGTTTGCCCCATGGGCCTCGAACCCTATTTAATAGAAAAAACGGTAATTGTAGAGGATTTTGAAAGGACGGAAAACGAGCGTGTTATGGATTGCATTGAATGTGGTTCTTGCCAATACACCTGTCCGGCAAACAGGCCTTTACTCGATTATTTGCGTTTGGGGAAAAACAAAGTGGGTTTTATTATGCGAACCCGCTCAAAAAGATAATTTGTTTGATAAGAAAATACCAATAACTGCGTTATGCTCATCTTAAAACTCAGTCATTTACAAAAGTAAACTCCTGAATTTTACGATTTCACAAGCCTTGTTCTTGAAATTTTCTTATCAAACAAATAGTTTGGTTTTTACGAATGGAATATTAAGATTGAATATTTTTCGGATTTTAGAATACAGAAAATAAATACTTATGGAATTATTGAAAATTTCAGGTTCACCACATATCCATACCGATAATTCGGTAAAAAAGCTCATGTATGGTGTAATATATGCCATGATACCTGCCATCCTGGTTTCCGTTTACTTTTTTGGCCTGGATGCTGTTCGGGTGATGCTTATTTCGGTGGTGGCTTGTTTGATGATCGAATACCTGGTAGAAAAATATCTGATAAAAGGGAATGGTTCTATTACGGATGGTTCGGCTGTTATCACAGGGATTTTGCTGGCTTTCAACGTACCTTCCAACCTGCCATGGCACATTATCGTGATCGGTGCGATCGTGGCCATCGGTATTGCAAAAATGTCTTTTGGCGGCTTGGGCAAAAACCTGTTTAACCCGGCATTGGTCGGAAGGGTTTTCCTGTTGATTTCATTTCCTGTTCAAATGACAAGCTGGCCTGTTCCAAAACCCATGTTCGCAGCTTCCTTGACGGATGCGATTACAGGGCCAACACCTTTGGGTGCCTTGAAAGAAGAATTGAAAAAACAGGGGGCCACGGTCCAGAAAATCATGGAGGATGGGATTTCCTTTATTCAGGATGGGGAGAAAGTGGTTTACCATATTCCATCTACGATTGATCAGGTTATGGGGAATATGGGCGGTTCGCTTGGGGAAGTTTCGGCGATCGCTTTGTTGATCGGTGCAGCTTATATGTTGATCCGTAAGATTATTACCTGGGAGATCCCGCTTGCTTATCTCGGGACGGTAGTGGTTTTTGCCGGGGTTTTGTGGATGGCCAACCCTGAGCAATTTGTAAACCCATTGTTCCATCTCGTAACGGGTGGTTTGATGCTGGGCGCATTTTTTATGGCCACCGATATGGTCAGCTCGCCCATGTCATCAAAAGGCCAGTTGGTTTTTGGTGTCGGTTTGGGCGTGCTCACTGTTTTGATAAGGGTGTTTGGCGCTTATCCCGAAGGTGTATCCTTTGCGATCCTTATTATGAATGCCTTTGTGCCTTTGATCGACAGGGGATTTAAACCGGTCAGGTTTGGTGAGGTTGTCAAAATTAAGGGTTAGGGGTTGCAGCTTCCAGGTTTCAAGTTACAGGTTGCATAAGCCTAACCCGGAACAAATTGTG
The DNA here is from genome assembly GCA_013151015.1 of Chlorobiota bacterium. Taxonomy (GTDB): domain Bacteria; phylum Bacteroidota; class Bacteroidia; order Bacteroidales; family JAADJA01; genus JAADJA01. The sequence goes on from JAADJA010000188.1 coordinate 27,024, forward strand.
TTAATTGATTATTCCGATAATTATCGGTTTATTTAAGGCTTTTAAATAATTAGTAGTTATAAGTAGAATTAAAGAAATAATATCAAATCAAAATATACAGACATGGCAAAGAAAGAATCCTCTTTTATGAATATGGTGCTTACGCTACTGGTGGTGACCATTGTGGCGGCACTGGCATTGGGAGGGGTTTATACCGTCACAAAAGGGCCCATTGCTATCGCAAAACGTAAAAAGGTTGAAAAGGCCATTGGACAAGTAGTGCCTGCTTTTGATACCATTATGAGGGAATATAAACTGAAGCCTGCAACGGCAACGGGCAAAGATTCCCTTACTTTTTTTGAAGCCTGGAAAGGTGGTGAAAAAGTGGGCACAGCTGTAAAAACCTATACGGATGAGGGTTTTGGCGGCAAGATATGGATTATGGTGGGCTTTGATTCTGATGGGACAATAAATAATACGGCTGTATTGGAACATAAGGAAACGCCAGGGCTTGGCGATAAAATGGATATTAAAAAATCCGATTTCAGTAAACAATTTATCGGGAAAAACCCAAAAGACTTCAAATTGCAGGTTACCAAAGATGGTGGGGACGTGGATGCGATAACTGCGGCCACAATCAGCTCGCGGGCTTTTTGCGATGCGGTTAAAAGAGGTTATGAGGCATTTGAGAAGGAGAGTAAGGGGAAACAGGAATAAAAGAAACAAGATAAAAAGAGCCAAGACTGGGAGAAACAGGTAATTTCTTGATTTCTTTATTTATGTAATTTATTATCAGTGTTTATGGGATAACTTGGTTCTAAAGGTTTGAAAGTCTTGAATCCAATAATCTGAAAGTTTTGAATCTAATAATTGAAAAATAATGAACAATCTAACAAATTTTACAAAAGGGCTAATAAAGGAAAACCCGGTATTTGTGTTGTTGCTCGGGATGTGCCCGACTTTGGGGGTTACAACTTCAGCATTGAACGGTTTGGGAATGGGGTTGGCCACCACCTTTGTTTTGGTGATGTCGAACCTTTCCGTTTCCCTCATCAAAAACGTGATTCCCGATAAAGTGAGGATCCCTTCGTTTATTGTGGTCATTGCATCTTTTGTGACCGTGGTGGAATTGGTGATGCAGGCCTATTTGCCGGCTTTGTTCGATCAGTTGGGCCTTTTTATCCCCCTAATCGTGGTCAACTGTATTGTCCTGGGAAGGGCAGAAGCCTTTGCTTCAAAAAACTCAATTGGGGCTTCCGCAATTGACGGATTGGGAATGGGGCTTGGGTTTGCCTTTGCACTTACCCTGCTGGGCGCAACCCGTGAGGTCCTTGGCAGTGGTGCAGTTTTCGGGTTGAAATTTATCCAGGGCGATGGCATGTTGGTGTTTGTGTTGGCACCTGGCGCTTTCATTGCTTTGGGATACCTTATTGCCATGATCAACAGGTTGAAAAAGGCATAATTTGATTTTTTGGAATGAATTGTTATTTGCAGAATTTAATATCATAAAGACATGACTTATATAATCATCATCATCAGTGCAATTTTCGTAAACAATATTGTCCTTAACCAATTTCTGGGCATTTGCCCTTTCCTCGGTGTTTCCAAGAAAATACCCACGGCTATTGGAATGTCCGGAGCAGTATTGTTTGTCCTTACCCTTGCAGTCCTTGTTACCTGGCTGATCCAACATTATGTGCTCGATGCTTTGGGCTTGCAGTTTTTGCAGACTATTACGTTTATCCTTGTGATTGCCGCACTTGTTCAAATGGTGGAAATAATCCTGAAAAAAGTAAGCCCGTCCCTTTTTCAGGCACTCGGGATTTTCCTCCCGTTGATAACCACAAACTGCGCTGTCCTTGGGGTTGCTATTTTGACCATTCAAAAGGACTTTAACCTGTTGGAAGGAATTGTGTTTGCCATGTCCAACGCTATTGGGTTCGGATTGGCACTTGTTATCTTTTCAGGAATCCGCGAACACTTGGATTTGATGGAAGTCCCCAAAGGGATGCGCGGTATCCCCATTGCACTTATCTCTGCCGGGATACTCGCCCTCGCATTTATGGGCTTTTCCAATCTGGTATAGAAAGCGCTTCCAAATATCATCCTTTTCTTATTGATGCAGGTTTTGCTAATGGCGGGATTCATTCCTGATTTAATCAACTTGTTATTTTCCATGGTTTCTATTACCTTTGGGGGTTGATTCGATAACCATAAAATCTTTTCCAGTGCCGATATTTAATTCATCGATAAGGTTAGGTTTGAAATAAAAACTAAATCATGAATAAGTTTATTTACCCCTTCGTCTTTTCTTTTATAGTAATCCTGGCAAATGTACAAGCCCAAAAAGCTTCCATCGAACTGGTTTTTTCCTCTGTACTGGGTTCCATGCCCATAAGCAGTGATAGTTATACCATTACCAATCTTTCCGGGGGCGGCGATACGGTTTTGTTTTATCCCGATACGCTACTTGTTTTGAATTATGTGGATATTCAGGATAATTTTGCAGGGAATGAAAGTTCCTTTTCGGTTTCAAGGAGTTTCCCAAACCCGGCAAAAGAACAATCGAAGTTTGAAATTTCTATCCCAAGTTCAGGTGAAGTACAAATACGTGCTGTGAACCCATTGGGTCGGCAATTGGCTCTTTACGGAAATAAGCTAAATAGTGGGAGGCATTTATTCTCTTTTTATCCCGGGAAGGATCGCTTTTATATGATTTGGGTTTCATGGAATGGGATGACCCAAAGTATTAAAGTTATAGGGGATAATTCGGCCTCTGCGGAAAAATGCACTTTAAAGTATGAACATCCTGTGGAATCGTCTCCTGTTTTGAAATCAGGGAATGCCTCAAGTTCATTTGGGTATAATTACGGGGATGAGTTACTGGTAGTTGGCAATTATGAAGGGGAGGAGTCGCAACTTAGGGATATCCCAACTTCAAGCAAAACCTATCAATTGCAATTCGGGAAGAATATCCCTTGTCCGGGCACACCAACCGTGAGTTATTTGGGACAGGTTTATAATACTGTTCAGGTTTTAAATCAATGCTGGATGAAAGAAAACCTGGATGCCGGGTTAATTGTTAACGGGATTTTTGACCAGACGGATAATGGTGTGATTGAAAAATACTGCTATGAAAATGACCCGGTGAACTGTACTATTTACGGTGGTTTGTATCAATGGGATGAGTTAATGGATTACGTCCCTGATGGTCAAAAGGGGATTTGCCCCGATGGGTGGCATGTGCCAACTGATGCCGATTGGAAGGTTCTGGAAGGGGCTGTTGATTCAGAATATTCCATAGCAAATGAAATCTGGGACCAGGAGGATTGGAGGGGGAGCGATGCCGGGGGGAAATTAAAGGATACGGGAACGCAGTTGTGGATGCCCCCAAATTCCGGTGCAAACAATGAAAGCGGGTTTACCGCAATACCGGGAGGGTTCAGGGATTATACGGGGAACGGTTTTCAGGGAAAGGGCTATGGAACCATTTTATGGTCTTCCACTGAAATGGATTATTTTTCTGCTAGGGCCCGAAACCTGAACAACGATCATGCGGATGTTGGGAGAAGTTCGGAAACCAAGACTTTTGGCTTTTCTGTGCGTTGTATCAAAGATGCAGGGCAATAGGTTAAATTGATGTTGAAATTATAGAGTTATGCTGATGCTTGGAATTATTGGAATTTGGCAAATAGTAATTGTTTTGATGATTTTGCTCATTTTACTTTTACCGTTAATTGCTCTTATTGATATTTTGAGAAATGAATTTACCGGATCCAATAAAATTATTTGGGTTATAGTTGTAATCGTATTCCCTATTTTCGGAACACTGTTGTATTTCTTAATTGGGAGGCAACAGAAGATATCTTGATCTGGATTAAAATGAACGTATGAAGAATAATGTTTTGAAATTGATTGCCGCCAGCATCCTTGCGTTTTCTTTTTTTGCATGTGGTCACAATACCAATGAAGTAGTGGTTTACACTTCCGTTGACCAGGTTTTCAGCGAGCCTGTCCTTATGGAATTTGAAAAGGAAACCGGTATTGAGGTAAAAGCCGTTTTTGATACCGAGGAAACCAAGTCAACAGGGGTGCTCAACCGTCTGATTGCCGAGAAAGACAATCCGCAATGCGATGTCTTTTGGAGCGGGGATCCCATGCGTGCCGGTGTTTTAAAGCAAAGAGTGATAACCCAGGCTTATCGTTCGGGAGCGGCACAGGGTATTTCCCCGGTTTTTATCGATAAGGATTACAACTGGATCGGGTTTTCTGCCAGGGCGAGGGTTCTGTTGGTAAATATGGATTTGGTAAAAGATGAAGATATTCCCAAGTCGATTTTGGATTTGGCCAATGGGAAGTACAAAGGGAACATTGCAATTGCCAATCCTTTGTTCGGGACCACCTCCTTTCATCTTGCCGCTTTGTTTGTGGAATTGGGCGATGAAAAGGCCAAACAATTCCTGGAAGATTTGAAAAATAACGATGTGGTGATCGCTTCGAGCAATGGGGACGTGAAAAAGAAAGTTGCGACCGGGGAAGTTGCAATGGGACTGACCGATACCGATGATGCAAACGAAGCCATTAAGGAGGGATTGCCAGTGAAAATGGTTTTCCTGGATCAGGATGGTTTTGGGAACCTCATTGTTCCCAATACGGTTTCCCTGATAAAAAACTCGCCCAACAACGAAAACGGAAAGAAGCTGATGGATTTCTTGTTGTCGCCAAAAACAGAAAAAATGCTTGCCAAAAGCTGTGTCCAGATGCCCTTGCACAAGGGCGTGCGGGTTCCGGCGAATGTCCCCTCTCTCGATAATATTGTACCGATGGCCGTTGATTATGGTGAAGTGGCAAGGAAATCAGAAGAAATAAAGCAGTATTTGAAGGAGTGGGTAGTGGATTGAAAGTATTGATTGAATAAAGGAAAGTTCGGACTTTGGTTTTATTTTAATTATTTTAAAATATAAGATGAAAAATTGCAAGTACTTTTATATTTCTGTTATGCGTAACTTTAAAAAAACATAAATGATACTATTTTTTGATACAGAGACAACAGGGCTTCCGAAAAATTGGAAAGCACCAATTACAGATTTAAATAATTGGCCTCGATTAGTACAATTAGCATTTCTATTGTTTGATAAAGATGGTAATAAAATATCAAGTGGTGATTATATTATTAAACCAAATGGTTTTACAATTCCAAAAGAATCATCAAGAATACATGGTATCTCAACTGAAAAGGCAATTGTTGAAGGCTATGATGTAGAATCAATATTAAATGACTTCAAAGAGCTAATTGAAAAAGCGAGTTACATTGTCGCTCATAATATGAGTTATGACGAAAAAATTGTTGGAGCAGAGTTTTTGCGTGCTAATATGCCTAATTATCTTTCTAAAAAAAAGAAAATTTGCACAATGGAAAGTTCTACTAATTTTTGTGCGATTAAAGGGCCTTATGGTTACAAGTGGCCAAAACTATCAGAACTACATTATAAATTATTTAATACAGAATTTGAAGAAGCTCATAATGCTGCAGTTGATATAGCTGCAACAGCAAAATGTTTTTGGGAACTACTAAACAAAAAAATCATAAATATTCAGAATGTAAGTATTGATCAAACAAATGATATTGATACAAGTATTGAATCAATCGAAACTAAAGAGTTAAAAAACCAACTTGGGCAATATTGTAAAGAAAATAATCTTGATGAAATTCCTCTTGGAGCTAAAGCAGAAGCAATAATGTTTCTTGAATCTAAGTTTAAGCAAGTCAACAAAGATGCTAATATAGAAAGTGAGTTCAAGTTTCTTAGAGATTTCTGGGCTAGAAATGATTCCAACATTTTAAGTGCATCATTAAATAAATTTCAGAAGGATTTTCTTTTTTCCACAAAAAAAATAATAATCAAAGAACACAATTCTTTTAGTCTTTTTAGTGATAATAAAAACAAAACAATTAATGACAAGATTATTCAACTGGAAGTCCTTTCTCATATAAAAGCTAATAAGACTGAGAAATATAGAAATTTAGTAATACTACTTTACTACTATTATTTATCGACCTACTATGACTTTTTACCAGAAAACAAAAGACCAAAAAGAACATATGAAGATGAAAAAATTGATTATTCCGGTTTTCCTGAAGGTACACAAAAGTGCCACGAATCCTTTGAAAAATTAATTATTGATTTTCGTTCAATCCTTGCCAAATCAGACAAAGGTAATTTGTCTGATGCAATAATTGATTTAGTTAAAAACTGCAATAAAGAATTAATTTGTTTAAAATCCTTAGTTGGTATTGAACATAAAATATATACTGACTCCTCTACAAAGATTGTAAAACTATCTATTAGTATGTTATCAGAATGGATAAAAGGAAATTCTATTTTATGTACTTCTTCATTTCAAGGTTCTAAATTGGTGAATGATTTTTTTCATCTTC
>JAADJA010000224.1:0-3369 GCA_013151015.1 Chlorobiota bacterium
AAAGATGCTTTGGGCGTTGGCCTTGTTTCCACCGAAGACATGGTGGTGATGATGGATGAAATGGGGATAGAAACCAATCTTGACATTGATATAATCCTTGAAATCGGAAATATGGTGGAACGAATTGTTGGCCGGAGGCTGCGTTCCGAATCCATCAAAAATGGAAGGATACCTAAATTTTTGAAAGCTTAAACATTATTGGCCGCACTTAGCTTGTCGCATGGTCACACTTAGCTTGTCGCATGGTCACACTTAGCTTGTCGCAGGTCACACTGAGCTTGTCGCATGGCCGCATTGAGCTTGTCGCATGGTCTGAGCTTGTCGCATGTCACACTGAGCTTGTCGAAGTGTGTTTTTGAAGACATAGAAAAACCGGGATTTTATGGTTCCGGCTTTTTTGTTTCCGTTTCTTCCTGTTTTGTCGAAATAGCTTTTTTTCAACAATCTTCATTTACTCAACGACAATTTAAAAATACCTACCTATAGGTATGTTTTTGAATCCTTATTAAGTTGATTTTTGCAGGGGAAATACTGAAGGTACTTGGAAAGTGGGTTCGTTAAACCGATTCCACCCCTCTATTGTTTTAACTATCAACAAAAAGACGCTTTCAATTGTTATACTATACAATGGTCCGGACAAATATACTTATAGGTTTGTGTTTATTGGTTTTAAGCGGGTTTTCACAAAAAGGCCCGGCTTTCATCCATCAGCGGGATTCCATCCAAAACATAATTGATGCCACACAGGGCAGTCCCGAAAAGATAGAAAAATATCGGAGGGCCTATTGGGTTTTTGCGAGGAACCATCCTTCTATTGCAATTGATTTTGCGAATAAAGGACTTGACCTTGCGGTTAAAAGCGATAATTACAGGAGCCAGGTGGGGTTTTATATAAAAATCGGCCAATCCTATGTTTCAAGAAAGGATTATGATTATGAAAAGGGTTTACATTATTTTTACAAAGCTTTACAAATAGCCAAAGAAAATGGGCTGGACGAGGGTGCTTTGCAGGTGGAACACAGGATTGCCAGTGTGTGGATAAAACAAGACAGAAAAGAAGAAGCGGCCAAATTGCTTGATTCAATTGTTCAAATTGCCGTAAAGCATGATTTTGTCAAGGTAGAAGGCAACGTGCAGCTCGAATTGGGAAAGCTGGAACGGTCAAGGGGAAACTACGATAAGTCATTGGCCTGTTTCTTTAGGAATTTGGAAATTGCCCAAACCCTGGACAACCCTGAACAGGTTACATATACACTTTTACAGATCGCTACTGATTATGATTTGAGTGGGGATTACAAAAAAGCCATTGAAATTAACCATAGGGGGTTTAATTTGTGCCAACAAATTAAAAACCATATCCGCGCCAATTATTTTAACAATAACCTGGCAATTTGTTACCGGAACTTAAAGCAATATGACAGTGCTTTTTATTTTCATGAACTTGTGCTGCAAAAGAGCAAAAAGGATGGCAATCCCATAGCCTTGGCCCGTGTATATACAAATATGGCCGAAACTTATTCTGCGGCAACAGAATATAATAAGGCCATTGCCTATTTTGACTCCGCATATCAATTGTTGGGGCAAAGAAAGGGCGGTGAACTAAATGGTATCATTTTTCAAAACCTGTCTTCAATATATCAGGAGCAACATGCCTATCGAAAATCAATAAATTATGGTTTATTGGCCTTTGAAATTGCAAACCGGAAAGAACAAATCAAGGAATTGGACAAAGTATATAATCCCATTTATCTTTCCTACAAAGCTTTAAGGAAATATGATTCGGCGTTGTATTATTTTGAGTTAATGACAAGTGCCAACGACAGCATTTACAATATCGAAAAATACAATAGCACGGAACATATCAAACGGGAAATCGAATCGGCCGAAAAGCAAATCGAAATAGACCGGCTCCAGTATGAAAGCAAGCGCGACCGTATAATCCTGTTTAGTGCTTTCGGGGCTTTCTTGTCGTTTCTGTTGATCGCTTTCTTGATGGTAAGGAACCATAAACGGAAAAAAGAACTGGCCGAGGAACACAAAAAACTGGAGGAACAAAAAGTGCTCACCCTTATCCAGGAGCAGGAGATCAATGCCGTAAACTCAATGATAAAGGGCCAGGAAAAAGAGCGGAAGAAGATTTCAGATGAACTGCACGATAACCTTGGCAGTAGTTTGGCTACCTTAAAGCTACACATTGAAAATCTGCTCTACAATAAAAAACTGGACGAAAAGGGGAAAAAAGAAATCCTGGAGAAGAGCTGTGGACTGCTCGACGATACCTATCAGAAAGTACGGGACATGGCCCATGTTAAAAGTACGGGCATGGTTGCCCAAAAAGGATTGGTACTGGCCCTGGAAAAATTGGGTCAACAGATTTCAAGCAAAGGGAACGTGGAGGTACATATCGATGTTTTTGGCTTTGAAAAAATTGCGAGCAACCCCTTAAAGATTTTACTTTACAATACCATACAGGAATTATTGACCAATGCGATTAAACATGCCAGGGCCTCACAGATCAACATACAGATTACCCGGCATGAAAACGAATTGAACATACTGGTGGAAGACAATGGCAGTGGATTTAACTTCACGGAAAAAACCTATGAAAGCGGGATGGGCCTGTTTAACATAAAAAATAAAATAGAGTATTTAAAAGGAAGTTTCGATGTGGACAGTAAAGTGGGTCATGGCACTACCATTAACATAAATATCCCGATATGATACGCATTGTTTTTGCTGAAGACCACCAGGCACTAATTGACGGGTTTGCTGCCTACCTTGAGTATAGCGAGGAAATAAAACTCATAGGTACGGCCAATGACGGGGAAGAACTGGTTGAACTCGTTCGAGAAAAACAGCCACAGGTGGTCATCACTGATATAAGGATGCCCAAACGGGATGGAATTGAGGCTACCCGTTTGATAAAAAAAGAATTTCCGCACATCAAGATTATTGCCCTCACCATGTTCGACCAAAAGGAGCTGGTCCAAAAAATAATCCGGGCAGGTGCCAACGGCTACCTTTTAAAAAACTCAGGATTGAAAATGTTGTGCGAAGCCGTGAACCAAGTAATGGCCGGTGATAATTTTTATGATCCCCATCTGTCACAAAGTTTCCTAAAGGATTTTGTGGAAAGCCCGGCCTTGAAAAGGCCCAAAACCCTCCTATCGAAAAGAGAGAACGATATATTATATCAAATAGCGCAGGGGAAAACCTCACAGGAAATAGCGGAAAAATTGTTCATCTCAAAAGCCACCATCGATACCCACCGCCGCAATATGGTCAGGAAACTCAAGCTTTCGGGCAGCAATGCCCTCCTGCAATATGCGGTGGAGACCAAGTTCCCGTAGTCATAAGTGCAAGTGTCGG
>JAADJA010000224.1:3382-7148 GCA_013151015.1 Chlorobiota bacterium
GTCGCTTAAAGCGACCCCGACACTTTTCCCGGCAAAAAATACCTACCTATAGGTATGTTTTGGTGTTTATATTAAGCGGTACTTTGCCAAAATTTAGTTTAACCACATTGTTTAATGTGATTTCACAAAACCAAACCCAAAAGAGTTTAACTTTTTACAAATAATTTGAAACCTGCATTTTTCGATTCATGCCGATGGCCTGACAAATAGGGATTTAGGATGAATTCAATAAAGGCAAAGGACTATTTGAAAAACCGATAACCGCAAAACTTTAGAAAAATATTATTCAAAACTCTTAATAATGGAAACAAAAAGCAATTTCATAATCTATTTGGTAGCAATGCTACTGTTGTCAAATTTGATTTTTGCACAAAACGCAGCCATAAACGAAGATGGTTCCGATGCACATCCCAGCGCGGCACTTGATGTAAGTTCATCCGACAAAGGCTTTCTTGCTCCACGGATGACAGCGGATGAAATCGCCTCCATTGACAATCCGGCAAACGGCCTGATGGTTTTTAACACCAGCGATAATAAATTCTATGCCTATATCTTATCGGAAGATGTGTGGAAGGAGATTGGTTTTGTCAGTGAGCCAACAGTTTTGCCTTCTTGCCTCGACTGGTTAAATGCGGGCTACACTGATGATGGTGTTTATACCATAGATCCAGATGGGTCAGGTGGGGAGGATTCATTCGATTGTTATTGTGATATGACAACCGATGGTGGAGGATGGACACTGGTTGCCTATGCCGGAGCAATAACTACAAATAAGGCCATTACAACAGGTCAATCAAACGGATACTGGCTTCCTTTGCTGTATAATTGGGGAACTTATGATTTAAATGCCTTGAGTAACAATAACGCCTTTTCGAGATTTGATCTCGTGAAATCCCTGGCCTCTTCAACGGATGAGTTTATGGTAAAATCTGCTTCCTTCCCTGACAACATTGTTATTTTTCCGGTACTCCATGTCGATTGGTTTGGCAGAGACCCGAGTGAAGGACATTTTTCCATTACAGATGCCAATAATGATTTACCCTATATGAAGCTTTCAAATACCGGTAATGGGGGAATAGTAACAAGGACATCCAATACTTGTTGGAATTACATAGGTAGTAACAGTGGAGGCTACCCTGGCATTAATTGGAATGTGGGAAATGGAGATGAAAATTGTGATAATTGTGGCAGGAGTTTTTCAACAGCTTTAAATCATCGAAGTATTTTGTATTGGGAATCGGGTGATGCTTCTTATCAATCTAATCAATGGTTTCATGCTTCCCCAATGACTTTAACTGATTCAACTGATCCTGATAACAATCTTCAAAATACTGCTTTTTATTGGCGCTAAAACGTGTCGGATTTTAATCCCAATCATACAGATAATAATAAAATAACCAAAAATGAAAACAAAAAACTACCTGTTAACTTTAATCACAGCTTTATTTATACTGCCGGCAATCACTTTCGCGCAAGGCGTAGCCATTAATACAGATGACTCCGAAGCCGACCCATCGGCTATGCTTGAAATCAAATCAACAAGCAAAGGTCTCCTTATCCCACGCATGCCACAAACGGAAATTGAAAACATACTAAACCCGGCAAATGGGTTAATTGTTTTTAGCACCACCGAAGACAAATTCTTCACCTTTATTGCTTCAGAGATTGCCTGGAAAGAAATTGCCTACGGCACAAGTACAATAGTGCCCTTTGGTGATGGTTCAATAGGAACGGGTGGGTCTTGTGACAACACAGGCGTTTTCGGCGATTACAAAACCGGGCAGGTACTTTCCGCCACTGAATTTGTTACCATAGAAGTAAATGTAACTGCTATCGGGGCATACTCAATTACGACAAACACAGTAAACGGTTACAGCTTTAGCGCAAATGGTGTTTATAGCTCAACCGGGGTTCAAACTGTTGACCTGGCCGGAAGTGGTACACCAGTTGCCTACCAAATCGACAATTTTACGGTAACAGCAAGTAACAGCGGAGGCACTTGTTCTTTCGATGTTCTCATAAATGTTACCTGCGGGGGAACACTGACCGACAGCCGTGATGCACAAAATTACAACACTGTACAAATAGGTACACAATGCTGGATGGCCGAAAACCTGAATATTGGCACCATGGTAAATGGTAGTAGCAACCAAACCGACAACAGCACGATAGAAAAATATTGTTACAGTGACAATTCAAGCAATTGTGATACTTATGGCGGTTTATACCAGTGGAACGAAATGATGGAGTATAATACTATACCGGGCATACAAGGTATTTGCCCAACTGGCTGGCACTTGCCTACTGATGCTGAATGGTGCACTTTGGAAAATGAAGTGGATGCCGGAACAGTTGATTGTAATGCAACAGATTGGAGGGGTACTGATGCGGGGGGCAATCTAAAAGAAACTGGATTCACCCATTGGAGTTCACCCAATACCGGGGCGACCAATTCAAGTGGTTTCACCGCCCTTGGGACTGGATACCGTGGGTATGGAAACTTCCTTCATATCAATGTCGATGAATTCTTTTGGACTTCAAATGAGAATGGTTCCAATGCTTGGTTTCGTCTTTTAGGTGAGACCCAATCACAGATTGCTCGTGATGTCCTCGATAAGTCAACTTACGGCTTTAGCGCTCGTTGCCTACAAGGCGAACCAACCAACCAACCTCCTTCCCAGCCCTCAAATCCATCACCAGCTGATGCCTCAACAGATCAGCCGGTAAACACAACCTTATCATGGACTTGTTCTGATCCTGAAAGTGACCCTTTAACCTATGATGTTTATTTTGGGGAAACCAACCCGCCTGCTTTGGTTTCTTCCGGGCAGTTGGTTACAACTTATGATCCGGGTACATTAAATTATAGTAATACCTATTATTGGAAAATTACTGCTTATGATGACCAAACAAATAGTACGGAAGGATCGGTTTGGGGTTTTACATCAGAAGCACCATTGATTTGTGGTAACACATTTATTGATACCCGCAATAGCCAGTCGTATAGCACTGTACAAATAGGCACCCAATGCTGGATGGCCGAAAACCTGAATATTGGTACAATGATAAATGGCAGCGGCAACCAAACCAACAATAGCACCATTGAAAAATATTGCTACGGGGATAATGCAAGCAATTGTGATACTTATGGCGGTTTATACCAATGGGACGAAATGATGGAATACACAACTGCAGAAGGAACACAAGGCATTTGCCCAATAGGTTGGCATTTGCCTTCTGATGCGGAGTGGTGTACGCTTGAAAATGTAGTTGATGCAGGGTCAATTTGGTGTCCTGGATTCGGATTAAGGGGGACGGATGTAGGTGGCAAATTAAAAGAAACCGGAACAACTTATTGGCTAATCCCCAATACGGGTGCTACCAATTCCAGTGGTTTCACGGCACTTCCCGGAGGCTATGCTTACGGAGGCTCCTACAACGCAATCAGCTCCAACGGTTACTGGTGGTCTTCTGCACAGTTCTCGTCAACTAATGCAGTGAACCGGAGTTTGCTCTATAACGATGGCACGGTAGGCCGCTTCTCTAACGATAAGATTGCCGGTTTTAGTGTCCGATGCATACAGAATTAACATTATGGGCTACAACTAATTGTCTTAACGTCTTAGTTGTCATTTCGACCCTAATGGGAAGGAAATAGCACAGGAGGGAGAAATCCCCTGCCTATGAAAGACAGCAAAATGACAGCCATAATAGCACGGGGATTCCTCATGCCTCAGCAAAAGGCCAATGCAACGGATTCGAAATG
>JAADJA010000218.1 GCA_013151015.1 Chlorobiota bacterium
GCATTTTGCGTGTCGGCAAAAAACCAAATGTGCAATTTGTGTGTGGGCTTTTAATTTCCATATTTTATTGTAGCAAATTTATCATTCTGTTTCTGTTGCTTGCACCTAACAAGTTTATACAACACATTACTCTTTTTCTATTCAAATGAACCAAGCATTTATTCTCTTCAGAGTCAATAGTTAATCTATTTTAATGCGTTTGCAAACGACTTTCAAACGTTTCCAAACGGATAATCCGCTCCTACTCTGGCACACCGCTCTTATAAACCGGCAAAGCAAATCCCGAAACGGGCGAATTCATCCCTGAGTTGGGCATCCAGATTTCATTTTTATCCTTATTATCAACTTCGCTGTCCAAACCGTAATCACCACTGTAATAGCCCATCAGGCCGGCCTGGGTTGTCCAGTTTTCGGTTTTGTCCAAACCGTCAACAATTCCGTCCGCATTGGAATCTCCTGCAACCATTCCCCAGATACCTGTGGCAATTTCTTTATATCCCACCGCACCACCAAGCACCTGAGTGGAAGAGGTACTAAAATCATAATCGTAAACCCCGGCAGTTTCAACAAGGGCGTTAGCGGAAATAATTGCCAAATGGTCACGGTGCCACACAACCACAAACAATTGCTGGCTAATGGCCGTATTGAATTGCATGACAGGAGAACCATCAATACCGACTATTGTCCCATCCTTTCGCACAAAGGCCGCCTTCAGGGCAATCATTGTCGATGAACCTGCCGAAGCGGCATCCACGGCATCCCTCAATTCCACAAGCACCCAATCCACATTGTTGATCCCAGGTATGGCAACCACACTCTCGGTACCGGCATAATTCCACGGACTCCCGGAATAAGGTTGCTGTAAAGGGATAACTCCGTTACTGTTCAAATTGCTGTGCATTTCCGTACCGGAAAACGGGCCTTCGAGGAACACTTTCAAACTAAGCTGAATGGCATGTTCTATCACCTCCACGTTCCAGGTAATGGTATCTGCATCATTGCCCGGTACATTATCACTTACAATTGCCATCAATGAATGGTTCCCAACATCTGCCAAAACCGGTTCATATAAATAAGTTGACAAGCTGCCAACTGTTGCACCATCCATTTTCCAGATATAATAGATTTCATCATTTTCGCTATCGTTTGCCGTAACAGAAAAAATTTGCTGTGAATCTATCAGTACAGATAAGGAAAGACCCAGAGGAGAATAATTGACAATAGTTGCCGGAGTATTGGGAACCACATAAACCGCATTGGGTTCCATTCCCGTAAGGGGCATGTCCCCCAAAATATAAGGCTGGAAAAATGCGTAAAAATAAGTTATGGTCGGATTGGATGCTGTCGTGTTCAATCCTGGATAAATCTCAGGAACAACCTGACTATCTTCTTCGGAAATATGTACCGAAACAGCTATTCCCAATGGATTTCCCAAATTGGCCCAGGGAATAGAAATTTCGGTAAGTCCATTGCCCGACCATCCTTCATAAGAATTGCCAATAACACCATTGCCCGGATAGTTCCATCCACTTCCGTCCCAATTATTGAGTTGCATGGAACCACCGCCCCCTTCGATGGCAACCTGATATTCGGGCAGGTAATCGCCCGCAAAATCCACCCGTCCCCAGGAGCCTATCGTAGCCCCACTTCCCGAAGTTTGATCGGTGTCGATATTGACAAATAAATCACCATCGGCATTCAAATCCATGGAATAAAACCCGATGTACAAATTATTATCGTCCCATGTGATATATAAATTATGGGCTTGTGCTTCTATCAATTCACTTTCGTTCAAAAAGTCGTTTACGCCGTCAATAAAAACCGTGTGAGGCGTTATCCCGGCAGGAATGGTGAGGTCGGCAATATTTTGGCCATTGATCAAATTCCCATTTAAATCCGAGACATTGTTCACTTCTATCTGCCCAAAATCCCCCGGGCCAAAAGTCCCTGAAATACTCAGTTCCACTTTCGACCAGTCGCTTTGCCTTACCGCACTCACAAGTGTGTAATTGCCCGTAAAATTCAAGAGGGAATAATTGGCAATATCCTCGGCTTCGCTTTCGGTCAAAGCTTCGCTAAAGTTCAACAGAACCGTACTGTTATTTACCAAAACGGCCGGGCTATATAATTTGGGTGGAAATATGTCAAGATTCTCGGAAACCAGGGTTTCAAGCTCAGGAACGCTAGTCCCGCTAGGATCGGAAGTATATCCGGCATACATCCGCATTTTGAATTGGTTATAACCTGAGATTTCATCCCCTTTCACCAAAGTCCCTTCAAATTCGCCATTGTGCTGTGCGCCACCGTTTCCGAGCACCAGCGCAACCGAAGCTCCATTGGCCGAATTCCGATAACCGCAATAGGAGCCATATCCTCCCCAAAGCCTTTGAAGGTGGCCTTTTCCGCTCCATAAAATATCCAACAGGTCTGGTGACCAACCCGATTTCACATAACCTGTTTGGTCAAAGAAATTATAAACGACATCAAGGTAATCTTTGCCCGTATATAATGTAAAAACTTTCTGTACGCCCCATTGGTCAAGCGTTGCCTGCACCGTATCGCCAAAGGATTGGTCAATGGTAATATTGTAAATGGCACTTTGCTGATCGGGCCACACATCCGAAAGGGCAGCAAAATGGTTGAGCGATGAAGTTTCATTGTAATCGCCATCCGTTTCTGACCAATAGGCCATATCGGAACTGACCACCGAATAAGCCTGCCCCAGACCATTTTTATAAAATACCCAATTTGCCTTCCCTCCTATCCCCTCAAAAACCATAAAGACCTTTTCGTTGTGCATTACCAGTTCATCAGAACCATCATGGTCAATATCGTCAAAATAGCAGGCCGTGTTCACTATATACTGACCATCCGCCCAACGGGAAGCTTCGGTATAAACATTCGCATTTTTGATATGGGAGGAATAACGGTGTTCCCAGTCGGCCACTTCGCCACTGGTATGCCAACCTGTTTCATGAAGGTTTATCATCAATGTGTACCAACCCAGTTGGGCAAGGTTGTTATCGGTCACGCCCATCAGGAAACTTGCGGCATCCGTCCAGGCTGAACCATAGTTCCATTTTGGATCATGGAAATCGGAGTGCGAAGGGGTCGCCGCCCAATTGGTGTACCAACTGTTGTTGCTCCCTCCGTAACCGTCAGTCCCGCCAAGGAGATTGTAAGTCCCCTTGGTCAAGCTTGCGGTAGAACCGTTGAAATCAGGGTTTTGGATGGCATCCTCCAACTTCCAGACGTTTATGGCCGGGTAATTATCGTGGCAATACCAGAGGATGTTTTCATAATTGTCAAGGAAACCGCTTCCATCGTGTTCGTTCATTTCCGCCGACACTTCCCAGTCGGTACCATAAACCACAATCCCATACTGGCCAGTGCCCGCAATCTGGTTTTTGGCCGCATTTGCATCGTACATTACATTTCCCACAAACGAGTTGTTAATGGGGATTACCCGGAGGTTTACTCCGGAACCATTGTTCATCCAGTGGATTTTGGTATTGTCGTATCCGTTCAAATGTGGGCTATCATCCAACACCACTCCCCAAATACCGTGTTGTTCCCAGTTATCCCCCAGCCAATCAATGACCCCTGCATCGGGATAATAGCCCTGGCCCAACCAAACCCTTTCGGGAACCCATGCAATACGAGGTGTGTAATTGTAACGGAATTGCACCATTTGTGATTCGGTATAAACTGACCAATCGTTCATTTCGTTATAGGCAAAGGGCATGATATTTTGCCCAAGGGCGGAAGTCATCATGCTGGCCAACCCATTTGCGGCCATTGTTTCAAGCCAATCATTGAATTCAGGGTTGTGCCATTCGGCAGCGGGCATCAAAGTCCCCGACATATGGAAATTTCCAGGGACACTTGTGGCTTCGTGCGCTTGCATCACCTCATCGTAACCACTACCGTCTATCCCACTTATCCCGTTTGGGTTTCCATAAAACACATCAGTATAGGTCAAGCCCTGGTTGCCATGTTGAACAAACGCACAGTTTCCGCTACTCAAAGGGGCTTTTCCTTCAAATTGTATTTCATCCACAACGACCCCATCAACAATTACCTGGACGTTAAAATCCAAGTCACCCATTTCGGTTTTATTGACCGGTACGTCCAGGGAAACTTCAAGCATATTGCTTTCCGGTGTCCGGAGAAAGCCAGGTTTGCCTGAATTTGATTGGAGCGAGCTGATCTGGACAATGGATTGAAACTCCTTTTCAGCCAAACGATTGTTAATCTTCAAGACCAAAGAAATATCCCTTCCAAAAAAGTTATCGGCCACAACAACGTTATCATCCCTTGAAACCATATCGTCAAATGTCAACCTCAACAATAATTTCCCATCTTCAACACGTCCAAAAACGGATGAAATATCACCTGTTTCGCCCAAGCAATCGCCAACTCCATCAAACCCAAGGAATTCTTCAGGTGTCCATGACTTTGGGTTGGCAGTAAAATTTTGAGCATTGGAAATAACGGTGATGACAAACAGCAAGGCAGTAATAAATGTAATTCTCATAAGTTCAAATATTAGAAATAATGGCACAAAGCTACGATATTTTAAAAATATCTATCTTTGTCGTTTCTTAATTTACAAGTCGCAAAACAAAAACACTATATTTATGAAAAAGTTTACCCTCTTAATGCTCATTGGTTTTATGATTGCAGCATCTTCTGCAAATTCCCAAACAGTAAATGTCACCTTTAGGGTTGACATGCAAAACGAAACAGTTTCGCCAAACGGAGTGCACGTTGCAGGTTCGTTTCAGGGCTGGAACCCTTCAACCACTCTATTGACCGCCCCTGCAATTGGGAGTGTTTGGGAAACAACAGTTATATTGAACTCCGGAGATGTGGTCGAATACAAGTTTATCAACGGGGACTCTTGGGGACAGGATGAATCGGTTTTTGGACCATGCGGCCCGGGAAACGGGAACCGGGCAATTACCGTTCCTGGTGTCGATACTACTTTATTGGCGGTATGTTTTGGCAGTTGTACACCCTGTGTTGTCCCTCAGGTGGATATCACTTTTCAGGTTGACATGACCAATGAAACAGTGTCCCCTGACGGAATCCATATTGCGGGATCGTTCCAGGGATGGGATCCGGCCGCCTCCCTTTTGACCGATATGGGCAATAATATTTATGCAGTAACATTATCGGTCGGGATTGGCGAATACCATGAATACAAATTCTTAAATGGAAATGCCTGGGGCACCCAGGAAATTGTTCCGGCTGCTTGTGGCGTGGACGATGGCAATGGGGCATATAACCGCTTTATGACGGTTCCGGGAACCAATACCACACTTGATGCGGTCTGTTTTAGCAGTTGCGATGTATGTTCGGCGCTTACCGATGTAAACGTAACTTTCCAGGTGGACATGTCCAATCAAACAGTTTCACCAGATGGAGTTCATATAGCCGGTGCCTTCCAGGGATGGGATCCTGGCGCAAGCCTTATGACAAATGACGGCAGCGGCATTTGGTCATATACTACTGTCCTCACTGCTGGCAATAACTATGAATATAAATTTGTAAATGGGATAATATGGGATGATGCCGAAAGTGTCCCTTCACAGTGCAACCAAAATGGGAACAGGGCAGTTACCGTCCCTGCAACCGACACTACGCTTATGGCAATCTGTTTTGGGAGCTGCAATATTTGCAACCCAATCCCTTACGATATAACTTTTACTGTGGACATGTCCACTCAGAATGTATCCCCAGATGGCATTTACCTTATTGGCACATTCAATGGGTGGGACACAACGGCCACTCAAATGACAAATACCACCGGGAACTATTATGAGGCAACGCTCACCTTGGGCGAAAATGATTTTCATGAGTTCAAGTACCTGAACGGAAATACTTTTGCAGGAGCGGAATTTGTCCCGGGCGAGTGTAATTACAACGGCAACCGCTTTTTGACCGTGCCCGGAACGAACACAGTTCTCGATACTGTATGCTTTGCTGAATGCGTCGCCTGTGTAAACACGCTCTACACATTCAACCTTGATGTTTTCCTCGAAGGGCCATTCAATGGAGCGACAATGAATACCGATCTGCATACAAGCAACAATCTCCCAACCGATCAACCCTATAATGTGGCACCATGGAATTATAACGGTACAGAAACACAAAACATCCCTCCGGAAACCCAGGCTGTTGACTGGGTTTTGGTCGAGTTCAGGGAAACAACCGGCGATGCATCCACAGCTACACCTGATAAATTCCTCGACCGCCAGGCAGCGATTTTACTCACAAATGGTTCAATTGTGAAACCTGACGGCGTCAACCCAATTCAGCTTACGGCAAATATTACGGAAAACCTGTATGTGATTGTTTATCACCGCAACCATCTTGGCGTTATGTCAGCAAGTGCATTAAATGGTTTTGGTGGCACATATGCTTACGATTTTACCAATGCCCTTTCAAAAGCATACTTTGACGGCCAAAAAGATTTAGGTGGCGGAAATTTTGGGATGACCGGTGGCGACAGCGATGGGAACGGTACAGTTGACGGAAATGACAAAGATGTAAATTGGAACAGTAATGCCGGAAACTCGGGTTATTTTGGAAGTGACCTGAATTTGGATTCACAAGTGGACAATGTGGACAAAAACGGGGTTTGGGACGGGAATAACGGTTCTGCTGCTACCGTTCCCCAATAGAGATCAGGATTGCATTAAAGCATTAGAGTGGAAAGCCCTCCTTTTTTTAAAAAAACCGGAGGGCTTTTTTATGGGGAATAACTACCTTTGCCCCTCACAAATTTTTATTAGATGCAACTGTCCAACACGCTCACAAAACTTTGGAAAACCCTGTACCCACAAGAACCTGAGGAATTACTCCAGGGCTTTTTACAAGAGGTTGAAGCTACAAAACAAGAAATCCATTTCCCTTCCCACAACAGCGAATGGTACAAAGATGCGGTGGTTTATTCCTTATATGTGGATCTTTTCAATGTTAATTTCAATGGCTTGAAAGAGAAGCTGGATTATTTACAGGAGCTTGGCGTAAACTGCCTTTGGTTGTTGCCCATCCTGGATTCGCCCATGAAAGATGCCGGGTTCGACATCCGGGATTACAAAAACATCCGGGCCGATTTACTGGGATTGCCCAATAACAGTCCAGAAGAAGAAAAAAGAAAAGTGTTCAGGGATTTCCTTGAAGAAGCACACGATAGGGGGATAAAAGTTATTTTCGATATTGCGTTGAACCACACCTCCGAAGAACATCAATGGTTCCGGGAAGCTAAGAAATCAAAGGGCAATCCATTTCGGGATTATTATATCTGGTCGGACAATACAGACCTTTACAAAGAAGCCCGGATTATTTTTTATGGCCTTTGCGAAAGCAACTGGCAAAAGGAGGGTGATGAGTATTTTTTCCACCGCTTTTTCGAATTCCAGCCCGACCTGAATTACAAAAACCCGAAAGTGTTGTTGGAGATGATCCGCAATTTCCTCTTCTGGCTGACTCAGGGAGTGGATGGTTTCAGGGCCGATGCCATTCCTTATATCTGGAAGGAAGAGGGGACCGATTGCGAAAACCTGCCACAAACACATGCCGTGGTCAAATTTTTCAGGGCTGTCCTTGACCATGTCCGTCCGGGCACTTTGCTGCTCGCCGAAGCTTGCCAAAAGCCAAAAGAAGTGGTGAAATATTTTGGGGATAGCGATGAATGCAATGCCGGCTATCATTTCCCTTTGATGCCCCAGATGTTCAAGGCCATTTCTGCCGAGAGCGCAAAACCCATTACAAAAACCCTCAGCCTAAAGGTAACGCCGGCCATTCCCGAATCGGCGCAATGGTTTACTTTCCTGCGCTGCCACGATGAATTGAGCCTTGAACTGGTTTATGTTTCAGAGGAAGACCGAAAATACATCCATGAGAACTATTGCCTGAAGCCCCAATGGGATTTCCGTTTGGGGCAAGGGGTGGCCGCCCGTTTGTCGGAACTGATGCAAAGAGACCCGAAAAAGATAGCCCTTGCCTATTCCATTATGCTCACACTTCCCGGCACGCCCATTATATATTATGGGGATGAATTTGGGAAACTGAACGATGAAGCATATTACAAGGAGATGATAAAGCACACGGGGAAAGATGATACCCGTTTTTTGGTCAGGGGAAAAATTGATTGGAAAGAGGTTGAAAAGAGTTTGAGCGATGGCAATTCATTTTCTTCGAAAGTATATTCCAGTATAAAAAACATGGTTAACACCCGGAACAAATTCAAGTGCTTTGGCCGGGGCAGCATCGAATGGCTGGATTTGAAAGACAAAGACGGAAACAACCTGAAAGAAATCTTAGCCTATCTCAGGATTTATCAAAATGAAAAGGTTATGGTCGTACATAACCTGTCGGAGAAAGATATTACTATTGACATTAATAATGTAAACAATATGGATGAGAATGATTTATTGGGGAACATAATTGAGAATAAGAATAAAACAATGAACTTGGAAGGACATGGATATTTTTGGATTGACACCTCCAATCAATAATAAACGTCATTGTAAACTACAGCAAGGCATGTGCGATAGAGTGAAGCAATCTGCCAAAAGTTATATCCCGCACAAATGGATACAATCATGGCAGAGCTTTAAAACAAACAGATTGCCACCACACAAGCAAACCTAAAATTCCTAACAATGACGGTTTAAAACAAACACACAAATGAAAAAACATAAATTCGAAGCAGTAATATTCGACCTTGATGGCGTAATCACAAAAACAGCCTTGGTACACAGTACCGCCTGGAAAAAAATGTTCGATGACTATCTCCTCAAAAGGGAAAAAGAACATGGGGAAGCCTTTCGTGAATTTGAGCACGAAAAAGATTACCTCCCTTATGTAGATGGGAAACCGCGCTATAAAGGTGTAGAATCCTTTTTGCGATCCAGGGGGATCGAACTTCCCTTTGGCGACCCTTCAGATTCACCTGATTTGGAAACTATTTGCGGTCTTGGAAATATGAAAAACCAGGCTTTCAACGAAGTGCTTGACAAGGATGGCGTAGAAATGTACGATTCGACCGTGGAGTTGATCCATGAGTTAAAAAACAAGGGGATCCGTGTGGGCGTGGCATCGTCAAGCAAGAATTGCAAGCTTGTCCTCGAAAAAGCCGGCCTTCTCGATTTAATGGAAACACGGGTTGATGGGGTTGTCTCGGCAGAGATTGGATTAAACGGAAAACCCGAACCCGATATTTTCACAACTGCTGCTGACAACTTAGGAATAGATTATGACAAAGCCGTTGTTGTAGAAGATGCCGTTTCGGGAGTGCAGGCAGGCAAAAAAGGGAACTTCGGACTGGTACTGGGAATTGCAAGGGAAAACAACATTAAGGAATTAAAAATCAATGGGGCTGATATCGTAGTCACCGATATTTCCGAAATCGGTTTTGAAGGCATCGAAAACTGGTTCTGTACAGGTTTGGAAGCAGATAACTGGAGCCTCACCTATTCCGACTATATTCCCGAAAAAGAAAAAACCAGGGAAACATTGCTCACGATCGGCAACGGTTATTTTGGGACACGCGGCGCATTGGAAGAATGCCTTGGCGGGAAAATCAACTATCCCGGGACTTATATTGCCGGATTGTACAACCGGTTGGTTTCAAAAGTGGGCGACAGGGACGTGGAGAACGAAGATTTCGTGAATACGCCCAACTGGCTCCCGATTCGATTTAAAATCGGTGACAGCGAATGGATAAAAATCAACAAAGTGGAAATCCTGGATATTGAAAGGAAATTGGATTTTTCATCGGGTTTGTTTTCAAAGAAAATTATTATCCGGGACAAAACAGGAAAAGAAACAAAGATTGTTTCCAAGAGGTTTGCCTCGATGGACAATCCACACCTTGCCGGGATTTCCTATGAAGTCACGCCCCTCAATTATTCGGCGCACATCACTTTTGAATCCGGCCTGGATGGCAATATCATCAACGATGGTGTGGAGCGTTACAGGCAGTTGAACCAAAAACATTTAAAACCCAGCCGGGAAGGTGTTGACGACAATATTTCGTTTCTCCAGGTGAAAACCACCCAATCGGAAACAGTAATTGCCCAAACGGCAAAAAGGCGCCTATTTTTAAATGACGGGGAAATAAAAGCCGAATCCTACCATTTCCAGGAACCAGGCTGCGTGATAACCCGTTTTGGGAATCACATTAAGGAAAACGAAACCTACAAACTTGAAAAAATGGTTTCCATTTTCACCTCCATGGATTGGGATTCGGGAAACCCCTTAAAAGATGCGATGGATTTGGTTTTGTCGGCAGGAAGCTTTCAAAATGCTTTTTTGCAAAGCAAAAGGAAATGGACTAAAATCTGGGAAAATATCGACATTAAAATAGAGGGCGACCGCCTGGCACAAAAGCTCCTCAGGATGCATTTGTACCATTTGATGGTTTCACTTTCGCCCCATAATAAAAACATTGATGCAAGTATTACTGCACGCGGGCTGCATGGAGAAGCCTACCGTGGGCACATATTCTGGGACGAACTGTTCATCCTCCCTTTTTACAATGTCCATTTCCCCGAAGTTGCAAAAGCAGCACTGATGTACCGTTACAGAAGATTGCAAAAAGCCCGGGAATACGCTTCTGAGTATGGCTACAAAGGGGCAATGTTCCCCTGGCAAAGCGGGAGCGACGGCAGGGAAGAAACCCAGATTGTCCACCTGAACCCCGTTACCGGAAAATGGGGCGATGATTACAGCTCCCTGCAACGCCATGTGTCATTGGCCATTGCCTACAACACCTGGCAATATTTCCATGTAACCAATGATATGGGTTTTATGGAAAATCATGGGGCAGAAATGTTTTTGGAAATATGCCGGTTCTGGGTTTCAAAAACTTTTTACAATAAGAATACCGGACGCTATTCCATTCAAAATGTGATGGGGCCGGACGAGTTCCATGAAAAGTACCCGGGCGCAAAAGAAGGAGGGTTGAAAGACAATACCTACACCAACCTGATGGTGGTTTGGGTTTTGGCCAAAGCAAAACAAATACTGGACAATTTTAACGATAAAGCCCGAATGAAGGTTTTCAGGAAAATGAACCTCACCGAAAAGGAAATCGCAAAATGGACAGATATTGCTTCAAAAATAAATATTGTTGTTGAAAACGATATTTTATCGCAATATGATGGTTATTTTAATCTGAAGGAACTCGATTGGGATTACTACCGTGAAAAATACGGCAATGTTTACCGTATGGACAGGATTTTGAAAGCGGAAGGAAAGTCAGCGGACGATTACAAAGTCGCCAAACAGGCCGATACCTTGCAACTCTTTTACAACCTTGACAAAACCGATGTGGACGAAATCCTGACAAAGCTTGATTATCGGCTTGCGGATGATTATCCCCGGAAAAACCTCGAATACTATCTGCAGCGCACTTCGCATGGTTCCACGCTCAGCCGTGTGGTTCATGCCCAACTTGCAAATATGATCGGTGACAAAAAGCTAAGCTGGGAATTGTACTGTGATGCTCTCACCAGCGACTACAACGATATACAGGGTGGCACCACGGGCGAAGGGATACATGCAGGTGTTATGGCCGGGACTATCCTCATTGCGCAACAATCTTATGCAGGATTAAATTTAAAAGGTGATATTGTCAGTTTTTCACCTAATCTTCCGGATCATTGGCGAAATATTTCCTTTGGCTTTTCTTTCAAGGAAACAAATTATGATTGCAAAATTTCTGCGAAATCATTAACGATAAAACAAACCAATAAAAATAGAATACCATCTTTTGTAAAAGTCAATGAAGAAGTTCATAAAATCCCTGTTGATACAGAAATGATAATAAATTACTAAACGGTAATTTTGTATTTTTGCACTCAATCAATATATCTATTAACACAATAAATCGAAAAATGAAAAAACTACTACTTTCCTCATTAATTACAATTCTTTTAAACTCAATAACATTTGGACAAACATTTGAGAATATCAATACCACTTTGAACCAATTGCAATTCAGTATTGTTGCCTGGGGCGATTATGACAACGACAACGACCTTGACCTTTTTCTGGCAGGCGAGAAGGCAGATGCAAACCCCATCAGCACATTATACATTAACGAAGGAAATGGCACATTTATCCCAGCCGACAACATGCCCTTCCCTCCCCTCGAAATCGGGAATGCCGAATGGGCCGACATGAACAACGATGGCACTCTTGACCTCTTGGTACAGGGCTACAATGGAAATACGTTTTTGGGTTTTACGGCCATTTATTACAATAATGGCGATGGAACGTTTACCGAAAACACCAGTGGCTTCCCACAAACCTATATGGGCGATATCGCTTATGTCGATTTTGATAATGACAACGATCTGGATGTGGCAATCAGTGGATTTATCAATGAAGATCCTTTTTATATTTCCAAAATATTTGAAAACAATGGGGACGAAACATTTACCGAAGTGTCCGGGACCAATTTCCCCGGTACCATGTACGGCAAGTTCAAATGGGCAGATTACAACAATGACAATTACAAAGATTTTGTGTTGACAGGGTACGAAAGTGATTTTGTTTCTGAAATTTACAAAAACAATGGCGATGGCACATTTTCCAATTCCGGGATCGATATCCACAAAGGCTGGCTCGGCGATGCTGAATGGGCCGATTACAATAACGATGGCAATGTGGATTTGGTCGTGGCCGGAACGGGTGGAGACGGTACAGAAAGATACACGATCCTGTACAAAAACAATGGTGATGAAACATTTACGGAACTCAACCTTGGTTTTCCGGGGATTTCACATGGCTCGCTGGAATGGGCCGACTTTGATAGTGACAACGACCTCGACCTTTTTATCAGTGGTACAACAACGACCCCTGGCGAAGGAAATTATGTATCCACAATTTATTTAAACGATGGTGGCGACAGCTTTACAGAAAGCCAAACAGCCAATCTCCCAAAAGTTTATTGGGGCGATTCAAAAGCTGCCGATTACAATAATGACGGGAAACCGGATATTTTATTGTCGGGCATAAACGACAGCGAAATACAATATTCCGCTATTTTCAAGAATACAACGGATGGCACATCGGGAATTGCGGTCACGTTCAGGGTCAATATGTCAAACGAAACGGTTTCCCCTGACGGGATACATGTTGCCGGTTCTTTCCAGGGTTGGGATCCAGGAGCGACCATGATGACCGATACCGGCAATGGCATTTTCGAATACACCGAAAATATTGCAGAAGGCGAAATGGTTGAATTCAAGTTCATAAATGGCACACAATGGGGCGAGGACGAAAGTGTCCCGGCCGGCTGTGCCCAAAACAACAACCGCTTTATCACAGTCCCGGTACAGGACACGGTTTTGACCGCCTTTTGCTTTGGGAGCTGTTTCCCTTGTGGCGATGCGGTAACGGTTACCTTCAGGGTGGATATGTCGGAACAAGCCGTTTCATTAGATGGAGTACATATTGCCGGTTCGTTCCAGGGATGGGACCCAACTTCCACGGAAATGGCGCTTACCACCAATAACATTTACGAAGTTGCTTTCACGATCAATGCCTTTGAACAAATCGAATACAAGTTTATTAACGGCATTGACTGGCCCGAGTCCGAACTCGTGCCCGAAGAATGTGGTGTCCCTGACGGGTTTGGTGCTTACAACCGCTCCTTCAGCGTACCAGATTTTGACACAACAATGACAGCAATTTGCTTTGGCACCTGTGTGCCCTGCATAACGGGAATTGGTGACAATAAAATTGCTCAAACCGAAATAAAAACAATATACCCAAATCCGTTTACCGATAACCTGAACATTGAATATTACTTTGCTGAAAAAGCAGATTTTGAAATCGGGATTTACAATAGTGTAGGAAAAATAGTATTTGAAAAGACTTATTCCAAGAAAAACACAGGATTGCACACCGAAACCATTACGGTGGCCAATCTGCCAAAGGGGGTTTATTTTGCGATTCTAAAATCGGATGGAGTAATAATACAGACGGAGAAGATCGTGAAATAGCAACTTAAACACTGATTAATTTATTAACTTTGCGAATTTACAATCACAATTATGGAAACAATCACAATTCCAAAAAACGAGTATTTGCAAATGATTAATTTGTTGGATTCATTGAAATCCTTGCTTAATAACAATAAAATGCAAGAGAACACTGAATATCTCCCAGTTGTTTGGGCAAAAGATCCTGACCTTACTGCATTGTTTTCAATTGCAGACGACAATTCAAAGCTTGACTTATCCGAAATAAGGAAACCATGGAAAAGAAAGAGTTGATTTTGTGTGATTCCAATATAATTATCGATGTTATAAACGGGGATTTGGATACTCAACAAAGACTAAGGAAATTTAACCCAGAAAGGGTTTTTATTTCCGTTGTTACGGAGATGGAGGTACTTGTTGGGGCAGTGAACAAATTGATGCTTAGGCAATTTAAAAAAAGCTTAAAGCGGTATAATATAATCCAGCTTGATTTTGAGAGTTCTTTAAAGGCAAGTACCTTAATAAAAGATTACCATTTAAGCCATGGAATGGACATACCTGATTCATTAATAGCTGCCACAGCTTTAACCCATGGTTTATCCCTATTCACAAATAACACTAAAGATTTCAGGTTTATCCCTGACTTGAGATTATTCCAAAAATAATTTCACTTTACAAATTGCTTTGCTATTATGCTCGGAGACATCCTATTAATTCAGGAAAAACACAAAAAAGCCGGTGAGGCTATTATCCAAAAAATCCTTGAAAACAAGAAGGACAAATACATTGTTGCCATTTCGGGCGAATCGGGTTCGGGCAAATCGGAACTCACCCATGTAATCGCCAAGGGTCTGCGGAAACACGGGATTTTTGCCAAACCCCTACATGTTGATAATTTCTACAATACCCTTCCCCTTAAAAGAAGGCAGTGGCGCTTGGAGGAGGGTATTGAAAATGTAGTTGGATATAACGAATACTTATGGGACGATATAAACCGTGTAATTCGTGATTTTAAAAATAGCAGGAAAAGCGAGATGCCCTGTGTTGATTTAGTGACCGAACAAGTCGATAAACTGACAACTGATTTCAGTGAAGTGGACATGTTGATCGTGGATGGATTGTACGCCATCAAAACAGAAGGTGTGGATTTGAGGATTTTCATTGACCTTACTTATCTTGAAACCAAGGAAAAACACACCAAAGATTCCCGTGGCAAAGAGGTAATGGACGAAGTACGTTGGGCCACATTGGCTCAGGAACATAAAATGGTGCAGGCTTTGAAACCTCTTGCCGATTTGATTGTTTCGAAGGATTATAAGGTTGTGGAGGCAATGAATCAATAATCCCCATTCTTTTTTATCGAAAGGACGCAACCTAATAGTAAGGAGAGCAGCAAGCTTTCAAGCAGTCGGATCGCCGCCTCAAAGGCCATGTTCGACCCAACGGGTTAAGCTTTCAAAAAACCCTCAACCGCTTTCCAGTACCGCTGATTTCCCTCGTTCTCTTCCCACAAGGCCTTCGAACCGTGAAATCCTTTTGTATCAGGAAGGAAAAAAGATTTCTCCTTCACAGAAAGATTATCATAGATCGGTTGCCAGGATTCCTGTTCGTTTTTTGCGGAAGTAATAAAGACCGGACAGGAAACCTCTTTCGCAAAATCAGAAACCAATCTGCCATCAATGGAAAAATAATCGCCGGGCGAAAA
The DNA here is from genome assembly GCA_013151015.1 of Chlorobiota bacterium. GTDB lineage: Bacteria > Bacteroidota > Bacteroidia > Bacteroidales > JAADJA01 > JAADJA01. The sequence goes on from JAADJA010000218.1 coordinate 15,712, forward strand.
AGACAAAACCCCATCCACGTCATCGGGATATTTTGCAGCAAGCACAAATACCAATGCCGAAGAATAGGAGCTTCCCCAAACAATTGTTTTTGTTGGCTTAAAGTTTTCCTTCACATAGAGCAAAGATGCCACAAGATCGGGAAAAGCATCTGTATATTCTGTGGGCAAGCCTTTTTCTATTGCCCTTGAATGTGTTTCGTTGATCACACCGTTCACCTTATCGCCCGACCTTTGGTCAACAGCAATGCAATTAAAGCCCAGTATGTTCAGTTTGGGCGCAATTTCCCGGTATTCGCCACGGCTGTACCGTGCCTGATGGAACAGAATGATATAAGGGGCATTTGCATCTTCTATTTGATAAAGGTCGGCTGTTATTTTAAGGCCGTCCGTTGAATTGAATTCGATTGTCGTAAAGGTCGGATTCCCTTCCAGATTTCTTTTTTGGGCCATCGCAGGAAAAATCAATAAAAAAAGAAATGTAGATAGGCCAAGATATTTTAAGAGTTTCATTTTTTCATGTTTAAGATCAGATGGAAAGTCAACAATTAAAAATGGGATATTGTTTATCCGGCAAGAAAAATAATGTTCAATCAAAACTTATCCGGGTTTACAAATAAAATCATTCACCCCGGAATTCAGGTTTTCGTTTTTCAATAAATGCCCGTTTTCCTTCCTTGAAATCAAAACTATGGTAAACCTTTTCTATTTCTTTTTGGCTTTTGGGATCATTGGTCAACCGGTCAACGGTTTTGCAGGCCAACTGATGGACCTGGCTTTTGATGAGGCTTACTGCCAAAGGGGCATTTGCTTTTATTTTCCGGGCAATATCCATCGTAAAACCGTCAAGCCTGCCTTCGTCCACAATATGGTTAAGTATCCCAAGTTCACCCGCCCTTTGGGCATCAATTGTATCAGCCGTAAAAAACATCTCCATGACAATATTGCTCCCCACCCTTTGCAAAACACGGTTCACCTGGTTGGGATTGTAGGGTGCACCAATTTTTGCAGGGGTTATGGCAAAGCTTGTCCTTGGGCTACCCACAAGGATATCACAGGAAAAAGCGAGTTCACACCCACCGCCCCACACACTCCCCGCGATCATGGCTATAACTGCGCCCGGGAAATTCTCAAGGCTTTTCAAAGCTTTCTCAAGCGAATACTCAAAAGGGACAGGGTCTTTGCCAGCTTCCGGCAATTGATCGATCCTGAGACCAGCACACCAAACCTTTGCCCCGGGATTGCTTCGGACAACGACCACCCGTAAACCCTTCTTTTTAAAATCAACCATCGCTTCCACAATCTCGTCCAACATTTGCAAGTTGAGCGAATTGCTTTTCGTTTCGTTATTCAAAGTCAGGAAACCAATTTCCTCAAAGATAGACTGCTCAATAAATTGCATAAAATTTTTTTGGCAAAGGTAGGGAACATTTCAGGGGATGTACGACCAATAGCAGGATAATCCTTACTTTTGCCGGGTAAGTTTGCGATAATCACCTGAAAATAAAAAAATCATCCGATGACTTCGAGTCATCGGACGAATTACGATAAATGAAACGAAAAATAAAAATGCCCATCTGGGCAAAAAACCAAACAATCTACGAAGTCAACCTCCGGCAATTTACGCCCGGTGGGACTTTCAATGAATTCGCCGAACACCTGCCCCGGCTCAAAGAAATGGGTGTAGGAATTTTGTGGTTTATGCCGATACAACCCATTGGCATTAAAAACAGGAAAGGGACTTTGGGCAGCTATTATTCCATTTCTGACTATACAAAGGCAAACCCTGAATTTGGGACTTTGGAAGATTTCAAAATACTGGTTGAAAAAATCCATAAACTGGGAATGTACGTCATAATTGATTGGGTGGCCAACCATACTGCCTGGGACCATCACTGGACAAAAGACCATCCCGGTTTTTATACGAAAGACGATGAAGGAAACTTCAAAGCACCTGTTAAGGATTGGGAAGATGTGATCCATTTGGATTATGGCAACCCGGCACTTTGGGACGGCATGATCTCCGAAATGGAGTTTTGGTTAAAAGGAACCAACATTGATGGTTTCCGATGCGACATGGCACATCTCGTCCCTACCCTTTTCTGGAACCGGGCAAGATGGATGCTTCAAAAGGAAAAGGATATTTTCATGCTGGCCGAATCGGAAAACCACGATTTACTGGAATATGCTTTCGATAGCATTTACAACTGGAAGCTGCTCCATGCCATGAACGAAACAGCAGCACAAAAGATAAATGCAGCAGATTTACTGGCAACAATTCAAAATGAAATTGAACATCTCCCAAAAGGGTCATCACTGCTGAATTTCACCAGCAACCATGACGAAAACTCCTGGCAGGGATCGGCCATCGAAAGATTGAATTACCTTCTGGAACCCCTTAGCATCCTGACTTTCACAATCCCGGGAACACCACTTATTTATAGTGGACAGGAAGCCGGTAATTACAGACGCCTGAAGTTTTTCGACAAAGACGAAATTGAATGGAAAGCGGATAAAATGTCTTCTTTTTATCAAAAGCTCAATACATTAAGAAAAACAAAGGAAGCATTAAAATCAGGGGAATTAAGACCGATTAAAACCGATGCGCCAGAAAACATTCTGGCTTTTGGCCGGTTTTCGGAAAATGACCGTGTTCTTGTTTTCCTAAATCTTTCATCCAAAGACTCTTCATTTTATGTGGAATGTGGCAAACTGAACGGGCAATATCGGAATGTATTTAATGATGAGGCTTTTGAATATAACTGCCATGAATTGTTTTCTATCGGGGCTTATGCGTATTTGGTTTTAGTGATATGACAAGATCGTTTGTATCATTTCTTATTGAAACATTGAAATTATTATCACTTTATCTAACAAAATAATAGATGCAAGAAAATATAATCTGTGACACAAATATATGGTACGATATTGCAAAAGGGAAAATCAAGCCATCCCAAATAGAAGGTCTAAATTTAATTGCAACAGGATTAAATATACAAGAAATTGCATCTTCTCCACTTTTGCTTAGAAATATCCAACTCGTTAAAGATACTTATCTTTCAATTAAAGAATTTAGTTCATTTATTATTAAAACCTCTCCTTTTGAACATTTATTCTCTTTATTCGACCCGAATCATAAGAGTTACAATAATATAGATAGCCTAATTGATGGATTTGAATTTCTATTGAAAATTGAAGATATTTCGTCTTTACCCCAAAGTAATATTGATAAAATGAAATCTTCTTATGATCGACTAACTGGAATATATAAACCAATTACAGATAAGTTAAATAATATACTTGAGGAAGCAAGGAAAGAGGTTGCGAGCCTTGGAGGGAAAAAAATTCATCGAAAAAAAAATTTCGTTGTTTCATGGAAAAAATACATCGCATTTTTGATAAATAATTATACAGAATCAAATTACAACAAAGA
>JAADJA010000234.1 GCA_013151015.1 Chlorobiota bacterium
TAAAAGAAATGGGTGAAGGAGCACGTTCACCCTTCCCTTTTGGATTTCTTACTACAATACCAATTCGCGAAGCACCAATTGAATCGAATGCAGCATTTATTTGGTCACGGAATTGTTTTACCTGACTGGGGTTGGCGGGGTCATCAATACCATACTTTGCAGACTCATTTGTTTGAGTAATATTTCCTGCCGAATCCTTTTCTAGTACAACTACAATCGCTTCTTTAGATTTTATTTGTATTCCAATAGCTTTCATAATTAATTAATGTTTAATCATTTTTTTCCCGTTAGTAAAACCTGCATCAAGCCCTTTTTCTGCTGCTTTAACTTTTCGGTTTTGGCTTTGAGCAGTTCTATTTCTTTATCGGCTGTTTGCAGGACTTGGGCGATAGCGGTTTGTTCTTCCTTTTCAGGTAGTTTGACCTTTACAATTCTGAAATCTTTAAATTTGCAATTCAATGTATCGTTTACTAATCCTTGTGAGTTTCTCCAAAATAAATTTATCAGTTTCGGTGTTTTAAAAAGGTACGAGAAAAACAAAGAATCTACATTTTGCTTTGGTTTCAAAATAGTGTAAGCTGGGCTTACAATCCCCTCTAATTCAGATAAAGCGCTTCTTCCTTGCCACATTCTCATAGTGTTATAGCCAATATCTCCGGGGCATATTCTTTTATACTTTGATTTATCTGAGTTTGATGTGTCCTTCTTGATTGATTCGTCTTGTGGATAAACACCATTTTGTCCAATTGAAAGTAAAGGCAAACCTTTTGTGTTTCTTTCGTTTCTTTCAGAAAACATGTCTCCTAAATAATGATCCTTCCACTCCCCTCTAAACCCGGTCAATCGTTTCTTCCCTGTCAACAAATTATGCATCAGCCATTTTTTACGCAGCTCTTTTTGGGCAATTAGTTGTTTGTGTTTACTTATGGCGGTGTCCCAGGTGGAGAGGAGGTTGGCTATGGCACGTTGCTCGGGGAGAGGGGGGAGGGGGATTTTGAGTTTCCTTACGTCAGATGAATTTATCGCAGGGTAATTCGAACCAACTAATAATTGATGAAATTGTCGTCCTATCCCTGTACTAAAAAGATATTGATATAAATACTCATTATGGCATTTATTAGAAGTGATTACTGCAAATCCAGTTGATGCAATTAAATCTTTTACATCATCTTTTATGAATAAAAAACCTTGTAGATTTGAACGAACTGTTGACATTAATACATCACCTTTTTTTACAATTCTTCTTGCTCTTGATGGAGCGGTAGAAAAAATTTGTTTGGTTGTTTCATATATTGAATCATTACTATCAACATCTGACAAAGAAATATAGTCAAACTCATAATCTTTGGCTGTCTTTCCGTTCAAACTTTCTTTATCAATATCAGCAACATCTTTAAAATATTTCACCTCCCAATCCTCCGGGATTTCGGTATTATAAAACGGTTTTGTATTTTTATTTTCTGCCATTTGTTAATTTTTTAGTGTGAGTGTTTCCCGTTAGTGATTTGAGCTGGGTAATGGCAATTTTATTCAGTTTTAACAAGCGTTTTCCTTGTGGTATTTCCATACGGATAAACTCGGCGTTCATGCTTTCGATATTGGCCAAAACCAACACTTGCATAGTCACGTATATTCCCTTCTTTGTCGGGGTTTTTATTCCTCCACTGTTTGGCTGTTTTTCCAAACAAAGCCATGTTCAGCACATCGGCTTCGGATGCGTAAACGATACTTTGCTGCTTTTTGGTAATATCAGGTGGGATTATATGCTCTTTGATGGCATCGGTATGTATGCGGTAGTTTATTTTTGAAAGGGTGCGGTTAAGGTCCCAATCAAGCGAAAGCCTCCTGTTTTCATCTTCTCTGAGGCGTTGAAATTCTTTTATCAGGTAAAGCTTGAATTCTGCACTTATCCAGGAAGCAAATTCAAAAGCAATATCTTTTTGAGCGAATGTACCACCCCCGCGTCCTGTTTTGGAAAATATTCCAATGGCATTGGTTAATCCAATCCATTTTGAGGGTGATAGTGTAAAACTATTGCTGCCGGATGCAAACAAAAGGGGGTCGAATTCGACCCCTTTAAAATTGGGGTTGTTTATCTTTTCCCATAAACCCAGAAATTCGATAGTACTTCTATTTCTCATCCAATTTTTAACTACGTCTTTGGGGTCTCGGATATTCTTATGCCGGGCAATATCCGTTAAAGAAATAAAATCATCATTGTTAACCTTGACAGTATTAATGGAAATATTTTGAACTTCTATGATTTGTGTTTTCTTACCCATTTTTTTGCTTAATTCATTAATTCTTTTAGATAATTTTCCATTTCCTTCTGCACATCTTTCAATTCTCCCTCCAAAGTCTCAATTTCCTTTTGTACCGCAGCAATATCCACTTCGGCTTCCTCTTCAAAGGTATCCACATAACGGGGGATGTTCAGGTTAAAATCATTTTCAGCTATTTCGTCAAAGGTGGCCACATAACTGAATTTGTCTTCAATAACCCCTGTTTTCAATTCGCCTTTGTTGAATTTATGGTAGGTTTCAACAATGTGGTCAATATGCTTACCGTTGAGTTTATTTTGATTTTTAGCTGAATCGTAATGTTTACTGGAATCGATAAATAACACATCTGTGTTTTTCTCTTTTCCTTTGTTAAATATTAAAATTGCAGCAGGGATTCCCGTTCCAAAGAAAAGGTTGGCAGGTAATCCAATCACAGCTTCCAATAAGTTTTCTTCAATGGTCTTTCTGCGGATTTTCCCTTCGCTTGCACCCCTGAATAAAACTCCATGAGGCACAACAACGCCAACTTTGCCCTTGCCCTCGTATGTAGTTTCAATCATGTGGGTAATAAAAGCCCAGTCGCCTTTACTCTTAGGTGGCACACCCCGCCAAAACCGGTTGTACTGGTCTGTTTCAGGGTCGTATGAAATAGTTGTTCTGTCAGCGTCTTTGTCTTCAACCTTTCCCCATTTATCAAGTGAAAATGGAGGATTTGCTACCACAGTGTCAAACTTCATTAAAGCATCACCCTCTTTTAGTTTTGGGTTACGGATGGTATCGCCCCAACGTATGGTAGCATTGTCGAATCCATGCAGGAACATATTCATCACAGCCAATGCCCATGTACTACCGTTGGCTTCTTGCCCGTATAAAGAGAAGTTATCGGAACCAACTTCGTTACCTGCTTTAATTAGCAAAGATGCCGAACCGCAAGTTGGGTCGCATATCCTGGACCCCGGTTTCGATTTTGTCAACTTGGCAATTAAGGTAGAGACTTCTTTGGGCGTAAAAAATTCACCTGCTTTTTTTCCTGCATCACTTGCGAAGCGTTCTATCAGAAACATATAAGCCCCCCCAATAATATCATTTCCATCCAAATGAGAAGGACGTAAGTCCAGTTTATCTTGATTAAAGTCAAGTAAAAGATTTTTTAGTCGTGTATTTTTATCCTTTGGCTCACCAAGTTTGCTATTGTTAAAGTCAATGTTCTGGAAGATACCTGCACCATCTTCACTGTACAATTTCTCGCGATTTGCTTCTTCTAAATCAGTCAATGCAATATTTATCAACTCGCCAATATTGGCTTCGTTACGGCTGGCAAATAAAAACTTAAAATGGCTATGTTCCGGAACAACAAAACGTTCGTGTTGCATGGCTCTTTTTGCCCGTTCATGTTCCCCCTTGTATTTTTCCAAATAAGCTTCGTATTTATCGTCAT
>JAADJA010000189.1 GCA_013151015.1 Chlorobiota bacterium
AAAGTGAGATAATAAAATACGTTATTTGAAGATATTTAAAAACTGGTAGAGTGTGATAATCCTTTAAAATTGGTTTTGGTTAATAATTAGGTTTATTCTTTTCTTCTTTTCATCACTCTACTAAAAACGGGTAGGAGCTAGTCTCTTACCTGTTTTTTTTTGCCCCGATCTTGCTGGGACTTTATTTGGGGATTAGCTGATTGGTTTTGGGAATCAGGAAGTTGATCCCAATTTGTCATATATGTTTTCTTCAATTTTTGGTAGCTTCCCATATTATTTGACAGCATTGCCCGCCTACCTTTCCGGGATGGCAATAGTATGGACGGGCAGGCAAAAACAAAGTTTTATCGAATCAGCAATATTCTGATAAAGGGCTTTCGATAAAGTCAGGGTTCGAGATAAATCACCTGTTAAAGATGCGATATTTATCCGGATAGACCTGATTTCTTTCGGTATCAATTAACGATCAAACCAAATATTTTATTGAACCTCTCCATTTAGAATAACTGTTTCCACTTTATTGCTACCATAATAATAGGGCATAAATTCAATTGAGGGAATGGGTTTAGTGATAAATACGTTTGCTTTCTTACCAAGCGCAATTGAGCCAAGGGAATTACTCAAATCCATGGCATAAGCGGTGTTCAGGGTAACTGCATTGATAGATTCCTCGGGGGAGAGCTGATATAAAATGCTTCCCATCGAAAGGATGAGCTGCATATTGCCGGAAGGGGAAGAACCCGGGTTAAAGTCGCTGGCAAGAGCTATCGGAAGACCGGCATCAATCATTTTTCGGGCAGGCGCATAAACCATTCCCAGGAAAAAAGCTGCACCGGGGAGAATGGTGGGCATGGTTTCGGTATTCTTCAGGGTCACTATTTCTTTTGCGCCCGTGAACTCCAAATGGTCAACAGATAGGGCATTGTATTTTACCCCAACTTGAATCCCGCCTGAATAATCAAGTTCATTGGCATGGATCTTTGCACGAAGGCCATGTTTCAGCCCGGCCATTAAAATCCTGTCCGTATCTTCCACGGTAAAAAAACCTTTGTCGCAAAATACATCAATATAGTCGGCCAATTCTTCCGATGCAATCTGTGGGATCATTTCGTTAATGACCAAATCAACATATTCTTCCTGACGGCCACGGTACTTGGCCGGGATGGAATGGGCACCCAAAAAGGTGGATTTAATGCTAAGGGGCGAATTTTCTTTTAACCGATGAATGACCCGGAGCATTTTCAGTTCGCTTTCGGTAGTAAGGCCGTAACCACTTTTTATTTCAACGGCCCCGGTTCCCATGGTGGTAATTTCTTTTAAGCGTTCCATGGCCGATTCGTAGAGTTCATCTTCTGAAATATCCTGCATTTTACGGGCAGTGTTGAGAATCCCACCGCCCTTTTTGGCAATTTCCTCGTAGGACAATCCCTTTATTTTGTCAACATATTCAATTTCACGGCTGGCCGGATACACAAGATGTGTGTGCGAATCACAAAAAGATGGGAAAACCATTTTGCCCGAAGCATCAATTGAAAGAAAGTTTTGTTGTTTTGATGGGAACTGACCGGGTATTTTTTCCATTTTCCCAAAACCCGAAATTTTCCCATCTTCAATGAGCAAATAGGCATTTCCAATGGTGTGCAAATCCGACATTTGTTTACCTGCACGCATTTTAAGCGGTTGGTCTTCAACCTGAACAAGTTCTTTGATGTTTTTTATAAGGATTGTGTTGGGCATCTGTTTTTGATTTTTATTTCTGCGAAATTAATTATTTAGAATTGATCTGTTGTTTCGTTTCAAATAAATATTATATTTTTACAGCATTAACTTGAATAATTTCCGTTTTTTATGTTGCGTTTCACAATGACCCTTCTGCTTCTTGTTCCCTTTGTTTCAATACTTGGACAAGAAAACAGCGAATTGGGTTCCGTTGAATTGGAAAATCTGATCAAGGCTTTTCCTAAAGAAGAAGCTGTCCTGCTCAATTCCACAATTGATTACACATTTAAGCGGGACCGTAGTTCAAATCCATTAAAAGTAATCGAGAAAAGCAATGATACGTATATCGCTTTGCAAGATAATGCAAAAGTTTTGGCCAGAAAGTTCTATGATAATTATTCCGAATTGACAAGCCACCGTTTTAGCTCACCCAATTCTTATTCGGTCGAACACTTTCAGCGCTGCGGGAACTATGAATCGGAAGGGATTTTTTACCATGATGCAAAAGTTTGCAGTTTTTTTATGGGGATGAAAAAACAGTCTGACCAAATTGTCCTGAAAACAACAAAAACTTTTCTTGACCCAAGGTATTTTGCCCGGGTTTTTATCGGTAGCGATTATGGTGTCGTTGAACGGGTCATAAGGTTTCATGTGCCTGATTATGTCAAGCTCGAAATTATCGAGGAAAATTTTACCGGGTTCGATACCGAAAAGAGAGAGTATAATGAAGCTAATGGCAAAGGAAGGATAATTGAGTTTAAGGCAAGAAATATTCCCGGCAGTATCGGTTTGGATAACCTTCCCGGTTCATCTTGCGTTTTTCCACATCTTATTATTTTGGTGAAAAGTTTCAGTTACACTGAGAAACAAATAAACATAGTGCAGAACAACGATGACCTGTATAGATGGTACAAATCATTGATTGGGAATGCACAACTTTCCTGGGAAATAAAAGAACTAACTGAAGAATTGATCGCCGATAAAAATTCGGATTCGACAAAAATTGCCTCCATTTACTCCTGGGTACAAAGTAATATCCGTTATATTGCCTTTGAAGATGGGATTGCCGCCTTAAAACCGGAAACACCAAGCAAGGTTTTCACGACCAAATACGGCGATTGCAAAGGGATGGCCAATCTTTTAAAAGCAATGTTGGTAAATGCAGGTTTTGATGCACGCTTGTGTTGGATTGGCACCGGGCATGTTTGCTACTCTCGCGATATTCCATCCGTTGTTGTTGACAATCACATGATTTGTGCTGTGAAAATGGATGACAAGTTTGTGTTTCTTGATCCAACGGTAAGCTATACACTTTTGGGCGAGGTACATGAAGGCATCCAGGGAAAGAGTGCGATTGTTGAGGATGGTGAAAACTATCTGATTATCAGGGTCCCTGAAATTTTGCCCCAAGATAACTTCATGCAGGTAAACAACGAAATTTCAATTGAAGTGGATGATATGCTTCTTGATGGCACGATCCTGTTGGGCGGGATGCAAAAATATTCTTTTCAGTATTTCATGGATAACCTGCGAAGCCCTGACAAGGGGAAAATGGTGAGGTACTTCCTAACGCAAACCGATAATAATTATACCCTAAATGAATTTGACCATACGCCTTCTGATTCCATTGTCCGGAATTTTGAGATCAACTATAATATGGTATTGGAAAATAATGTGATCGATTTGGGGGATGAACTGCTCCTGAGCCTTGATTTGGATGAAGATTTTAATGATGCGGCAATAGATTCAACAAGGGCTTATGCCTATGCTTTTGATTTCAGGAGACAAAATAAACAGCGGACGATCCTGAATATCCCCGAAGGCTTTGTTGTAAAAATAATCCCCGATCCCATTGACATCGACGCAGGTAATTTTAAAATATTTGCAACATATGAAATCACTGATTCCACATTAATATATAGTAAAGAAATACTTATCAGGGAAAAAACC
>JAADJA010000126.1 GCA_013151015.1 Chlorobiota bacterium
TCACCGGCTTTAGAAATAAATATAGACGGTAGTTCATCCAATGTTGAACTGCTTAGCAAAAAAGGGAATATCTACAGGATTTCCATTGACGATCAGGTTTATGAAGTGGATCTGGTAAAAGTCGAAAATGGCGTTTATTCCATTTTGCACAAGAACAAATCCTTTAATGTGGAACTCATCCAGGGGAAAAAACCAAAAACCTATACCATTAACACCTTATATAATTCCTACGATATCGACATTCTGGATGCGGAAGCAAAATACCTGAAAAACAGAAGTTCAGGCGAAATGGATGATGAAAATACAATTTCATCGCCCATGCCCGGGAAAGTTGTAAAGATCCTTGTTAAAAAAGGGGATAATGTAAAAGCCGGTGACACGGTAATCATTATATCCGCCATGAAAATGGAGAGCGAGTACAAGGTGAAAAAAGACAGGGTTATCAAGGATATCCTTGTGAAGGTAGGCGACACCATTGATGGCAACCAGCCACTTGTTGTCATAGAATAATTAAATTGAAATAAGCAAAAACACATATTATGTCATTAGAAAAAAAGTACCAACTGTTTGAGGAAAAACAAAAGATAGCTGAGCTTGGTGGAGGGGAAGCAAGGATAGAAAGGCAACATAAAGCAGGCAGGAAAACCGCCCGCGAACGTATCAAGGACTTACTTGATCCCGAATCTTTTATGGAACTGGACAAATTCATGACCCACAGGGCGAAAGACTTTGGTATCGACAAAAATAAAATTCCCGGTGATGGCGTGGTTTCCGGATATGGAAAAATCGATGGTAGGTTGGTTTATGTTTTCGCACAGGATTTTACGGTTTTTGGCGGAACACTGAGCCGGACAAATGCCGATAAGATAATTAAAGTGATGAACCTTGCCATGAAAATGGGCGCACCTGTCATTGGGTTAAACGACTCGGGAGGTGCAAGGATACAAGAGGGCGTGGAGAGCCTTGCCGGTTATGCCGACATTTTTTACCTGAACACCATTGCCTCTGGGGTTATTCCGCAAATATCGGCAATATTGGGCCCTTGTGCAGGTGGCGCAGTTTATTCGCCCGCCATTACCGATTTTATTATGATGGTGAAAGACACGAGCTATATGTTTGTCACTGGCCCGGATGTAATAAAGACAGTGACCCACGAAGAAGTCACAAAAGAAGCCCTTGGAGGTGCCATGACCCACAATTCAAAAAGCGGGGTTGCCCACCTGATAGCCGATGATGATGAAAAGGCAATGATGATGTTGCGCGAACTCATGAGCTTTTTGCCATCGAACAACATGGAAGACCCTCCCATAAAACCTTGCACAGATGATGTGAACCGGGAAGACGAGAAACTCAACACCCTTGTCCCCGATGACCCCAACAAACCTTACGACATGAAAGATATCATCACCACAGTAGTGGATGAACATAACTTTTTTGAAGTAATGCCTTATTATGCACAAAACCTCATCATTGGTTTTGCCCGATTTGGAGGAAGGCCCGTTGGGATTGTCGCCAATCAACCGGCAAACCTTGCAGGCGTACTCGACATAAACTCCTCGATAAAAGGTGCTAGGTTTGTCCGCTTTTGCGATGCCTTCAATATTCCATTGATTACTTTTGTTGATGTCCCGGGATTTTTACCAGGCACGACCCAGGAATATGGCGGAATCATTAAACACGGGGCCAAGTTGTTGTATGCTTTTGCCGAAGCCACTGTCCCAAAGATTACTATCATCACCCGAAAAGCTTATGGTGGCGCTTATGACGTGATGTCGAGCAAACACATCGGCGCCGATATTAATTATGCTTATCAAAGTGCCGAAATTGCAGTAATGGGAGCTGATGGTGCCGTGAGCATTATTTTCAGGGACAAGCTTACCGAAGAAGACAGGGCAAAGGCTGTGGAGGATTACAAAGAGAATTTTGCCAGCCCTTATAAAGCCGCTGAAATGGGTTATATTGATGAAATAATCTATCCAAAACAGACACGGAAAAAAATCGTACAGGCATTGGAAATGACACAAAACAAAACAAAATCAAATCCACCAAAGAAACATGGCAATATCCCTTTGTAGGAAAAAACAACTTTTTTACATAAACCGGGATAAAGAATTCCCTGACAAATGAAAAGCCCCGTTCGATGAACGGGGCTTAATTTTAATGTTATAAGAAATACTTTAGAGGGAGTTGGCATGAACCCATAAAGGTTCGCACCTTTTATTTTAGTTTCTGAAATTAACCGGCGTTCTCATTTTTGTAGAGCATGTCACCAAGTCTTATTTTTTCTTCTTTAACCTGATCGATGGCAGCTGAAAGAATGGAATCTATTTTTTCGACCAAACCGGGAACTTCGTCCATATTGATGTTCTCCCTGGTATTGTTTTCCAATTTCCTTATGTCGGCTTTAATATCATCTACACAAAAAATATCAACGGAAGACTTTAATTTATGAGCAAGTTTGCTCACCCCATTCATATCGTTTTTTTCATAACTCCTGACTAATTCACTAAGGCTTTCGGGTGTGGCTTGCAGAAAGATTTTCACCATTTGAAAAACTGCTTCTTTGTCTCCCCCCAGCATTTCCTCCAGGTTGGCAAGGTCGAATAATTTCTTTGATTCCATTGATTGTAATTTTTTTTATTTTTCTTAATGTTGATTATTGCTCAATTTGACAAAAGCCTACTCAATTACTATACCATTCAGCAAACGCCCTGTTTTTAAACTACTTATAAACGCTGTGCATATTGGTTTTTCTCTATTTGAAAAAACTATTCAGAAATAGGGAAATTCATATATCAACCTATAGCAGGCGCAGTGACAAAACACACCTTAAAGCATTTTAAATTTCTTCATTTTTCAACATACGGTAGATAGTGGATTTCCCTATATCCAGCTTTTTGGCCACAACCATTACATTGTTGTTATATTTCTGCAAATAATAGGTCAATATTTTTTTCACATAACCGTTCAAGGTATCCTCTTCCAATAAAAAATCACTTTTTGCATTGGTCGAATTAAAAGAAATATGATCGGCAAGGATTTCAGGTGTATTTGCAAGCACACAGGAAAGTTCCATTATCGCTTTCAGTTCCCGAACATTGCCAGGAAAAGGGTATTTCAAAAGTTTTTCCTGGGCATCCGGCAAAATCAGCATTTTCTCCATACCGTTCTCTTTTGTGAATTCATCAACAAAAAATTTGGCAAGGATCAAAATATCATTTCCCCTGTAACGCAATGGCGGGATTTCGATGGGCAAGCCCAACAAGCGATAATACAAATCTTCACGGAAATTACCCTTTTGAACCTCTTTGGCGAGATTACGGTTTGTTGCCACGATAACACGGGCATCAAATTTTACGGGTTTGGTCCCACCTACCCTGTAGAGTTCTTTTTCCTGCAAGACCCTCAATAACTTGGCCTGCATATTCATATCCATCTCCCCTACTTCATCCAGGAAAATCGTTCCCTTGTTCGCCATTTCAAATTTCCCTATTTTCCGGGTCGTGGCACCGGTAAAAGCACCTTTCTCATAGCCAAAAAATTCGCTTTCGATCAACTCGGAAGGAATTGCCGTAACGTTTACCGGGACAAAAGAATATTTCGACCGGTGGGAGTTATAGTGAATGGCTTTCGCCACAAGTTCTTTTCCTGTTCCCGTTTCGCCATAGATCGAAACGGTAATATTTGTCTTGGTCGCTTTTTCGATAAGCGTGAAAATCTGCTTGATTGCCGGACTGTTCCCTTTGATGATATTCCTGAATTCATATTTCCTCCCAACTTCCGCTTTCAGTACATCGATCTCATTCTTCAGTTCCAGGCGTTCCTTTATATTTTTCAACGAATTCCAAAGCCTCTCCTTGGTGTCTTCATCCTTGACAAAATAATCGTAAGCCCCGTCCTTCAACAGGTTTACGGCCGTGGCAATATCTTCCTGCCCCGAAACGATAATTATCGGAATTTCGGGATTAAATGATTTGACTTTTTTAATAACTTCAAAACCCGACATATCGGGCAATGAATAATCAAGGCTGATAAGGGAGGGTCCCCGGTAAAGGTTCTTCAGGCATTCGGCACCCGATTCAAAATTATAAACCTCATTATCCGGGTTTAAGGATAAATGGTACTTCAACATTTGACCATACAACGGATCGTCCTCAACGATAAAAATCTTAAAAGCACTCATATGTTATAAAATATTGTCAAACTTAAATAAATTCTTTCAATTCCCAAAATGAGAATGATTTTCACCTTTATGATCTTCCTTTACAAAAAAAGAAAACAGGTCTTTTCCTTCTGAAACATTTGCTATCACTAAGCTCCATCAATTCTTCCATTTTCTGATCATAATTATTATCGGCAAAACTCCTGTGTAGTACGAATAAGTATAACTATTTGTTTCATAATTTTTTAGAAATGGCATCATATAATATTGTAAGTAATTGGTACACAATAATTGGTTTTCCCAAAATTAGACAAAATAGCAATTACATTGCAGATTTATTTATTAATGCAAGTGACACGCCCCTCCATATTTCATTTTCAGAACCAGATTTCCGATAGATTAATAAAAACTAAGGGATTGAATAATTCGTAAATTTGCGGGCTCATTTAGATACAGGCACATGAAATTGTTTCTTTCCATCGTAAAAGGCTTAGGTAAAGGATTGCTGATGCTGATTGGCCTTATACTTTTTATTGCGGCCACCCATCATATTTTCAGCCCGGTTTATAAGTTCAGGAATACCCCCCCTTTCTCGGGAAATGAAATTTACAAGCCCTATTCCGGGATGAATGGAAACCAATGGAAGAAGGCCAATTTCCAGATTCAGTCCTATGCCTGGAAAGGGATTACCTCGGGCAGGGGAAACACAAACGAAAAAATCCACGATCTTTATGAAAGCCTTGGATACGATATCATTGCCACTTCCGACTATCAGAAAATCAACCGCTACAAAGAAGATGAGCCCTCCTATATCCCGGTGTATGAACATGGCTATGGAATTAAAAAAAACCATCAGGTTCTTATAGGTTCACAAAAAGTCTTGTGGACGGATTTCCCGTTTTTCCAAACGCTGTCGAACAAACAGCATATCCTGAATTTACTTCGCAATGATAATGAGCTCGTAATCATTGCCCACCCGAAACTCAGGCATGGGTATGCACCAGACGATATGAAATACCTTGCGAATTATGATGGTATCGAAGTACTGAACAATTACCGTTTTTCGCTGGAGCACTGGGATGCGGCTTTATCCTCGGGAAATTACATTACGATTATTGGTGATGACGATGCCCACGATATTTCAAACCCTGATGAAATAGGCCATAATTGCACGTTTATAAATTCCCCTTCAACAGATAGAAAAGATATTTTAAATGCACTCAAAAAGGGGAATTCGTTTGGTGCATGGATTTACAGGCCGGACGGGGAAAGTTTTGAGGAAAAAATCGAAAAGAGCAAAGACTTACCGGTCATCAGGAATATTGATTTTAAAGGCAATGATACGATTATCGTTTCCACAGACCGTCCGGCAAAAGAATTCCGCTTTATCGGACAAGGTGGAAAAATACTTAAAAGCATGAAAGATACGATATCTGCTTTCTATGTTTTTAAAACCGGCGATTCCTATGTGAGGACAGAAATCGAATTTCAGGACGGAACCACCTATTACCTCAATGCTTTTTGCCGGACGGATGGTGAATTCCCCAACAAAAACGCATCACCTGAAATTGACATTTACAAAACATGGCTGTTACGTATCCTGGGCACTGCATCGCTACTGTTTATTGCCTTTAATTTCTATCATTTTATCTGGAAGCCAAATAGAAAAAGGGGGAATAACTAATGTTGACCGACAAAAGAATAAATACAGCCCTCTTTTTCCTTATGGGGATATCGGCCATAATCCGGGCCATCCTTGCCTCTAACCTCGATTTGGGCAACGATGAAGTCTATTACTGGACCTACGCCCTTTACCCTGACTGGAGCCATTTCGACCATCCGCCCATGGTTGGGTTCACGATTCAGTTGTTTTCGTTCAATTTGTTGTTCGACAGTGAGTTTTTCATCCGGCTCGGGGCCATTGTTTTTGGCACACTTAATACCCTGATAATATTCAGGATCGGGCAAAAAATAAAAGACAGCCTGGCAGGGCTTTATGCCGCGATCCTTTACAATACGTCCATTTACAGTTTCATCATTGCCGGCACATTTATCCTTCCCGATTCACCTCAACTTTTTTTCTGGTTACTTGCTATACTGTTTGCCCTAAAAGCCTTATCATCAGGTGAAGTCCAAATTGAAAACAAAAAAGATTTATTGCTCGCCGGACTGTTTATCGGATTGGGGATGCTCTCAAAATACACCACCGTTTTTATTTGGTTTGGGATAGGTGGATATATCCTTTTCAACAACAGGAAATGGCTGAAGTCATTTAGTTTATATGCTTCAGTCTTTATTTCGCTAATGTTGTTTTTCCCGGTGATTTGGTGGAATATGCAAAATGATTTCATCAGCCTTGCTTTTCAGGGGGGAAGGGTAAGTTTACTTGATAGTTCCTTGCGACCCGATTTCTTACTGACGGAAATCCTGGGTGAATTTTTCTACAACAACCCGGTAAACGTAGTGCTTGCCATAATGGCTATTTGGGCATTTGTTAAAAAGAAAGATGGGTTCATGGGAAAAAAACCCTTTCATCTCATCATGTGGACAAGCATTCCCCTCATCCTTGTTTTCATCCTGTTTTCCTTGTTCAGGAGAACACTTCCCCATTGGACGGGGCCTGCATATGTCACACTGAATATTGTTGCTGCTTCCTGGTTGAGCAGTGTTTCAGAAAAGAGGGAGTATCCCTTTATGATCCTGGGCCAACTGCGATATGCAATTTATTTGATTTTGCTTATCGTCGTTGCCGGCCTTTTTCAGGTCAATTGTGGCTTTATAAATCCCGATGCGAAAAATACCGCGGAAAAAGAATTGGGGAAAAAGGATATCTCGCTGGACCTTTACGGCTGGGAACAAATTAGCGAAGGTTTTACTAAAATATTTGAAAAAGATTTGATTGCCCGAAGGATGGGTGAAAATGCTGTCATCATTTCCAACCGTTGGTTTCCGGCGGCAAACCTCGACTATTATGTTGCCCGTCCCCTTGGGTTGAACTTACTGGCCATCGGTGATTTGGGACAAATCCACAAATACCATTGGATAAACAAGGACAGGGGCGGTTTTTCGTTGGGGATGGAAGCCTACTACATCACCACAAGCCGTGACTTTACCGATCCAAATACCCTCTATAAAAACTATTTTGAATCCATTGAAGCAGCAGGTGAGTTTCCCATTTCACGATGTGGCAAGCATGTTATGAATGTTTTTGTTTACCGGATGCAGGGGATGAAACGGATTCCTGATTCGAGGCTTGAGTAAATCATTTGAGAACCAAATTCCCATTCCTCCCTTATTGATAGGAATAAACCAGGACTTCCCCTCTTACAAACCGGAATTCCTCTTTTCTTTTGTTCCAAATATAGACCAATAAAGATGAAGAAGAATCCGTGATGGGCGAAAGCAGGAGCGAATGATGGATACTATTGGCCTCTTTGTTCCATTCAGGTTGCATTTGATCAAGGTCCAAAGCTTCGGATTTGATCTTCTTTCCCACCGAGTTACGGATTTCACAAACTATCACACCCTCAAAGGGAATTGTATTGCTTTCGATTTCAAAATCAAATTCAACCAATAAACCACGAGAAGAAAGGGTATCAATATTTGTCCTCAATAAATTCAGGTATTCACCGGAAAAAACCAAAGGTGTGTTTGAAACCACTTTCTCCAATAAAACATTTTTTTTCACGGGTGTTTTCCTTTTCATCAACGACAAACCACTGTTTTCATCATAAAGGATTTCATCGTAAAGCCCTTCCGGTTTTTCTTTTTTCTCAAAATCATATATCAGATAATCGGCTGACAAAACAGGCTCATCACTAAAAAGTACAGGGTTCATCTTACCGCCCGACAAATAATTGAACCAGGCCCACACCTGTTTCCTTTTATGTATCCCCGCAACAACAGGCGGGAAATCACCGTCCTTGACAGAAGAAGAAACTTCCTCAAAAAAAGATTTTGGGACATATGGCATACGGTCGTAGGAAGATCGGACCAAACTGGTTTTCCCCAAACTAAAAGCCGGCAGGAAATAAAGAGGGATCAACAATAAAAGAACCCACTTTCCTTTCCTTTGAACCAGATAATCAACCACAAAACCTGCCAGGCCGAAAAACAGGGGCAGGTAATATATAGCTGTCCTGTCCTCTTGAAAGTTCACACCGAATAAATAATAGAGGAAAAATGCGGCAACCATATTTCCCAGGATCAGGATCAGGAAAACAGACCCAGGTGACGGATTTTGGAAAAAGGATTTATTGTTTTTCAAGAAAAAAACAAAACCGATTACCGATAGAATAATCATCAGCAAAAAATAAACAGCAAAAAGAACTTGTGCTTTTCCATATACAAGAGCCGACAAGCTAAGGATCGTATTCTGCCAAAAACCATCCCCCGAGCCATAATACAATCTCCCTTCATCAAGCAAATGCAAGGAATAATCAGCAAAGAACCATGTACTCAACCCGCCCAAAAAGAAAATGAAAAAAAACATGAAGAAAACTTCAGCCGTTCGGAGTTTCCGAAGGTTGACAATAGAAACCAGGAACAAAACCCCAAAAATAACCAAAGAGGTTTGGAAAAGGTTAAGGTTGGCACTTACAGCGAGAATAGTAAAAACCAGTGTTTTGATTACGGATTCCAGTTTTGGGTTTTGCACTGAACGGATCAGGAACCAAATTGCCCCGGTCAATAGTGCCAGCGACATTCCATAGCCCCGTGAATAGCTAAAGAATTCCACGATAAAGTGTGTTGTCATCATAGCAAGGTAGAAAGCCCACCGGACAAAGGAATTTTTTGTCAGGTCACCAATTTTGAAAACAAAGAAAAAATAAACAGGTGCGAACAGAACAGAAGCGAGCCGCAAACCAATAGCAGAAGGGCCGAACAACAAATAGCCGATTCGGGCAAGTGCCGAGTTCAGGATATGGTTGTTGGCGTCCCAGGCCATGTCAGGAGGAAAAAATCTGCCGGTTTGGACATACATGAAAAAGGTGGCCACCTCATCGCTCAGGATCGGGACAAAAGCCGCCCGAAGCCAAATATATGCCCAAACGGCCACAGAGAGGAGAATGAAAAGTTTTTTATCAAGATTAGGAATTTTCATACAAAAACCAATTACCATCAATTACCCGCCTCGGCAAGCTACGGACGCCCACCTGACCTTTTAGCACAAGAACCCATCAATTCCATTTCCGCTATTGCGTAAAAACATACTCCACAATATTCGCCCCCATTTCCAAAGCTTTGGTGCGGGTTGCCTGGGAATCGTTATGGACTTCGGGGTCCTCCCAACCATCGCCCAGATCGCATTCATAGTCGTAATAACAAATCAGCCGTCCTTCAAACACCAACCCAAAACCCTGTGCCGGTTTGCCGTCATGTTCATGGATCTTTGGCGGTCCGTTATTGAAATCGTATTTCTGGTGATAAATTGGATGGTCGAAAGGCAATTCAACAAAATCGAGTTCGGGGAAAACACGTTTCATCTCCCGGCGGATAAATTTATCAAGTCCATAATTATCGGAAATATGCAAAAAACCCCCACCTATCAAATAATCACGCAGGTTCTTTATGTCCTGATTCGAGAAAACCACATTTCCATGGCCTGTCATATGCACAAAAGGGAAATTGAAAATCTCCGGGCTTCCCACATCCACTGTTGCTGGTTCGGGATTGATGTTGGTCTGGATATTCTCATTGCAAAACTCAATAAGATTGGGCAATGAAGTGGGGTTTGCATACCAGTCGCCACCTCCGGAATACTTTAACAAAGCAATCTGTACCGTGGTTTGTGCCAAAAGTGTTTGGGAAAATGCAATAACCATCAGGGAAAAAAGGATTCTTCTCATTTCATTATTTTTTGCAAAGCTAATTAAAATGATAGTTTCACCTTTAATCTGCAAACAAATTTCAAGAAGCCTCGCCCACCTGCCGGAACGGGCCAATGCCGGCAAGGCGTTCAGCCTTTTTAAACAGGCTTCGACAGGCTTCGACAGGCTTCGACAAGCTCAGCCTGACCGCTAAGTGCCTGTTCAGAAATAACCTATTCATTTTGACTTGTTCTTTTGAAGTGGGAAATATCAGTTACGGGGAAATAGAAAACCTGTGCGATATTCAAATAAAACGTAATTTAGCAAATGCAAATTAGACAAGTCATCATGAAACAAAAACACAACCTACGCTTCACGGTTCTCCTTATTGCAATACTTTTGGCAATTGCCCCTTCCGGCCTTGCACAAAAAAAGAAAAACAAGAAAAAAGACAAAGAAAAAGCCGTTCCGGTTTTTGTGGATGGGGAAGCCCAGGTTGTTCCCGGATTTGACACACCGGATGAATGGATCCGGCACGACCTGTGGGTCGAGACTGAATTTGACACCGATGGCGATGGGAAACCCGACCGTATGCACGTAGATGTCACAAGGCCATTTCAAACCGATACCGACAGCCTGAAACTTCCGGTGATTTACATTTCAAGTCCCTATTTTGCCGGTGTGGCCGAAGATTCAGAAGGCATCTTTTGGGACGTAAGGCACGAATTGAATACTGTTCCACCTCCGCACAAACACCCGGCCTCAATTAAACGCCGGGGGACGAGGCCCATTATTTCCACATCGCATACGAAAACATGGATCCCGCGCGGATACATTGTGGTCCATTCCTCCTCGCCCGGAACAGGTTTATCAGATGGCTCGCCCACGGTTGGAGGTGACAACGAATCCCTTGCGCCCAAGGCCGTTATCGACTGGTTATGCGGACGGGCAAAAGGCTATACCGAGCGAGATGGCAAGGAAGAAGTGAAAGCCTATTGGTCAACGGGGAAAGTGGGGATGACCGGAACTTCCTACAATGGAACTTTACCGTTGGCAGCCGCAACCACCGGAGTTAAAGGACTGGAAGCCATTATCCCCATTTCTCCCAACACCTCTTATTATCACTATTACAGATCAAATGGGCTGGTAAGACATCCGGGAGGTTATCTCGGTGAAGATGTGGATGTCCTTTATGATTTTATCCACAGCGGTGATGAATCTAAACGGGCTTACAGCGATTCCATCGTGAGGGACGGTGAAATGGCAAGGGGACAGGACCGGGTAACGGGCGATTACAACGATTTCTGGGCCGGGCGTGATTACCTGAACGACATGGAACCCATGAAAGCGGCTTTGCTAATGTCACATGGTTTCAACGACTGGAACGTAATGCCCGAGCATAGCCTGCGGATTTACGAAGCCGCAAAAGAAAAGGGTATCCCTGCACAGATTTACTACCATCAGAACGGGCACGGCGGCCCACCTCCCATGAAAATGATGAACCGTTGGTTTACCCGGTATTTGTTTGGTGTGGAAAACGGTGTGGAAAATGACGCCAAAGCCTGGATCGTGCGCGAACATGACAAAAGGTCAAAACCAACGGCCTATGAAGATTATCCAAACCCGAATGCATCCGATGTTGTTTTGTACCTGAAAGCCGGAGCGCCGGGTCAGGGGAAGTTAAGCACAGTCCCGTCAGAAAACCAGGATACGGAAACTTTAGTCGATAACTTTTCTTTTTCGGGAACAACGCTGGCAAAAGCGGAATTTACAAACCACCGGTTAATTTATGTAACCCCAAAACTTACAAAGGAAATCCACATTTCGGGGAGAGCCCGTATTACCATTAAACTGGCAAGCAGCAAGCCCGCTGCCAATCTTTCGGTCTGGCTGGTTTCCCTGCCCTGGACGGAAAGGAGAAAAGCTAAGATCACCGAAAACCTTATTACACGGGGTTGGGCCGACCCACAGAACTATCGTTCCCTTACCGAAAGCGAGCCACTCGTTCCGGGGGAATTTTACGAAATAACTTTCGACCTGCAGCCCGATGATCAAATCATCCCAGCCGGACAGCAAATCGGGTTGATGATTTTTTCAAGTGACCGCGATTTCACCCTTTGGCCCGATCCGGGAACGGAGCTCACCATCGACCTAAATGCTACAAAGCTGGTTATTCCTGTTGTTGGTGGGGCTGAAATATTTGATGGGGCTATGGACAAATAAATACCATATACAAAACTGTCTTATTATTTAAAGCCCCCATCGAATCATTTTGTAAAAAATCATGGTCTAATTCAAATAGATGAAAAAAAGTTATAGGTCAATCCTAAAAAAATCAAATCCCATTCTATGAGTTTTAACAAATACAGCAGCACCTTCCTTTTTTCCCTATTGATTATCATAACATGGTCGTGTTGGGATTCGAAATGGAAAGGACAGGATGCCATGTTAAAGGTAAACACACAGATTGTCCCTATCCAGGAACAGGTGAAAAAAACCTATGATTTGGGAAAGGGGATTTATTCGTCCAATGAATTTGCCGGTGCAAGGTTGAACGGCATGGTCTTGAGCAACGACACACTTATAACTGCATTGATAACACCAGAAAACACGCCCATTAACCAAAGTCCCTGGTACGCTTTTAAAATCTGGTCGGAAAACCAGCAGGATATTTACCTTAAACTCACTTACCTGTTTGGGGTGAAGCATAGGTATTACCCGAAATTGAGCCATGATGGGATAAATTGGCAAAGGCTTGATTCGGCAAATTATATTTTAGGAAGTATTGAGAAAAAGAAAAACGACAGGTTACTGCCAGATGATATAACGATGAAGATTTCAATCGGGCCGGATACCTTGTGGATTTCCGCACAGGAACTTTTGACTTCCAAAAACGCAAATACCTGGATGGAATCTTTGGCAAAAAAACCTTTTGTTTCCATGGAACAAATCGCAACGAGCCATCAAGGCCGGGCAATAAACATGCTCAAAATCGGGAACGCGGATGACAAAAAGATGATTCTGGTTTTATCGCGCCAGCACCCGCCCGAGGTTTCCGGTTACCTTGCCATGCAATCTTTTGTGGAGGTTCTTGCCGGTGAAAGCGAAACAGCTACAAAATTCAGGGAGATGTACAATACGTATGTTGTCCCGATGATGAACCCGGACGGTGTTGACAATGGCCATTGGCGAACCAATGCACAAGGGGTTGACCTGAACCGTGACTGGCAGGAATTCAATCAACCGGAAACATCTGCTATCAGGGATTTCATGCAAAAGAAAGTTTTAAGCACGGGTGGCAACTTTTATTTGGGAATTGATTTCCATTCAACCTTTGAAGATATTTATTACACGATAGACCCGGAATTAAAAGGGAACATGCCCGGACTTGTCAACACATTGATCGATTCAATGAGCTTGTTGATTGGCGATCCCGAACCCAATATCCGACCCCGTTCAGACGATGAAGTGAGGATCAGCTCCCGGACTTTTTTCTTTTTTGAATTTGGTGCCGAAGCCCTGGTTTACGAAGTTGGCGATGAGACACCAAGGGATTTGTTAAAAAGAAAAGGGGAAGTTGCTGCATTGAAGATGATGGAATTTATGGTCAAATGAATTGGACCTTTTTAAAATTTGATAATAAAAACGGAATAGGAAAAATAATTTGACAAGAAATCCTTGAAAAATGAATTTCTGGAATGAAGGAATATCGCAATGAGAAAAAACAAGAATACAACTGCATTTATCGAGGTCATTAATGTCAAAAAAAACAACCCCAACGGGGTTTTAACAAAAACTTTGGGCAACGCCCAAAGCAGACTTAACAAAGAAAAATAACCCTGAAAGGGTAAAAGAATAAAACATTACAATTATCGGAAAATAGGCTGTCGCTCTTTCAGAGCTTATTCTGCCGTTGATATTTCTGTAGGACTTTGCCCCACGGTACTGCTACTGCCCCTTTGGGGCTATCTTCAATTTATACAGTAACGTTTTAGTGAAACTCCCTTTTGAGTTTTCCTGTAATCCAGAGAACATAACCTTGGTTTTACTCATTCCTCAAATTCACGACACAACAAGCATACAGAGCTGCAGTTTCTGTGCGCAAACGACTTGAGCCAAGGCTTACGGGTTTAAAACCATGATTGATTGCAAGGTCAACTTCCTCCGGGCTAAAATCACCTTCCGGGCCAATTAGGACAAGGGCATCTTCGCCTTTCGTATAAATATTTTTCAGTGAATCCCGATATTCATCACTGCAATAGGCGATAAACTTCGCCCCTTTAATTTCCTGCCTGACAAATTTTTTGAATTCAACAGCATCGTTCATTACGGGGTGATAGGCTTTCAGGGATTGCTTAACGGCTGAAGTGATAACTTTGAAAAGCCTTTCGGTTTTCACGGCTTTCCGTTCCGAATGTTCACAAATCAAAGGTGTGATTTCATCAATCCCAATTTCGGTGGCTTTTTCGATAAACCACTCAGTACGGGCAATATTTTTTGTAGGGGCAATGGCAATATGGATTTTAAACGGACGCTTCCCATATTCCTTTTTCACTTCCATAACCTGAACAGTACAACGCTTTGAATGGTCTTCGATAATCTTGGTGAAATACATATTCCCAACCCCATCAGTCAAGGAAATTTCATCGCCAATCTTCAAGCGCAACACACGTATGCAATGCTTCGATTCCTGTTCGTTAAGGGTGTAAATATCGGAATTAATATCGGGTGTGTAGAATAGTTGCATGGTTTTAAGAAATGTAATTTGTACTGTGTAAGTAATTTGCTTTGCTTAATCTATAAATCATCATTTTTCAACCAATTACCATCAATTACCCTTTTTAATTACAATTAATTACCTTCGAATTACAACTAATTACCCTTTTCAATTACCCGCCTTCGCAAGCTAAGGACGGATAGGCAATCAATTACTCAAGCAAAATACCTTTACAACAACACGATCTTCTTTGTAAAAACCTCATCCCCAATTTTCAGCAAAACAAAGTAAACCCCTTTTGGCAAAGCCTCCCCCCTTTCGTTTTCCGCATCCCATGGGATATTTTGAATTCCTGAAGATAAATAACCCAGGTCAATATTTGTAATTTGCTGTCCGTTGGTGTTCCTTATTTCAAGTGAAACTTTTGATTTTTCTGACAAATTAAATTCAACATTCATTTTATCGGTAAAAGGGTTGGGGAAACAATTGACCACACCCTTTACAACATCTTTTTCATCAATGCCCAAATACCAACTATAAAACGGCAAGGTTTTCCTTACGCGCACATTGTCATCATCCTCAATCATGAATTCGATTGGGACATCTGTATATTTTTTTTGAGGTAGGCCATAAAACAGACCATCATCGCTCAGGTTCATTTCCTCTGGGAAAAGCGATGGCACATACGAAATCTTTGACCCGGTGGCAATCGTATTTCTTTCGGTAAAGTAATAGTTGACATCATCGCCATCGGAAATGCCGAGTACCGAGATATGGCTGGAAAGCATATTATCGGAACCATAATAATATTCGATATTTCCCGAAGGGTACAATATGACCGCAAAAACCACATCCTCCAATGTGTCCTGCTTAACCATACTGGCCTTCCATTTGAACGCGGCAAAATCCCCGTTTCCATCGTACCACATCGCATCATTGTTTTCAGGAATAAGTTCCAGGTATTTGTTCAGGAAAGGGGCAATGACCCTTGTCTTGCGCAACATCAACTGTGGATCGAACAAATAGGGCCACGGATACACCTGTTCGTCGAACATCACAAAACCATCCACATGGACATAGATACTGTCATATTTTTTTCCATAAAAAGGGAAATCAAAATCAATTTTCTGTAGGGCAATACCGTTGTCATTGTTTGATGGTTCCAGTTGGACATTGTCGATTTCAGGCATATCTGCCAGTTCGAAACCCTGCCCATAGTGTTTCACGAGGCTCCACTCATAAGGCCCATTCCCCCCGGTGAAACCCAAATAATGGCTGTACGGCTCATCGATTATTGCATGGGGCAATGCAGGGGAAGTGATTTTCAGTTGGTCAAAATCCACGGTAGCCATTACAGTTGCATAAGTAACATCATTGTTTTCGACCGGTATATTCGTTTGTGGGGATTCCGTTTCCACAAGGCCGTTTGTATAATCCATTAGGGAAAAACCGATAATTTCACCGGCCCCGCCACCGTTTGGATCATATTCATCAATAATCAGGTAGAACTTTGCAGGTTCGCCTGAATTTACCCAGCCCAACAAGGGTGTTGCATCCAGCCCAAACTCAATTGTTTTGTTCTCTTCAACTGTAAAGCCTCCCTGCATAAACTGGCTCCCCCCCTGAAAATCAAAAATCGGGAAGCCCACCGTAAATTCCGGGACATCGCTATTTTGGCCCGATACACCAATACTCACTTTAATCCTTTTCCTGGAATTGTATTTTAACAGGATTTTATACGTCAGCAAAGGACCGTAATTTTCCTTCACTTTCAGCACGTGCACCGCATGGTTCCAAATCCCTCCGTCATATAAATCATCGGCCAGGGTTTTGTACATCATATAGCAAAAACCACTATCGGCCCAATCATAACCACCGTTATAGCTTTCGGTAAAAAGCAAACCACCGATTTCCCAATCTTTCATATCAACGACACCATCATCGTTTATGTCAATATCATTGGTATAGGCTCCATCGTTATTATAGTCGTAGCGGATGGAATCGTTCCAGCCAACAATGGTAGAAGCATGGCCTGGCGAACCAAACTGGACCATTACATGTTTCCCCCCTTCCGGAGTCCCTTCTGGCAAGAGTGTGGGGTTCCAGGGGTTGGATGAATAGAAACTGGCAATCCCTCCCACTTCAGCGCCTTCAAGATGGTTGTCAAGCCAATTCTTTAAGGTGTTAAGGCCCTCCGGCGTTCCTGCAAGGATTTGATAAACCTCGTCAACCCTGTTCTTCATCCCATTGTAATACTTGTCATACCCAGACATCCACATACTTTGCCCTACCAATGAATCCACTCCAAAATCCAACACATTGGGTTGTCCGTTTGCCTTAACAATTTCAAAGCTATGTATGTAGCTCACGCCGGTCCATCCATAACCCCCGTTCATAAAGTTAAAGGTAAAATGGGTCGGGTATTGGTTTTCGGGAACATTGGACGGCAATCCACGCCTGTAATTGATTTCATAATTAAAGTTCAAGGCAATCCCTGAATATTGCCCACATTCGAGCGTAACCTGTTCAAAAAGCGAACGCATATAGGGCTGTGTCGAATTATCCTTAAAAGAAGGGAGTTCTTTCGATTTTAAAAAAGAAGGCGTTGTAAGTACCGTCAAGTCCGACAACAAAACAGAATCCAATTTTGGAATACCGAAACCACTAGCCTTTGCGTGTCCGGATTCCTGTGAAAACCCTTGACCCACAACAAACACCAGATCAAAAACAAGGAGAATGATAATTTGAAAGAATCTTGATACAAGGGACTTATGCATATATTTTGTTTTATCACGGAAGAAAGAACGCAAACATTTTTTGCGAATTTACGTTTGCAAAGATAATTTTTTCTGCAAAAAAAAGTTTGCTTAAATAATTAGAATGAAAATGTTTGGCAATTTTTTATAGTTTTGCCGAAATTTTTTTAAATCACATATGAACAAAATGAAAATGAAAATGAGAAAATTAATTGTACTTGCCGTAATGGTTTTTGCTGTATCCTTTGCACAAGCACAGGACAAGACTGCCAAAGAATACAAAATAGAAGGAGCAGATGCCTATAAAGCAAAAGAATATCAAAAAGGCCTGGATTCGTTTGAGAAATCCATAGGCTTGTATGAAGCCGAGGGGAAAACAGACACATCATTATATTACAATGCCGGGGTTTGTGCATTTAAGGTCAAATCATATGACAAAGCTTTGAGCTATTTCGACAAATCGCTGAACCTGAAGTACAAATCATGCAATTCCATGCTTTATAAAGCGTACTCTTTGAAAGGCCTGAAGCAATACGACAAAATGGAAGCCACTTGCAACGAAGGTATTTCGAAATGCAGCCGTTCGCAGGACAAATTCAACAAAATCCTTTTCAAGTACTATTTGAAATCGGGTTTGGGCATTTACAACAATGCCGCAAAAATGCAATCTGCTGCTGCGCAATATGCCGCAACGGACAAGACAAAGTACGAATCGAAAATGGCAAAAGTGAAAGCCGAGTTTAAACGTTCGTTGCCCATGCTGGAAAAAGCACACGATATTGACCCCGACGATGCCAACTGCAAGAATGCGTTAAAAGGGGCTTACGAAATCCTTGATATGAGCGCTAAGGCAATTAGTTTATAAAAAATAGCTATTCATTGCAACAAACCGATTGCAAAAGCAGTTATATATAGTTGGGTTGTATTTTATACCCCTATATTTTTTAACGATTTTAAATATAAATGCTGCTTATCAGTTTAAACGGTTTACAAGTCTTCAAGCTTTTACAGATATTGGTTTTAAGCGGGGTGAAATTTATTTTTGCCCCGCTTATTTCTATTGGTTACGGGTTTAATTATTTCCAAACTGTAATCATAACCACCATCGGTGGGATATTCGGCTTCTTGTTTTTCTACTATTTAAGCCGATGGATTATCCAACAATACAACCGCTTATGCCCCATTGTGTTTTCATATTTCACCGGCAATACAATCGAAAGGGCAAAACAAATCCTAAATTGCGGCGAAACAAAAAAGAAGAAAGCATTTTCCCGTAGGAACCGTAAAATTGTTTCAATCAGAAAAAAATATGGTTTTGCCGGCATTGTTTTATTGACACCGGTTTTGCTTTCCATCCCCATCGGCGCTTTCCTTGCTCAAAAATATTATTCCAAGCGTTCCAATGTATTGGTTTACCTAAGTTTG
>JAADJA010000049.1 GCA_013151015.1 Chlorobiota bacterium
GACCGATTCCGGCAGCAACTCCCAAAAGACAAAGTCGATATTATTTATAATTACACCAATTTGCAAAACGGACGGAAAAACGTGGGTTTTGACAAAAAAGAATTCGATGCTATCTATTGTGGCGGGATCACAAAATTCAGGGGCGCCTGGCAAATTTTGGAAGCGGCCAAAATCGCCAAAGAGAAAAAAGGGGACTTGAAAGTCCTGTTCCTCGGTTCCTGGTTCCCAAAGGAGTTGAAAAATCAAATGCTCGATTATATCCGGGAAAACAACCTTTCACAAAATGTAATATTGCACAACAATGTACCGTACGAACAGGTCAGTGATTTTTACAATAAAAGCCGGATTGGCCTTGGGATATTTTTGCCCATCGGAACCCACAAGATCATCTTGCAAATCAAGATATTTGAATACATGAACTTTGGCCTTCCCATCATCGGCAGTAATTTCGGGCATATCAACAATTATATCAGGAACAACAATACAGGTATCAACGTTGATCCGGAAAACCCAAAGGAAATTGCCAATGCGCTCCTAAAGCTTTTGAACGATAAAGACTTGTATCAACAATTCAGTAAAAACGGGATTAGGGCCATTGACGAGAAGTACAATTGGCAGGTGATGGAGGAAAAACTCTTGGGGATTTACGATGAATTATTGGGCAATTAATTCGTTGGTGGTGATTTAACTTGTTGGTGACAACACCAACAAGGGGCAGAAACAGGAAATGACAACACCAATGAGGGGCAGAATGAATTAACTCGTTGGTGAAAACACCAACAAGGGGCAAAGGAAGTGGCAACACCAACGAGATGCAAAGAATCTGACAAAATGTTAACTTGTTGGTGATTACATCAAAAAGTGGAAAGGCTAATAACATCAAGGCTTAGACATTTTAAACAAAATGTTTAAAACATTTTGTTTAAAACAGATAAACTAATCTTTTACCAAAGGCAAATGGTCAAAACAGAAAACAACAAAGGGTTTTTACAGGACATGGGCTGGTACCTTGGTGGGGCAGTTGTCCCCATGGCGGTGGGGTTTTTCAAAACGCCCATTTTTACCCGCTATTTCACGCCGGAGGAATACGGCTACCTCGGCCTGATCATGATTACCTTTTCCTACATTTCCATTTTTCTCTATTCGTGGCTTTCCAGTTGCCTGTGGCGGTATTACAATGCCTACAAATTAAAAAACGACCTCAAATCCCTTTACTCAAACCTGTTGGCCATTTTCGTCGGCACAAGTGTCGTCTTATTGTTGATTACGCTGATTTGGCTGGGATTGGCAAAACAGGCCCTTGTCAAGCAATTGATCATTTATTCCTTCGTGCAGTATTTCATCAAGGAGTTGATTGGCCTGTACCTCATCGTTATCCGCCTGGAGGGGAAAGCCGTAAAATACAACCTCATCCATTCTTCCAGGGCAATTTTGGGCTTTGGGCTTTTGTATGTTATGACTTTCGGATTTGGCTACCGTATCACCTCTGTAATCACCAGCACTATTGTTATCGACCTTTTGGCTTTTGCATATATTTTCTTAGGTGGGATGAAAAACATTTCGGTTTCCATTAAAAGTATTTCAGGGGAAACGCTACGGGTTTTGTTCAAATATGGAAGTGCCGGGCTGGTAGCGGGTTTCAGTTTCTTGCTCATCACTTCCAGCGACCGCTATATCATCGCCCTGTTCACCGATATGGCCACAGTGGGGATTTACAATCAAGCATACAATATCAGCCAGTTAAGCGTGGTTGCCCTGATAACCGTTTATTTCAACACATTCAACCCGGCACTCACCCGCGAACTGGAAGTAAACCTGAAAGGTTCCGACAAATTGATTTCAAGATACCTGTTTGTTTACGTTTTGTTCGGGCTTCCGCTCATCACTTACTTCAGCATATTCTCCAAAGAAATGGCCATGCTGCTCCTTGGTGAGGAATTCAGGAGTGGGTACATTATTATGCCCTGGGTTTTTATCAGTGCTTTTGTTTATGGCCTGAACATGTTCATCGAAATAAAACTGAAATTTGCCGACCAGATAAAATTCCTGGCCATAGGTGTTTTACTGGCCGCAGGATTCAACATTGCCCTCAACTTTGCACTGATCCCGGTTTACGGTTACGAAATGGCCGCTATCACCACCCTTGTGGCCTACCTTTTCCTGTTTGTGTTTTTTGTCCTTCGCGATCAGGTCGGGTTTTTCAGGAACAGCTACTATCTTAAACAAGTTCTGCTTTTCGCTGTTGTTATTGCATTACAGGTTTTGGCCGATAAGATCATCAGGGTTTATTATCCGCTGAATGTTTTTGAAACCATCCTCGAAGGTATTCTCTTTTTTGCCGTTTATATCTTCATTTTCAGGAAAAAAATAATCAACATTAAACTACCGGTTTAAGGGTTTAGCAATAAAATATCCATGAATAAATTAAACACACAGACCTTCTTGATGTTGCCGGGCAGGCAAGGGAATGATTAAAATGATGCCGCTAATACGCTAATTTTGATTAGCGCATTAGCGGCGATAAAATAAACACGAAACGAGTTAATTAAAAAATCCAACCCTATGAAAAAAACAGCACTCTTTCTTGGTATCCTGATTTTCGTTTTCTCATGTGCAAAAAAGGAGGACAGTATAAACCTCACACCTGTTGTTGATCCGCAACCTTCAGGATATAAAAACATTATTTTGATGATTGGCGATGGTATGGGCCTGGGACAGATTTCCGGCGCACGGACAATGAAAGATGAACACATGAACATGCTCCGTTGCAAAAACGTTGGGATACAGGCTACCCAGGCCGCCGACAATTATATTACCGATTCGGGCGCATCGGCAACAGCAATCGGTTGTGGCCAAAAAACCAACCACTATTCAATTGGTGTGGACATAAACGGAAACCCCATCAACAGCATTTTGAAGCTGGCCCGGCAACATGGGCTTTCCACAGGGCTTACCGTAACGAGCATCATCAACCATGCAACACCTGCAAGTTTTTATGCTCACAACCCCGATCGTTTTGACTATGAAGACATCGCCCTGCAATTGATTTCATCGGGAATAGATTTCTTTTCGGGCGGGGGGCGGAAATATTTCAACGACAGGACAGATGGGTTGAACCTGATCGATTCATTGATCTCAAGGAATTATCAGGTAGTTGACAATCTTTCCAATATTACCGGGAACAAAAAGGTGGCCGCTATTCTTGCCGAAGTGCACCTTCCCAAATATTCCAATGGGCGAGGTGACATTCTGCCCAATAGTGTAACTCTTGCAATCAAGCAATTGAGCAAAAACGAAAAAGGTTTTTTCCTGATGGTGGAAGGCTCGCAAATAGACTGGGGCGGGGAAGCCAATGATCAGGATTATGTAATGGACGAAATGTTTGATTTTGACAAAGCGGTGGGCATTGCCCTGGATTTTGCCGAAACAGATGGGAATACCCTCGTAATCATCACGGGCGACCACGAAACTGGCGGTTTTGCCCTAATTGGAGGCGACCAATCCAACAATAGCATCCAGGGTGATTTTGTTTCCCAGGGACACACCGGCACCATGATACCGGTATTTGCTTATGGCCCGGGATCATATGAATTCAGGGGCATTTATGAGAACACGGAAATATTTAAAAAAATGAAGGGGTATTTTGGGTTTTAGATTTACATATACCTTAATCTAAAATAAATAATATCGTAACTTTGCAAAAAACAAAGCCTATGTTAACAAAGGAAAAAATAAAAAAAACAATTGATCTACTTCCTGACAAAGTAACAATTGATGATGTAATTGATAGGATTATCCTTCTTGACATAATTGAACAGGGACGTAATAACATTGAGGAAGGAAATGTTTATACAACCGAGGAAATTGAAACAAGGTTGAATAAATGGTTAAAATAATCTGGACAGGTAGATCACTTTCATATCTTGACAATTCACCACAGATCAAGACTTCTTTCAAATAACCCAGCATTTATTGAAAGTGAATAAAATGGTCATATTAACTTGGAGAGAAACTTTCAATTGAACAATACTTAAAGCTAAAAGAACTAAACCTAAACCAGAATTTATTTCGATTTTTTTTGCAAAAAAACCTATGAATAATTTATAATTCAGCATTGTTGAAAACAGTAAACCTAAAGGAATAAAAAAAGAATCCGAATCCCTGCTAATTGAAATTTGGAATACAACTTATCTTGATTTTGAATACAAGGGTTATTTTGGAAGCAATATCGATGGTGATATTTACGGCAGTTCAATTATTTCAAAGGATGGTACTGGCAACATATTGGAAATTGGCACAAATCCCACTGTTTACAGAATTAATTGCTTGCTCGAGAATGAAAGTCAAGCTGTGTTGTTAAAGAATTATGTCATTAGGTTTAACAAGTCAAAACAAACTAAATCAGGTGGAATGAGTTTTATACCAGGGAAAAATGGGAGAATTTAAGTCGTAACTTAAAAGATAGTGCAATCCGGGAGGATTAGGCATTTTTTAAAGCTTAGTGCAAAAATCATTGGGTTATTATGATTTGCCTAAATGACAGTTATATTACACTAAAAAATATTCACCGGAAATGAGCTACAAAAACACTTTTAAGGCAAATGTGCCCGATTGCCCTGTAAACAATTCCGAAACCCCTTGCCCATCACAGTTTGCAACTGGAATGGAAGCTTACACAAACAGTTTCTAACTGATTTCGCCCCCATTTCCAAATAAAACATGGTTAATATCCACCGCCCCTTTTCCGCATAAACCATTCGGCTGAGAGCAAGGCAAGTATTAGGATCAGCAACCAGGGAAGCTTGAGGATTTCGGTATAACGTTTTTGGGAATAGGTCACCGTCTTGATGTCTTCCCTTGATTCAATTTGCTTTTGGAGTTCGGTCAATTGGTTGGGATAAAACATTTCCCCATCCTTTTTTTCTGATAAGTTGAACAAAAGGTTGTGGTTTGCCACGATATTCGTTTTTTCGACATTGAGTTCCGAAACCGTAAAAACGCCGTTGTCGGTGAGTGTTTTATCGCCCATGTTCACTTTTGCACTATAACGGTAATTGTCAACGGGCAAACTCCCCGCATTCAGGTAATAGGCCTTTGCGGTTTTGTTGAAGGTGAACAAAAAACGCTCCCCCTCACTGTTTGTGATGGTCATGGACACATCATGCGTATTCACGAGTTCATAGCTTTCGTTATAAACCTCCGCATCGAATTCGATGTTTTCATTTTCCCTAAAATCATTTTTACTGAAAACCCTGAAAAAGCTTTTATCCGTTTTTACCGAAAGGTATTGAACCGTTTTATTGATGATCTCATCAAAGGCTTTATGGCTTCCCTCCTTTTCAAATTCGCGCAAGCGCCAGCGCCAGACCCCTTCACCGTTAACGATACCTATTTTTGCGTTTTGTGTGTTCCCGAAAAGCACGAGTGGGTCGCCGGTCGCCACCGAACCGATTTTCTGGGACATGAACACGTTCATCGAAGGGCTCACATTGTAAGTGCCAAATGGGGAAATCAGTGGAGGGAAATAGTGCAATGCCCTGGAAACATTGTCCGAAACCGCAAAGAGTGCAAATTCATTGTTCAACATAGGGAGCGATTCATTGTAAAGAATCTGTCCTTTTACGGAGAAACCCAGGTTCAAGTTGTTCAGGGCGGCCATGTTCGTTTGCTTGCCCACCACGAAAAGGACCGGGATAGCATTTTGCTCAATGCTTTGGTAAACCGAACTTATGGGGTTTTGCACCGAAGGCAACTGATGAAGTATGATTAAGTTGTAAGCAGCCGGGTTTTTATCAAACTTATTGATGACAAAATCATCCACTTCATAATTTTTGTTTTCGAGGATGGATTGTTTGAGTGCTGAAATATCCGGGTGGGGCGAGTTGGCCAAGATCAAGATTTTTTGTTTCCCCTCCAAAATGTCCACAAAGATGTTTTGCGAATTGTTCGACAGGCTTACCTCTCCATCCACCGGGGACAAGCTGACACGATATCGATGCATCCCCTTCTTTTCGGCTTTTAAGTGAACCGATACCGTTTCAAAATGATCGTCATCGGGAAAAGTAATTGTTTTGGAGAACAGGGTTTTTCCCTCTTTGGAGATTGTTAGTTTAGTCGAAAGCCCCCGGCATTTTGATCCATTCAAGATCACCTCCACCGGGAATTCGTTTCCCTGATAGGCAATCCGGTTAAAATTGACCTTTTTCAGCACCACGTCCTTGCGCACAATGGTATCGCCCAGGGCAATGGTATAAACGGGAAAGGGGATATCCGACGAAGCATAGATTGGATTGAGGCCCGAATTGAAAATGCCGTCCGTGGCCAAAACCATTGCGCCTACGTTTCGATTGGAGAAACGGTTTTTTATTTCGCCGAACAATTCCGAAATATCGGTCTGTTTATCGTTGAACCCATGAAAAGCCCCTTCGGCAAAACGGTCGCCAAAAGAAAACCCCCGCAAATCATAATTGGGTTTCAGGGCATCCAAAAAAGAATTAACACTTTCCACGTATCCCTTTTGATAAAAAGCCGAATCGGGCCCTGAAACAATGGAACGGGAATTATCCTGTGCAAAGATGATGATGGGTTTTTCGGTATGTTCACTAAGGGTTTTCAGCATGGGGTTCAACAGCAAAAAAGCAATGAAAGCCACAGCCGTCCCCCTTAAAATTGCCATCGCCCATTTTGCGACAAGGCCAAATTCGTTTTTCCGCTCGCGGTAGTACAATGCAAAGGCATAGGCAAATCCTGCCATCAGGCAGAAAATCAAAAACCACATCGGGTACTCGGTGACTATGTTAAAACCCACAAATAAAGTATTTAAGATAAGATTAAAGGTAACTGTTATATTAAAACCAAAATACAAATTACAAAAATCAAAGAAACATCAATTTATAAAAAACAATTATCAAACATCCATGAAATCTTTCGATTTATCAGATTTGAACAATGCCTTTAAAATAATCAGGTTATTTCCCTGCATAAGTAATGAGGTTTCATCTTACTTCTTCAATCCCGTCAGCAAGGTATAAGATTGCAGTTTGCCTTTTTTATTGTAATTTTCACTTTTAACAATGCCCACGTCCTTGGCCAACCATTCCGTTGCATTTCCTGAAATCCTCACACCCATCTTCGTGCTGATATGATATGTCATTTTATAACAATTAAAAGTCCCGGACGGTGTGGTTATGTCTTCCTGTGCCTCCACTTTCCGTTCGGTGATATCAACCGTCAATGTCATAATCTTAAATCCCTGGTTTGAAATAGCGATAGAAATATTTGCATCGGGCAAACTCATCCCCACGGAAAGGTCAGATGGGATTGCCATATCCTTGGAATCAACCTGCAACTCCATTCCTTCATAGGCCGACATCATCTCTTCATCAAGAAAGGAACGCATGTCAACATAAAAGTTCCCATCCTCACAACGCATACCAAAGCGTCCTTCGTGCAGAAACTCACCCTTATCGTCATAAATCTTCTGCAAGATCGTGATATCAAGGTTGTCACCATCCACTTCCTTCTTCTCGATTTTCTGGGTATAGGTACTCTCTACCTTGCCTTTCTTATCGTAATTTGTCATTTCAACTTCAGTCCCTTCATCCAACGGAAAATAAACGGTACACTCCTGGGAAAAAGCAGTCGTCATTATAAAAACGAAAACCGCAACAATTGGTAATCTCAAAAAATTCTTCATAACTACATCTTGTTTTTAAATTATATTTCGGTAAATTCTTCTTGCCCGCCCCTTCCCGTCCGGGCCAGTCGGGCGTTTCGGTACGGATAGGAATGACATTGCCGCTCAAACAACGCCGCAAAGAACGCAGTATTTCAACATACAACGAAATGCTAAAATTACATTAAGCGATAAAACACATTTATTCCAACCTTCCTTTTAATGAACATATATAAAGGTGTTCTCAAAAAATTCAAATATCAAGCCTCGTCTTCCCAAACACGAAGTACGGTGGACAAGGGCTTTCAAATTTTTCAAGGCCCGATTTTACTACTGTAAACAAGTGTCTTGAAAAATTTGGGCAATGCTGAAATTTGTTTTTTTGAGGTTCCCCCAATAATTACGTACTCATGCCACCACAGACACTGATAACCTGTCCCGAGACATAAGAGGAAAGGTCGCTGGCGAGGAAAGTCGCCACATTGGCCACATCGGCAGGGGTTCCGCCGCGCCGCAACGGGATTGTCTGTGCCCATTCCTTGCGTACCTCCTCTGAAAGTTTAGCTGTCATTTCCGTTTCGATAAACCCCGGGGCAATGGCATTGCAACGGATGTTGCGTGACCCGAGTTCCTGGGCAATGGATTTCGTGAACCCGATCATCCCTGCCTTGGAAGCGGAATAGTTTGCCTGACCTGCATTGCCGTTAACGCCCACCACCGAGCTCATATTGATGATAACACCTGAACGTTGCTTCAACATTCCCCTCTGTACGGCTTTTACCAGATTGAAGGCAGATTTCAAATTAATTGTAAGTACCAGGTCCCAATCGAGTTCCGACATGCGGAGCATCAAGTTGTCGCGGGTGATACCGGCATTGTTCACCAGGATATCGACCTTGCCGAAATCCTTCATCACTTCATCGATAAATTGCTGGCTGCCATCAAAAGAGCTGGCATCTGAGGCATAGCCTTTCCCTTTGCAACCCAAGGCAGCAATTTCTTTCTCAAGGCTCTCGGCATTTTCATCATATTTCAAATCGGAGAATGCAACATCGGCACCTTCGGATGCGAATTTCAGGGCAATCTGTCTCCCAATTCCCCTGGAGGCCCCTGTTACCACGGCAGTTTTTCCTTCTAAAAGTTTCATATATTCAGTTTGTTGATTTTTTGCAAAGATAAAGGAAATTTATTCTCGTAAGCTGTTCTGGATTTGAGAAAACCTTTTGGGTTGAAGCAGGTCTTTTTGCGCTGGCAACCCGGAAGGTTGGGGAAAACCGAATATCTTTTTCAACCTGTCAGATCACCAACACACAAGCCAGCTTTGACCTTACAGGTATAGGTTTTCGTCAGGCAGGGAATAAACCACCTCTTTTTCAGAAACTTTGATATGGATCATGTCCAAAGCGAGGAAATTGGTCAGGATATTTCCTGCTTTGTAGGGCGAAATCCGGGCAATTTTCTTAAATTTTGATAAAGAAATTGCTTTATTGTTTTCAAGATATTCCAACAACAGCCTCTCTTTTTCACCGTAATTGATATAAGTTCCTTCGGGTCGTTTTTTCCGTTTCCAGGCATTCAACAAAACCCGGTTCACCAAAATATTCTGGTCGTCCACCCGGATGTATGCCAGCCATTTATCATCTTCGTTTTTGGCATAATGGGGCTTATCATCACTTACGGGAATCAAAATTTCAAGGACTCTTTTGTTATCAACAGTCCATTCTTTGCTGGTAAAAGGCACTGGGGGCTCACAATACATATTTGCGGCAGCTTCGGCCATAAAAAATTCCTCTTCGGAACGAACTCCTGCGATATTACCATTGTCCTTCACCCCAATCAACAGCGTCCCACCATCGGTATTTGCAAAAGCCGAAAAGGTTTTGGCAATCTTCTTGGAATCGGAAATCGCAAACTTAAAATCCAATTGCTGATGTTCGCCCTCTGCTATTAACTTTTGGATGTATCCTTTG
The DNA here is from genome assembly GCA_013151015.1 of Chlorobiota bacterium. Taxonomy (GTDB): domain Bacteria; phylum Bacteroidota; class Bacteroidia; order Bacteroidales; family JAADJA01; genus JAADJA01. Next base: position 9,646 of record JAADJA010000049.1, read on the forward strand.
GCCACGGTTTTTTTTTGCAAAAATAAGAAATATTGCCCATGTTTCCCATGCCTGAAGGCATGGGAAACTCATAGACAACTCAAACGATTCACAGATAAATGAGTTTCCCCGGCCTTAAGACCGGGGAAACCGGAATGCCAAAAAACACATCATCAATTAATCAATTTATTCAACAAACCTATTTTTACGCAGGAAAAATATCCAATTCCTTCACACTGTCCCTTATCTGGCTTTCCGTAACGCTGTAATCCTGTAGCTTTCCTGCAAAATACTGGTCATAGGAGGCCATATCCACCAAACCATGTCCCGAAAGGTTAAACAGAATTGTTTTTTGTTTACCTTCTTCACGGGCTTTGTTCGCCTCTCTTATTACCTGGGCAATTGCATGGGTGGATTCCGGTGCAGGGATAATCCCTTCGGCCCTGGCAAATTTCACACCTGCTTCAAACGATTCGATTTGGTGCACCGCCGTGGCTTCTATCAGTTTATCTTTCAACAACTGGCTCACGATCGGGCCGGCACCATGATAACGCAACCCGCCTGCATGAATAGCCGGTGGCATAAAATTATGACCAAGGGTAAACATGGGCAAAAGCGGGGTCATTCCCATGGTATCGCCGAAGTCGTAATGGAAAACGCCCCGGGTAAGTTTCGGACATGATTCGGGTTCCACGGCCACCAATCTTGTCTTTTTGTCCTGGGTCAAATTCAACCTCAGGAAAGGAAAGGAAATACCTGCAAAATTAGATCCACCACCAAAACACCCAATTACCACATCCGGGTAATCATGGGTTTTCGCAAACTGGCGGATAGCTTCTTCCCCAATAATGGTTTGATGGAGCAAGACATGGTTCAACACACTGCCCAATGAATATTTTGCGGCTTCGTCTTTTACGGCTGCTTCCACGGCTTCGGAAATCGCTATTCCAAGGCTGCCCGGGGAATCCGGGTCCATCTCCAGTACTTTTCTGCCTGCTTCGGTCAGTGTACTTGGCGAAGCCACCACATTTCCGCCCCAGGTGTTCATCATGGATTTCCGATAAGGTTTTTGATTATAGCTCACCTTCACCATAAACACCTGTAATTCTATATTGAACAACTGCGTTGCAAAGCTCAAGGCACTTCCCCATTGACCGGCACCTGTTTCGGTCGTTATTTTCTTCACCCCTTCTTTGTAATTATAATAGGCTTGCGGAACAGCGGTATTGGGTTTATGCGAACCGGCAGGGCTTACGCTTTCGTTTTTGTAATAAATACGGACCGGTGCATCCAGCAATTTTTCAAAACCCCTGGCCCTGATCAAGGGGCTGGGCCTCCAAATACGGTATATGTCCATCACCTCTTCGGGTATATCGATCCATTTTTCCTGTGAAACTTCCTGCTTTATCAACTCCATGGGAAACAAGGGCGCCAGGTCTTCCGGTCCCAATGGCTGCTTTGTGCCGGGATGAAGCGGTGGCAACATTTTATTGGGCATATCCGCCTGTACGTTATACCATTGGTGCGGCATTTCATTCTCTTCGAGATAAATTTTTCTTGTTTTACTCATTGTTTTAAGATTTAGTGTTTATAAATAATAGTAATTTGCTTCATGGCTTGCCCGTCTGTTTCTTGCGAAGGCAGGTTAATTGCCATTCTTCAAATTTTCGTTTTATCCAAAAAAAAGACCTGCCGTTACCGACAAGTCTTAAATATTTTTTCGCAATATATATCAACAGGGCTACGACACGGGATTAGTTTCGTTAAGCCACCACCAATTGATCAGTATATTGTTCGTATGTTTCATTTTTTAACTTTGAAGCGGCAAAGATAAAACAAAATTTATTTGCCCGTAAAAAAAAATAAAGAATCTCAAATTTTAAAATTGCTGACTTATCGTAAACAAATTGTCGCAAGCGGGGATATTTGCCACATCGTGAAAAAAACGAATGCAAGAGCGTCCACGCTCGGTTATTCAATGGGCTGTTAGAAAGCAATTAAGTTCATCCGATGACTCGGAGTCATCGGATGATTTGGTGAAATTATCTTATCGCAAATGTGGACGCTTGCTACATTTGATGTAATTTTGTTTGGGCAAATTAAGTTAAAGAGTGAGGGTGTGGCTTGTCAATTATATGTGAGTGAAGATTATAGCAATCCATTTCTTACGAAGAAGCCACACCCTCACTTGCACACTTGATTGAGTTGAGATCAGTTTATCACCCCGGAGCCCAACAACTCGTCCCCCTTATACCATGCGGCAAACTGCCCGGATGTAATCCCCCGCTGTGGTTCTTCAAAAACGATGTAAAGTCCTTCCTCCTTTCGGTGCAATGTGGCTTTCTGCAAAGGTTGTCGGTAACGGATACGGACAAGGCAATCATCGTTTTGCCCGGGTTGCAATTTCAAATCGGGACGGATCCAATGGATTTCACCTTTGGGGACAAAAAGCCCGGGACGGTACAATCCGGGATGCTTTTTTCCCTGACCCACATAGATCACATTTTCTTGAATATCGGTGGCGATCACAAATAAAGGCTCGGCAGTTCCACCAATATCCAGTCCTTTTCGCTGCCCGATAGTGAAAAAATGAGCCCCATTGTGCGTGCTTAAAACTTTGCCATCTTGTTTTCTGTATTTCCTATTTGTGCAAAGCATTTTCAGTTTTTCAATTTCATCCTTTGCCCCTTTGGCCATTTCAGTTTCATTTGGAACAGCATCCTTGGGGATTTCAATGATTTCCCCTTTTTTGGCTTTCAGCTTTTGTTGGAGAAATGTTGGCAAATCCACTTTCCCGACAAAGCAAATCCCCTGGGAATCCTTTTTATCTGCAGATGCCAGATCAAGCTCTTTTGCGATGCGCCTTACTTCCGGCTTAACTATATCACCAATTGGGAAAAGGGCTTTGTTGATTTGCTCCTGCGACAGCTGGCAAAGGAAATAACTCTGGTCTTTGTTTGGGTCGCTCCCGGCAAGAAGCCTGTATATTGTTTTTCCATTCTGCTTTATTTCCCCCTTGCGGCAATAATGCCCTGTGGCGAAATAATCGGCACCAATCTCCTCCACCCTTTTGATAAACACATCAAATTTTATTTCACGGTTGCAAAGCACGTCAGGGTTTGGGGTGCGGCCTTTTTCGTATTCGGAAAACATATAATCCGCGACATTGTCCATATAATCATCGCTGGAATCGACAACATGAAGCGGGATATTTAGTTTTTTGGCCACCAGTTTGGCCACGATCAAATCCTCCTCCCAGGAGCAATCTCCCCTAAGCGTAACGCTGCTGTCCTTCCAATTGATCATGAACAAAGCCTCCACATCATAGCCCTGCTCTTTCAACAGATAGGCAGCCACACTGGAATCGACCCCGCCCGATAAACCGATGATTACTTTTTTTGACATATTTATTCTATTTTTGCCAGCCCAATTAAAAAGGCAAAAATACTCAATAATGATTTACAGCTAAATATAATATCTACCTTGAAGCCTTTTAAAAATAATTTCAGGACCAGCAACCCAAAACACCTTCAAATCAGGTATTCCGTTTTGTTAGTGCTGTTGCTGATTATTGTTTCGTTGTTTTATGGCTATCAGGATATTTTGTTTTTCCCGCCCCAGTCAACCCATGTTTGGCGGCAATGCGATTGCACTTCCATGGCGCTGATGTACGCTGAACACGGGATGAACTTCTTTAAACCGGAAATGCACAATCTTCATGCAGATGGGCAAACCACGGGATATGCAGTTGGTGAATTCCCCATTATCTATTACTTTGTGGCCATCCTTTACACGCTATTCGGACATCATGATTTTTTGTTCCGGGCAACTGATCTTCTCGTTTTTTTTACGGGCTTGTTCTTTATGTTCAAATTGGTTTACCTTGTTTCAAGGGACTATTTCCACGCCATCTTTTTCCCTCTGCTTTTGTTCACCTCTCCCCTGCTCGTTTATTATGCCAACAACTTCCTGCCCGAGGTCCCCTCGCTTGGGCTTACTTTGACAGCTTGGTTTTTCTTCTTCAAAATGCGGCAGCAATACCGGCCCCGTTATTTATACCTCACCATCTTCTTTTTTACAATGGCCACGCTTATCAAAGTTTCATCCGGGATAAGCATGGTATTGGTTTTCGGCTTGTTGTTCCTCGAAAGCATAAATTCAACAATTTTCAATAAGGGGGGAAAAATCTTTAGGCAATCCATGGCAGCTTACCTTGGGCTTCTGGCCGGGTTTATACTGGTTACAGCCTGGTATTTGTTTGCCATAAAATACAACCAGGACCATTCAACTATTTATTTCAGGACTGGCATTGTTGGGTTTTGGCAAACAAACGCAGAAGAGGCCGAAGCGGTTTCCAGGATATTCTGGAACAACTGGAAGTTCTTTATTTTCAACGATTCGGTTTATTTCCTGCTCGGGATTTTCCTTCTCGTGGTTTTTTTTATTGGGAAAGACAAATTCCATATCCTGATAAATTTATTGACAATAATTGGTATTGCTGGTTTTGTGGCACTGTGGTATGGCCTTTTGTTCCAGCACGATTATTATTTCGCCCCCCTTTTGGTTTTGGCCGCGATCCTTTTCGTTTCTTTTTGTGAAACGGGACATATCCGTTTCCCAAAAATATTCCACCACATCATCCTTAAAATTGTGTTCTCGGTCATCCTTATTGTCAACGTTATCTATGCTTCGAATAAAATATCAGATAGGTACAACGAATTCCAGGAAAGTGAAAACAGGGTGGAATTGTACGACATACAAGGTTTTCTGGATTCGTTGCATATTGAAAAGGATGCGAAGGTAATCTGCACACCTGACCCATCGCCCAACCATATGCTGTATCTTCTGAACCGCCAGGGCTGGTCGGACCTGTACGGGATGAACACCGATAGCCTGAAAATATCGGATCATATCCGCCATGGTGCCAAATACCTTTTTGTTTATGACAGCATCCCGGATGCAAACAGGGCACTTGATTCTTTTATCGATGAATTTATCGGCGAAAAGGGAATGTTGCGGGTTTATAAGCTAAAAGATTTGAAAAGGTGATTTTGCCATTTGACAAAAAAACCCCCAACAATCTTTCCAGACTATTGAAACGACAACGATCCTATCACATTCTCCAATTCATCTTTCTCGTCATCCGTAGTATAGGAGATGATCATGATTAGTGCAAACCCGTTGTCAATACGTGAATAATACGCCTGATAAATAGAAACGCCCATATATTCAATTTCTGTGTTCATCACGTAAAAATCCTTACCACCAAGGTTTTTCAGCGTATATTCTTCATCAATATGTTTGTAGGGCGTTTGTGACTGTTGCATTATTCTCCTCGCATTGAAAAAGTAATCGCTTCCCGTTTTCACCCCGGGCGCTTTCATCACGTTTTCGCCAATCAGCATATAGGACGGATTATAATCGACCGGGGACCCCAATTCATATTTGAAAACGGTGAGCAAATTGGCTACGTTCACTTCCGAAGCATTTAATACGGCTTTCATTGATTTGTCATCCCCAGCAATCATCTCCTTGCCCAAATTCATAAGTTGCTCGTTTTGCTCTTTCGACTGTACGATCCATTGTTCGGGGACATCCACTGTAAACCCAAAATAACTATTTGAATACACATTGTTCTCCACATTGCCATAATCAAAACTCTTTGGCATTTTATCCCCTCCACAAGCTGACAAGAGCAGGATAAGCATTGTAATTCCTGATAAATTTAGTTTTGTTTTCATAATTTTATATTTGTTTATTGCCATTTTCAAAGAATTGAACAGCAAAACCCGTTCGTGTCATATCCCATATTTTGAAGCGTTCTGTCATGGACATTCTGCTAATAAACCGGCTTCACTCCCAAATTGTACATGATAAAAGACCACTCATCGGCGTATTCCTCGATTACCTTGGAAGTGGGTTTTCCGCCTCCATGCCCCGCTTTGGTATCGATGCGGATCAAAACGGGGTTTTCGCCTTTGTTGGTTTCCTGTAAAGTTGTGGCAAATTTAAAAGAATGGGCCGGGACCACACGATCATCATGGTCTGCGGTTGAAACCATTGTTGCGGGATAGGAAGTCCCCGCTTTCAGGTTGTGCAACGGTGAATATCCCAAAAGGTACTCGAACATCTCTTTGCTGTCTTCGCTGGTCCCATAATCCGAGGCCCAGGCCCACCCAATGGTAAATTTGTGGTAACGCAACATATCCATCACGCCCACGGCAGGCATGGCCACTTTAAAAAGCTCGGGCCGCTGGGTCATGCACGCGCCAACCAGCAGGCCTCCATTGGAACCTCCCGCAATCGCAAGTTTTTCTGATGATGTATATCCTTCCTTTATCAGGAATTCGGCCGCAGCAATAAAATCATCGAACACATTTTGCTTTTTCATTTTCGTCCCTGCAAGGTGCCATTCCTCGCCATATTCTCCCCCACCGCGCAAATTGGGAATGGCAAGAACAAATCCATTCTCGAGCAGGACAAGCCTTGTCAAGCTAAAACTTGGGGTTAGGCTAATGTTAAAGCCGCCATAACCATAAAGATAAGTTGGGTTATTGCCATCCATCCTGATCCCTTTTTTGTGGATAATGAACATAGGGATTTTTGTGCCGTCCTTGCTTTTATAAAAAACCTGATTTGTTTCGAAAGCTTCTGCATCAAAATCAATTTCGGGACTGCGATAAACCTCCGATTTCTTTGTTTCCATATCGAACTTATAAATAGTGGCTGGAAACGTAAATGAGGTAAAAGAGTAAAAAGCGATATTATCTTCTTTCTTTCCCCTCATCCCCGACATACTGCCGATTCCTGGCAATGGGAGCTCTTCGACAAACTTCCCGCCCATATCATAAATAAAAGCTTTACTGCTCACGTCTTTCATGTAATTGGCCACGATTTTTCCGCCGATAAGTGAAATAGATTGGAGCACTTCATTTTTTTCAGGGATAATTGTTTCCCATTTCTTAACATCTGGCTTCCCTGGGTCGATCATCACAAGCTTCCATTTAGGTGCATGGTCGTTTGTCATCACCAGCAGTTTATCCCCGATATTATCAATCACATTATATTCATAATCGAATCCCGGGGCAATCAATTTAAAAGGCTTGTCTTTTTCGGAAACTTTTTTAACGGATAGGGCATTCCCGCTTGTACTCTCCGTTTCGGAAAGGATGAGGAAGGATTCATCCTCGGTTGTCCCCACATGATAATTGCGCAAAGGTTGGTCGATGCTTTCATGGATCAACTGGTCCCTATCCTGAGGGTCGCCCACATTGTGAAAATAAACTTTATGAAATTCGTTTTTCCCTGACAGGGCCTCCCCTTCCCCGGGTTTGTCATATCGGCTGTAATAAAAACCATGGCCTTCCCACGACATACCTGAAAATTTTACCCATTCCAAATGGTCGCTTAAGGTTTTTTTCGTTTTCACATCCATTACGAACACCTCGTTCCAATCAGATCCCGAACGGGAAATGCTATATGCAAAATACTTTCCGTCCTTGGAAACAGAATATCCTGCCAAGGCAACCGTCCCATCTTCCGATAGGGCGTTGGGATCGAGAAACACTTCGGGTTTCCCATCCAAACCCTCCTGGATATAAAGTACATATTGGTTTTGCATTCCATCGTTCTTAAAAAAGAAATAATAATCCCCACGCTTAAACGGAATGCCGTATTTTGGGTAATCCCATATTTCCTTTAAGCGCTCCTCGATCTTTTCACGAAAAGGGATTCTCGACAGGTAATCGAATGTAACTGCATTTTCGGCTTCCACCCATGCAGCGGTTTCTTCTGAATTATCATCTTCCAACCAACGATAAGGGTCGGGCACTTCTGTCCCAAAATAAACATCCACGGTGTCAACTTTATGTGCAACGGGATAGGGTTTATGTGTAATTCGATTTTGTTTTTGGCTATAAACTGTCATTATTTCAAATGCCATTAAAATAAATAAATAACTTGTTTTTTTCATCACATGAATTTTTATAATTTTAATTTTGTGGCTAAATTAAACAAACAATTTATACCGGGGAAAATCATGTATGGAAATTCATATGGTTTGATTTCAACGGTTTTCATATTCAACGAAGTTTTTTACAATGGACAAAAAATTAAAATCAACAAAAGTAAGCAAGTACGATTTTTCGGGCGAGGGGCAATTTCCTGAACAATTAAAAGGGGAAGGCATCAGGCACAGCAAAACAGAATTTGACGAAAAGGGCAATACCACCCTTGAAGTTAGGTACGATGATGATGGCAGGTTTGAATCAAAGGAAACAAAAGAGTTTGACAAGGAAGGCCATTTGATCGAAGAGAAAAATTATATCTCCGAAAGGGAAATAGCCGATCATAAAACCTATGAATTGGACGACAAAGGCAAAGTGTTAAAGGCATTCAAACATTATCAGGACGATTCAAAAGACACGATCAATTATGAATATGATGCCGATGGAAACCTGGTTGCGAGAACCACAATAGATTCATATGACGAGGAAGAGTCGTGCGAGACGGCCCAGTATGAAAACGGGAAAGTCGTCAGGACGGAATTGATTGAATACGATGAATTGATGAAATGGGAATCCTTTGAACTCGACAAGGAAGGGAAGATACTTGTGCACAAAATCTGGCAACAGGATGAACAGGAAGTTACTTTTAAAAACTCTTATGATGAAAGGGGCAACCTCATAAAAACACTTGTTTACAACGAAAAAAACGAGCTGACCGGTAAATCGCTTTACAGTTACAATGCAGATAACCAAATGCAATCCATTGAGGAGGAAACGCCCTACGGTTCAACTTCCACAAAAATCACCCGCGACAAAAACGGAAATGCCATCGAACAAACCGAATACAATGCCAAGGGGGAAATCAACAACTCGGTCCAACGGAAATTCAATGAAAACAATGATGTTGTCGAGACGAAGGTTTTCATCAATATGCAAGGCCGCGATGTTGACCAGTATTATGTTTTGAAATATGAACATGAGTACTTTGATTAACTAACCCAAAACTTATAAAGCTTGGACATCACTTGTAAGAAACCTCACAAAACCAATTATTGTTGTCTGCTTTGTTCCATTAAAACTTGCCTGAATTATTCTAATGAGTGTATCGGCCATGTGCAACAAGAGAATGGAGGCTTTGGTTTTTATTGGCCCTGAAAAACCAATAGTCGATTTATTGCCTTCTGCTATTTGTCATATAACAGGATTGAACATCTCTTAAAATTATTTCTACTTTTGTCGAAATAAAACATTTAATGAGGGAAATCAGCTTTAAGGTAAATGGCAGACCATATAAAATCCATGTCGAGGAGCGCATAAGCCTTGCAAAATTATTGCGCGAGGAGCTTCACCTTACCGGTACAAAAATCGGCTGCGAACAAGGGACTTGTGGAGCATGTACCGTTTTATTGGACGACAAGCCGGTTTTAAGCTGTATTATGCCCGCCATAAAATGCCACAACAAAAGCATTACAACAATTGAAGGCTTATCCAATAAAAATAAATTGGATATCATTCAGGAGAAGTTTGTCGAAAAAGGGGCCATACAATGTGGTTTTTGCACGCCCGGAATGGTTTTGACATCTTATGCCCTGTTAAAAGAAAACCCGAATCCAACAAAAGAAGAAATCCAGGAAGCCCTTTCAGGTAATTTATGCCGGTGCACCGGATATAAAAAGATTATCGAAGCAGTTAGTTCCTGTACCGAAAGCCCCGTAAACAAAATAATCACAAACAAAAGCAAATACCAAACTGTTGGCAAACCAGCACCATACATTGAGGCTGTGAAAAAGGTCAATGGGACTGCTGATTATGCAGATGACATATATATAAAAAACGCATTGCATTGCCGCTTTCTGAGGGCCACTTTCGCCCATGCGACAATTGAATCAATTGATACATCAGAGGCAGAAAGTATTACGGGCGTCCAAAAAATCATAACGGGCCGGGATATTACAAACAAATTTGGGGTGCTGCCAATTTCCGAAGATGAAACGGCCATGGCCGTGGAAAAGACAAGGTACATTGGTGAGGCTGTTGCCGCTGTTGCCGCTGATACTGCCGAAATTGCCAAAGAGGCAATCAAAAAAATAAAAGTAAAGTACAAACCCTTAAAAGAATACTTCGACCCAGAAGATTCAATTAACGACATTGGTGAAAACGAAAAAATACATGCCCATTGCAAATTCAACAACAATATCCACAAAAAATCGGAATTGCGTTTTGGCGACCAAAAGCAAGGATATGATGATTCATTTTACAAATGCGAAAACGATTTCGAATTCAATGGTGTAAACCACGGTTTTACCGAACCACATGCCGCCGCAGCATATTGGGACGAAAATGGTTTGACCGTTGTATCAGCTACCCAGGTTCCCCATTATTTACACCGGGCACTTGCCAAAGTACTCGAGCTTCCCCTTAACCGGATCAGGGTAATAAAACCATATTTGGGAAGTGGCTTTGGCGGAAAAAGCGATCCCTTCCCACACGAAATCACCATAGCTTATCTTGCAAAGGAACTTGGGACTCCAATTCGGACAGTTCTGTCAAGAGAGGAAGTGTTTTTGACAAATCATGGTCGGCACCCCACAAAAATAAAAATGAAAGTAGGGATGGGCAAAGATTTGAAACTAAAGGTTATTGATGCCGATATTATTATTGATGGCGGTGCTTATGGTAGTTTTGGTGTGGTTACAAGTTACTATAATGGGGTTTTATTGCAAGGCCCGTACAAGGTTGACAATTTTGGGTTCAGGACCAGAAGGGTTTACACCAACAAACCACAATGTGGTGCCATGCGGGGCCACGGAGCTGTTAACCCGCGCTATGCCATGGAAACGGCAATTGACATATTGGCCCATCAGGCGAAAAAGGATCCCTGTGAAATCAGGTTATTGAATTATTTAAGCTCAAATACCCTTACGGTGGGACAATACCGGATTACCTCAAACGGAAGTGCTGATGCCCTTAAAGCTGTTATGGGGAAATCAAACTGGGAAAACAAGTTCGGAAAACTCCCCTATGGCCATGGGATTGGAGTGGCATCGGGTTTTTTTATAAGCGGTAGTGCCTTGCCCATCCATTGGAATGAATACCCACAATCAGTAGTCCACCTAAAAGTTGACTTCGACGGAAGGGTAGTTGTTTCGTCAGGGGCAAGTGATATGGGACAAGGTAGTGACACAATGCTGGCAATAATTGTTGCCGAAGTCCTGGGGCTAACTACCGAAAACATATATGTGCACGTTGCCGACACATTGCTTACCCCGGTTGATCTCGGGAGCTATTCGAGCAGGGTAACTTTCATGGCCGGCAACGCAGCAAAACATGCTGCCGAAAACCTCAGGAAACTGATTGCCGGTTCAATTACAAAAAAATTCGATGTTTCACCAACTGAACTGAACTTTGAAAACGAAAAGGTTTTTTCCAATGACAAATCCGTTGACCTGAGTTGGTTCGAAGCCATTGAGCTTGCCACCCGGAAAATAGGTTCCTTAACGGTAAGCGGCCATTACAACTCACCAAAACTGGGCGGTACGTTTAAAGGAGCCGGAGCCGGACTCAGCCCCTCCTACTCTTTCGGTAGTGTAATTGTGGAAGTAAAGGTAAATACACAGAGCGGTTTCGTGGAAATTGTTGATATTTGGGGAGCCCACGACTGTGGTATGGCAATCAACCCGCTTGCAGTTGAAGGGCAGCTCGAGGGATCGTGGCACATGGGTTTGGGCCAGGCAATGAGCGAAGAAATGAAATACCATAAAGGCCTTTTGTTGAACAGCAATTTCCTGGATTACAAAATCCCCACAAGCCTTGATACACCGGACATTGACACAACAATAATTGAAAGCAACGACCCTGAAGGCCCGTTTGGGGCCAAAGAAACCGGCGAGGGGGCTTTGCACCCTGTTATTCCCGCAATCGGTAATGCGATATTCGATGCCATTGGCAAAAGGATCAAATCATTGCCCATAACACCCGATAAAGTTATGAAGGCCTTATCAGAAAACCAATATCAATAACGAACAGCACTAAAATGGCCAATCCAGCAAATATGGAAAAATACTTTACGCCCAAGACTATTTTGGAAGCTGTTGAAATTGCAACGGACAATATTGGTTTTTTGTTTATTTCCGGTGGGACCGATATTATGCCAAACAAACAACAAGGCAACCTTGAATTTACTTGCCTTATCGATTTAGGAAATATTCCTGAAATGCAATCCACAAAACTTGAAGGGGATAACTATGTAATAGGTGCTTCGGTTAAATTATCTGAGATAATTGCTGATGGATATATCATTGAAAATTTCAAGGCCCTTGTTGATGCGGCAAAATCCGTTGCTTCGCCATTAATAAGAAACCAAGCGACAATTGGAGGGAATATCCTATGTGAAAACAGGTGTGTTTTCTATAATCAATCTGAACTGTGGAGGGAAGCGGCAGGATATTGCCTTAAATGTGGTGGCGGCATCTGCATTGCCACAGGAGGAAAGAAATCATGCCTTTCGAAATTTGTTTCCGATATGGCACCAGCGTTGATTTGCTTAAATGCCAAGGTTGTTTTGGTCGATCAGGATTCTGAAAACACAATCCCCCTGGAAGAACTATATACCGGTGATGGCATTGATTCCAAGAAAATCAAAAACGGCACAATCCTAAAATCCATCCTTTTACCGATAAACCAAGGCATTAGGGCGTCTTTTAAAAAACTTCGGCAAAGAAAAGCACTGGAGTTCACTTCGCTTACGGTAGCGGTCTCGGTTGATAGCAGTGGCACAGTTATAATTGCCGCATCGGGTGTTGCACCAACTCCCCTTGTTGTGAAAGCATCAAAAACAGACCCATTCGATTCAATTTACAAAGAAGTGAACAAGAAATCCAGGATAATCAACAACGATATTCTCGACCGCCAATACAGAAAATCGATGCTAAAGGTATATTTGCACGAATGCCTCAAAGAAATCGACATACAATAATGGCATAACTTAAACTGACAAAATATGGCAAGCATTCAATACAAACACCCCGACTATTTTAATGTCGATGATCTTTTTACGGATGAACACAAACTTATCAGGGATTCCATAAGGGATTGGGTTAACCGAAGGGTAAAACCAATAATAGACGAAGCTTGTCAGAAACATGAATTCCCTGCTTACCTGACCAAGGAATTAGGGGAAATTGGCGCATTTGGCCCTTATATCCCCGAAAAGTATGGAGGTGCGGGATTAGACCAGATTTCTTATGGTTTGATAATGCAGGAACTAGAAAGGGGCGATTCGGCGGTACGCTCAGCGGCGTCCGTTCAATCATCTTTGGTAATGTACCCGATTTTCAAGTTCGGTTCAGAAGAACAAAGGTTAAAATACCTGCCCCTGTTGGCATCCGGTGAAAAAGTTGGTGCTTTTGGATTAACGGAACCCAATCACGGCTCAGATCCGGGCGGCATGAAAACAAAATTTATCGATAAAGGTGACCATTTTCTTTTGAACGGGGCAAAAATGTGGATAACCAATGCCTCAAATGCCGATGTTTGCGTTGTTTGGGCAAAAGATGAAAAAGGTGTCGTAAAAGGATTGATCGTTGAAAAAGGGATGCCGGGTTTTACCGCTCCTGAAACCCATAACAAATGGTCGTTGAGGGCATCAATTACAGGTGAACTTGTTTTTGACAATGTAAAAGTCCCCAAAGAAAACCTGCTGCCCGGGGTCAAAGGATTAAAAGGGCCTTTAATGTGCCTGAATTCGGCACGTTATGGAATTGCCTGGGGGGTTATCGGGGCAGCATGTGATTGTTATGATGCAGCCTTAAGATACTCCCTCGAACGAAAACAATTCAACAAACCCATTGGTGGCTTTCAACTGACCCAGAAAAAGCTGGCCGAGATATTGACCGAAATAACAAAGGCACAACTACTTGCATGGCGGCTTGGGACATTGAGGAACAATGACAAGGCAACACCCGCTCAAATCTCAATGGCAAAAAGGAACAATGTGGAAATGGCCTTGAAAATCGCGAGGGATTCAAGGCAGATATTAGGGGCAATGGGGATAACCGGGGATTTCCCAATGATGAGGCACATGATGAACCTGGAATCAGTAATTACCTATGAAGGGACGCACGACATACATCTACTAATCACAGGAATGGATATAACAGGGATAAATGCGTTTCTGTAAACCGTTAAACCACAACCTATGAAAAAAGCCTATGTCATAGATGCACTTCGCACCCCGATTGGAAAATATGGAGGCTCGTTAAGTAATATCCGACCTGATGACCTTGCTGCATTGGTAATAAAAAAATTAATCGACAGAAACCCTGAAATCCCTATTGACAAAATCGAGGATGTAATTTTGGGCTGTGCAAACCAGGCCGGTGAAGATAACAGGAACGTTGCCCGAATGGCGTCATTGCTGGCCGGGCTCCCAGTAGAAACCGCAGGGGTAACGATAAACAGGCTCTGCGCTTCGGGAATGCAGGCCGTTATTGATGCAACAAGGGCAGTAAAGCTCGGCGAAGGGGATGTTTTTATTGCCGGTGGAACGGAAAGCATGTCTCGTGCACCTTGGGTAATTGCTAAAAGCGAAACACAATTCGGGCGCAATCCCCAAATCTTTGATTCAACAATTGGATGGCGCTTCACGAATAAAAAGCTTACAGAAAAACATTTCCCGTATTCTATGGGCGAAACTGCCGAAAACATTGCAACGAAATATAACATCGGCAGAAAGGAACAAGATGAATTTGCCTTTGCATCCCAAAAAAAATATAAAAATGCCTTTGAACAAGGAAAATTCAATAATGAAATAACACCTGTATCAGTTCCTCAACGAAAAAAAGACCCATTGGTTATCGATCGCGACGAACACCCAAGGCCTGACGTTAGCCTTGAAGCACTTTCAGAACTCAAACCTGCGTTTATTAAGGGTGGGACAGTTACGGCCGGAAGCTCATCAGGAATAAATGACGGTGCCGCTGCCTTAATCATAGTTTCGGAAGACGTTGTGAAGCAATACAATTTAAGGCCCTTGGCAAAAATCATTTCATCTGCGGTCGCCGGTGTCGATCCATCCTTTATGGGAATCGGGCCTGTTCCCGCAACACGCAAAGCTTTAAAAAGGGCCGGGTTAGAAACAAACGATATTGACCTTATCGAACTCAACGAAGCGTTCTCATCGCAATCAATTGCCTGTATCAGGGAGCTGAACCTTAATGAAGAAATAGTAAATGTTAACGGAGGGGCTATTGCATTGGGCCATCCTTTGGGTTGTACCGGTGCAAGGATAATAACCACTCTGGTCCACGAAATGTCGCGCCGGGAAAATTGCCGCTACGGCCTTGCCACACTTTGTGTTGGGGTCGGCCAGGGCACTGCCATGATTTTCGAAAAAGTGTAAAACCCTTGTTCATTCTATTTATTTCTTGAAAGTAAAGAATTAATAGAAGTCCCCTTTAAAAAATTGTACTACCGATGCTCCTCCCCCCGTCAACATGAATTATCTGTCCGGTAATAAAATCGCTTTTCCCCGAAACCAGAAACGAAATTACATTGGCAATGTCTTCAGGTTTCCCAAGCTTTTTTGTAGGCTGTGCACTTATCAACTGTTGCATTACTTCTTCGGAAAGGGATTGGGTCAATGGTGTGTCGATGAGCCCGGGAGCAACAGCGTTTACGTTTACATTGTATTTGCCCAGCTCAAGCGCCAGCACTCGCGTAAGGCCCACGATCCCAGCCTTTGAAGCTGTATAATTTGATTGGCCGCGGTTGTTCCCCAACCAAGCCCTTGAAGAAATATTCACGATTTTCCCAAATTTCTGATCCCTCATAATAATTGCCGCCTCCCGGCACATCATCCATGTCCCTTTTAAGTTTACATCAACGACAAAATCAAAATCCCTTTTGGGCATTTTCCAAATCATATTGTCCTTTATTACACCTGCATTGTTGACGAGGATATCAATTTTCCCAAATTTTTCAATGACTTCTTTAAACAATGATTTTATTTCATCTTGGCTTTGAATGTCACATTTTATATACTCCGAATTCCCTTTTCCAAGATAATCCATAATTGATTCCTTGACATTTTCGTCCACATCCACGACAACCACAAAGCAATCATCTTCAACCAATTGTTTTGCAATACTTTTCCCAATCCCTCTTGCGGCTCCCGTAACAATCGAAATTCTTTTTTTCATCATTTTTCTTGTTTTATTGGAAAGTAAAATTAAACAAAATTACCAATAACCTGATAAATATTATAAGCACTTAATTGCTTAAATTAAAAAATATAGCATATATTAGCGCCAATTTCCGGTTACTTACCCGGCTTAAGCTTGAGAAAAACGTTAAAAACAACGGCAATATCATCTCAAATCTTTCACTATTACTCATCACAGATTAAATTTTCAGGATGTCGAAATTAAAGGAACTTGCAAATAAATGCGAAAAGCTATCATTTGATTTGAATTTCAAAGCAGCCCGTAAATGGAAAATGGAAAAAGAGGGCAGGGTCATCGTTGGCTATATGCCGATATATTTCCCGAGGGAGATAATCCATGCCGTTGAAGGTTTGCCCGTAGGTATTTTGGGTGGGGGCGACAGAAAGCAGATAATTGTGGGCGATGCCTATTATCAATCGTATATATGCCATATCCCAAGAGGGATTATTGAAATGGCACTTTCAGGACATTTTGCCGATTTTGACGGATTTGTCTTTCCTTCAATCTGCGATGTGATCAGAAATCTCTCAGGGATGTTCCAGATGTCAAACATTGGGAAATTTGCCAAGTACATGGATTTCCCCCAGGATTTCAGTTCCGAAATCGGCGGAAAGTTTTATATCCAGGAAATGAATTCTGTTTTGTCCAAAATAAAGAAAATCAATGGAGTAGAATTAACAAGCACAAACCTGAACAATTCAATAGGCTTATATAACAAAAACAGAAGATTGATTGAAGATATATACGACATCAGGCAACATTCACCCTGGAGGTTATCGGCCGTTGATACATATCATATCATCAGGGCCGGTATGGTCATCCCTGTTGAAGATCACAACATTATCCTGGAAGAAGTGCTGGAAGAAATTAGGCAAGATATTGGGGAACCAATGGATAAGATAAAAGTTGTTATTACCGGCGCGTTCTGCGAACAACCCCCGGTTTCGCTTATCAGGACGATTGAAATGGCCGGTTGTTATATTGTTGACGATGACCTGATGTTGGGTTCAAGATGGATACAAGGCGACATTGACAACACTTCCGACAATCCGGTCCGGGCCATTTCTGAGGCATATATAAACAAAAGCACATTTTCATCATCCGTATATGATGTTGGGAACCCTAAAAGCGAAAGGCTTATCAGCCTTTCCAAAAAGAGAAAAGCCGATGGGATTATCTTTGCCGCCCCAAGTTTTTGCGATCCCGCATTGCTCGATAACCCTATATATAACAAAGCCTGTGACGATCAAAAAATAAGGTACATAAATTTCCAATACCATGAAAACATAGGGCAATTTAAAGTAATCAAAGAGCAAGTGGGCGCCTTCTCCGATTCGATCAAACTATGGGAAACAGATGCATGAAAAGCAGTCTGCACAATAACTTAACAAAACGATTCATAAATAAATTGATTAAATAGAATATGTCGGAAAACGTAAAAAAAGAAAAAAGCATGATCCTCCAAAAAGAGATGATCGGAGGCTTGTTCAAAGACCTTGGAAATGCCAAAGAATCAGGCAAAAAGGTTGTTTACACTTTTGTACCAGGTAATTTATCCGAGTTGATTCGTTCATTTGACATGCTCATGGTTTACCCCGAAATAAATGCCTTGCAATCGGGCATGAGGAAAAAGTCCGATGAATATATTAAAGAAGCTGAAAAATGGGGGCATTCGGAAGATGTTTGCACCTACGTGAAGTGTGATATTGGGATGATGCTGAACGGGAACATCGGCCCGACCGGCGAAAAAATCCCCGATCCCGATCTGCTGCTTTTGAGCTATACCGGTTGTTTCACTTTCCTGAAATGGTTCGAGAACCTTGAAAAACTTTATCCCGGTGTCCCGGTTGCCTTATTGCACACGCCTTATCAGGAAAACGGTGAAATAACGCCAGAAATGACCGATTACATGGTTAAGCAATTAAAGAACGATGTAATCCCAAAAATGGAACAAATTTCAGGTCAAAAGTTCAACCCCGAAAAACTCAAAACCATACTGCAACATTCAGCCGATACCGAGGACATGATCGTTAAGATTTTTGATACGACCAAAAACAAGCCATCCCCTATTGACGCATATTTTGCCGGGGTTTATTACATAGGCCCGATCAATATAGGTTTTCGGGGCACTGCTGAGGCCACTGGTTATTACAAAGAATTATATAGTGAAATACAGGAACGTGTGAAACTTGGTTTAGGGCCGGTAACACCTGAAGGCGAAATGAAAGAAGAAAAATTCAGGCTGGTGGTGGAAGGCCCCCCAAACTGGACAAGCTTCAGGGAATTCTGGAAGCTGTTTTATGACATGGGCGCAGTTATCGTTTCTTCATCCTATACCCGTGTGGGAGGGGTTTACAAAAACGGTTTCAGGCACGACCCCAACAGGCTGCTCGAAAGCTTGTCAGAGTATTGCATGGGCTGCTATACAAATATGAACCTCAAGCAAAGGGTGGACATGCTCGCACAGGAAATAGTGGATTATAAAGCGGACGGGTTTTTAGTGAATTCGATAAAGAGCTGCAACTCTTTTTCGGCAGGGCAATTATTGATGATGCGGACTCTGGAAGACAGGCTGGGGATTCCGGTCGGGTTTATCGAATCGGACCTGGTTGACCCAAGGTATTTTTCATATTCGAATATCAAAAACAGGCTCGAGTCATTTTTCCAGATGCTGGACCAGAGAAAACTTATCTCTGTTTAAATCCATCTATCTGTGCACCTTAATTTCTAACAAAAAAAACATTCAGTGAAAAAATTTTATTTAGGAGTAGATTTGGGATCAACAACGTCAAAAGCGATTATCATCGATGAAAAAGACGAAATTGTTGGCAGGGGGATTACCAATACCAGGGCCAACTACACCGTGGCCGTTGAAATTGCCCGGCTTGCGGCAATATTCAATGCGCGGTTTTATTTATTGAAAAAGCAATTGGGAGATGAAATAGAACAACGTCCCGAATTCAAACAATACATCGAAGATATTGAATCTGTATTTGAATACCTCCAATTCAAAAAAAGGAGCGATCTTTTTTTGGCCGCACTATTGAAAACGGCAAACGCTTCATTTAATGGGGATATCAAAAGCAAGGTAACCCATAATATTGAAAAAATATTTTCAACAGTCAAGCCAAAATTGAAATCAGAATTTATAGATGGCGGCCTTGCCAAGTCCAATCAGTTTTTCAGGGACATTATCAGCGAAAAATACAATGAGGAAATCGAAAAGCTGGACAAAGAACTTTTTGAGCCGATGACCCTGATATATGACAAGAGCATCACACCTGTTGAAAACGAAATGGTTGATTTTGATTTCAAGGAATTGGTTTACCAATCAATGGGGCTCCTTGAGGAGAAATATAAGAAACTTGCCGAAAAATCAGCCGGGAAAGCAAGTGTGCGTTTTGATGCAGAAATAAATATCCTGACAGGGAATTATGAAAACGTTTCGGATTCCTTAAAAAAACACATTGATTATATCGCCGATTTTGAGCTCACAATAGCCAACATGGTTGGGACCGGCTATGGCCGCGCCATATTGCCCTTCCCAAAAGATTCAATAAAATCCGAGATTTTATGCCATGCTTTTGGGGCACATGCAGTATTCCCGTTCACGCGAACAGTCCTCGATATTGGGGGACAAGACACAAAGGCCATTCAGGTAGATAAATATGGGTTGGTAACAAGTTTTAACATGAACGACAGATGTGCCGCAGGCTGTGGAAGGTATCTGGGTTATATTGCAGATGAATTCAGCATTTCGCTGAACGAGCTGGGGCCAGAAGCATTAGAGGCCGAAAAAGAAGCAGTAATTTGTTCAACATGTACTGTTTTTGCCGGCGCCGAAGTAAGGGAAATGCTCAATATGGGCGAAAAACGATCCAACATCCTAGCCGGGCTCCATAAGTCGATAGTTATGAGGGCAATGTCATTAATCGCGCGTTCGGGTGGCGTCAAAAACGAATTTACTTTCACAGGTGGCGTTGCACGTAACCAGGCAGTTTTGAAATATGTGGGCCAGATGGTAGCCGAAAACTACGGAACCGATATAAAAATAAACATCCACACCGACTCCATTTTCATGGGGGCATTGGGCGCGGCAATGTTTGCCCGTAGGGCATCATTACAAAAAAATTAAATAGACTTAAATGGAAGACAGGATCTTAACAATGGGAATTGATGTGGGCAGCAGCTACATTAAAATTGTATTATTTGATTATTCCGATTCAAACCGCATTTTGGATAAGCACATCGAAAAAATAAGGAAAAGGAATCCGGCAATTGTTGCACAAGAATCGACAAACTACCTTTTGGAAAAGAACAAACTGGGGTATGGCGATATTGCCTATCTCGCTTCAACGGGCGAAGGGGAAATGGTGACAAAAAAGAGGGGCCATTTTTATAGTATGACAACACATTCCCGCGGGGCCACATATTTCTTCGACAATGTAAGTTATGTTGTCGATATGGGTGGCTTGTACGTAAAAGCAATAAAGGTAGATAGTTCAGGAAGGGTATTGGATTATAAGATGACCGGACAATGCGCCAGCGGTTCGGGTCAATTCATCGAGAATATTTCACGATACCTTGGACTGGCCATCAGTGAGGTTGGCGAGGTATCCTTGAAGTCAACAAAACCGGAAGCCCCATCAGGGATATGTGCGGTTTTGGCAGAAACCGATGTAATCAACATGGTTTCAAGGGGCATTGCAACCCCTGACATTATCAAAGGCATCCATATTTCGGTTGCAAACCGGGTAATTAAACTTTTAACAAAGCTCAAGGCAGATGGCATTATTGTTTTGACCGGGGGTATGGCATCCAATACCGGAATGGTAACAACCGTAAAAGAATTGGCAAAAAACTCCAATATAGACCCCAATAACATAAAAGCCCATGAAGACTCGATTTTTGCCGGGGCTGTCGGTGCAGCTATCTGGGGAGGGTTCAGGCATGTGAAACTAAAACAAAAAACACTGACCAACAACCGGTCCCGGGCAGGAAAGGGCACAACCACTTAAATATCTATCAAAAAAACATTTGAAATCTGACTATTAAATATCCCAAACAATTATGTATAAAACCATTCTTGAACCGGAGCATGAGTTAAGCCCAATTACTGTTAACATTGCCGAGATGCTAAGGAACAATGTGAAAAATTTCAGCACAAGATATGTTTTCAAACAAAAACAAAAAAACAAATACTTTGGGATCACATGGCAGGAGTTTTATACCGGGATCAGGAGGATAGCCTTCAATTTGCAAAAACTCGGTTTTTCAAAAGGCGACAAAGCCCTTATCCTTTCAAGGAACAGGCTTGAAATGCTCCAAACCGAGCTGGCAATCCAGTCTTCCGGTGGAATATCCGTCCCGGTTTTTCACAACCTCAAAGAACCGGTTATCACAAAACTTTACCAACATTCCGGTTCCAAATACCTTTTTGTGGGAAGCGAGGTTCAATTGGGGAAAATCAGCCAGAGCTTATCAATAAACAAAATCTTCTCTTTTGACGAAATCAAACATAACAATTTTCCCGAACTGATTTTTTTTAAGGATTTAATCGCCCCGTTGGAGATGGGGGATTTCAGCCTTGATTTTAACGCAAGCCCCGAAGATATTTGCCTGAACATGTACACTTCAGGGACTATGGGCGAACAGAAATGTGTTCAGCTCACACACAAAAACATTTTATCGCAACAGGCCGCATTGGATGTGTTGTGGGATGTTGACGAGAACGACAGGCTTTTAAGTTATTTGCCCTGGCACCATAGCTTTGGTGGGATTTTTGAAAAATTCACGGCCATATACAGCGGTGCCGAAATGTACCTGGAGTCAGGGTACGGAACCGACCCAAAAGAAATACTTGAAAACTGGAAACTGGTAAAACCAACCATTTTTTTCAGTGTGCCACTTGTTTACCAATCCCTTTATACATTGGCCAAAGAAAGCAAAGAGGCAGAAGAATTGTTTTTTCACCCTGATTTAAAGTTCATATTCACAGCAGCTGCACCTTTGCCAAAAAACATTTCGGATGAATTTGAGAACAGAGGGGTTAAGGTTATCGAAGGATGGGGGCTTACCGAAACAACCCCCTGTTGCACACTCACCGACCCAAAAGTAAAAAGGGCCCCAGGGGTTGTGGGAAAACCCATTCCCGGTGTAAAACTGAGGCTGGCTGAAGATGGGGAAATACAGGTTTCAGGCCCGAACGTCATGAAAGGCTATTACAACAACAAGAAAGCCAACGACAAAATATTTACCCCGGATGGATGGTTTTGCACAGGGGATATTGGCGAGTTTACCGAAACAGGGTTAAAGCTAATAGCACGAAAAGACAGGATTTTCAAACTTTTGAACGCTGAAAAAATCATCCCTGCCGATCTGGAAAAAAAGATACTTGGGAAATGTTCGTACCTGTCTTATGTTTTAGTTGAAGGATCGGGAAGAAAAACCCCTATCGCCCTATTGTTTCCGAACAATACCTTGGTAAGTTCATCAGCAAAAAACAACAATATCAAAATTGAAGGTTGCAAGTGCCCCGAAAACATGAAAGACCTTGCTGTTTGCCTAAAACAATGTATAGATAACGTGAACAACGAAATAAAAGAAAAATATGCAAGGATCAACTGTGCGATGCTAATTAACGGTGGCTTGAGCGTTGAAGACAAAACCCTTACCGCATCCATGAAAATGATGCCCAATAGTGTAAAGCATGTTTTCAAGGCACATATCCAAAAAATCTACGGGGAAGACAAAGAGATTAAAGAAGATTTTTATATCATCCCGTTACAAGAGGAACTATAAATAAAATGTACGAAATAAAAACATCAAAATTATTAAAGCAGGTAATGGCCGATTATTTTTCGGCCACGAAAAACAAATCGAGACCCCTTGCCTGGTGCACCAGTGTCGGGCCAGCCGAATTATTGCGGTCGTTTGGCTTTGAGGTATATTTTCCTGAAAACCATGGGGCACTTTTGGGTGCCACGCGAAAAGCCATGGATACCATTCCGGTTGCTTCAAAGATTGGCTATCCTTCCGATATATGCTCCTATTTAACTGCCGACATCGGATCGTACATCAGGAAATCAACGCCCCTTACAAAACATTACGGATTGGAAGCTCCCCCAAAACCGGATTTGATAGTTTACAACACAAACCAGTGCAGGGAAGTCCAGGACTGGTTTACTTTTTTCGGAAATGAATACAATTGCCCCGTTCTTGGCATTGTACCACCAAGGCACATGGACGAGGTGAAAAAAGAAGATATTGACAATGTTTCAAAACAATTTCGATCCTTGATCCCCGAATGCGAAAGGATCAGTGGAAATAAATTTAATATCGACAAGTTTCGCGAAACCCTTAAATTAAGCAAAGAGGCAACCGGTTTATGGAAAAAAACACTTGACACTTCCAAACATTCCCCCGCACCTATTAGTTTTTTTGATGCCACGATCCACATGGGGCCAATAGTGGTACTGCGGGGCACCGAAATTGCCAAAGAATACTATCGTGTCCTGTTGGCCGAACTCGAACACAACGTCAAAAACAAACAGGGCTTTGTTGCCAACGAATCAAGCAGGATATATTGGGAAGGGATGCCAATTTGGGGAAGGCTAAGGTATTTGTCCGATCTTTTTATGCAACATAATTCGGCAGTAGTTGCTTCAACTTACTGCAATAGTTGGATATTCGATGCTTTTGATGAAAGACACCCATTCGAATCCTCGGCCTTTGCCTATACCACGATTTTTATAAACCGGAGCGAAAAGGCCAAACTCGAAATCCTAAAGAACCTTATCGATGAGTTCAGGATAGACGGAATGATTTTTCACGAAGCGAAAACCTGTTTTAACAATTCCAACTCAAGATTTGGCATGCCGGCCAGGCTGAAAGAAGAAACCGGTATTGAAACATTGATTATTGAAGCCGACTTATGCGATTTAAGGTTCTTCTCCGAAGAGCAATCCACCATTAAAATCGAAACTTTATTAGAACAAATATCCTCCTAAAAAAAATGTTTATGAAACCAAAAAAATTCAAAGTAGGTATAATCGGACTTGGCCCAGTGGGCATGATACTGGCACTTCATTTTAAAAGTGCGGGCTGCGAAGTTGCAATTTGCGACACCGATAAAAGAAAACTAAACCTAATACGGAACGAAGGGATAGAGCTTGTGGGCAAAATCAACAAATCTATTTACCTAAAGCATATTTATTCCGGTATCCCCGAACTAATAAATCACAATTGCGACATACTGATAAGTGCGGTAAAAGCTTATCATGTCGATTCCGTTTTGAACCAGATTGATAAAGGGAACAATGGGCTAAAGCTTCTGATCGCACAAAACGGTATCGACATCAGGGTAAAATACACGAGCCATTTTGACGACTCAAGGATTTTTAGGATGATCGTGAATTTTGCAGGCAACCTAAATGCGCCAAACGTAGTCAATGTTACGTTTTTCAACCCACCCAATTATATCGGTTCCATTGATGACAGCGGCGAGGAGATGGCGACTTACCTGGCAGATGTTTTAAGTTCGCGCCATCTTGAAACAAAATGTGTAAATTCGTTTAAAGTTGCTGAGGAGGCCTGGATAAAAACAATCCTGAATGCGGCCCTCAGCCCATTGTGTGCACTTTCGGGGCACACAATGAAAGAGGCGATGTCGAACCGGGATACCCTAGAAATAGTAGAGCAAATTATTGTTGAAGCCATGCAGGTTGCCAAGGCAGAAGATATTATATTTGAGCAGAATTTCGTGAAACTCTGTCTAAGGTACCTAAAAAGTGCAGGAGACCATTTCCCTTCCCTCGCAGTGGATATCATAAACAAAAGGGACACGGAAATAGATTATATGAACGGTAAATTTGTTGAGTATGGGAGGAAACATTATATCAAGACCCCTATAAACCTTGTTTTCACAAATATAGTTAAGGCCGTGACACAAAAGAATTTATCGAACAACAATTCTAAAGATAAATATTTAGAGAAATAAAAACAACCAAGCCTATGTTTTTCCTCGGTGTTGATATTGGTTCATTGTACACAAAACTAGTGGTTATTAACCCTGAAAATGAAATTGTTCATAGCGATCTTTTCAGGACTATGGCAAGGAATAGGCAAAAAAGGGATGAAATCATAAACAACATCTATTCTAAATACAAGATAGGATATACATGTTCAACTGGTTACGGAAGAAAGTTGCTTAAAAGTGCCGATGTGATCAAAACGGAATTGTACTGTGCATCGGCCGGGGTAACACAAATAGCAAGAATTGACAAAACCATTATAGACATTGGAGGGGAAGATATTAAACTTTTGACAAGTAACAGCAACGGAAAAGTAATTGATTTTTACATGAACAGTAAGTGTGCAGCTGGAACGGGCGCCTTTATTACCGAAGTAGCCGAAAGGGCTGAACTGGATGTTTTGGAGATGAGCAAACTCGCCGCAAATTCGAAATCAGATAAAGAACTGAACAGTTTTTGCACCGTGTTTGCCAAAACCGAAATAATGAAATGGATCTTTGATGAAACATCGATTGAAGACCTGGCAAAAGGCATATACATATCCATAGCAAACAGGATCCAGAAAATCCCCGCCGACAGTTCGTTACCTGTTTTTTTAATTGGAGGAGTAGCCTTTTATCATCCTTATCTGAAAAATATTATTGAAGATAGGTTTAATGTCGAGGTAACGATCCCCAAAAACCCGCAATTGATAAATGCTTTTGGTGCGGCCTGTATTGCACAAAAACATTTTAACTTATGAACGAAGATACCACTATAATTTGATTAATACCTTATAAACAAATGGAAAACGATAAAATCAAGTCATGGAAAATGACAAAACTGAATGCTCCCTTTGAACTCTCCGAAAGTGGCTTCCCCGAAATAAACGAACAGGAAGTTATCGTGAAAATCGCCGGTTGCGGTGTTTGCCATACCGATTTGAGCTTTTGGCACCAGGGTGTGAAAACAAAACACGAACTTCCGTTGACCCTCGGACATGAAATTAGTGGAAAAATAGTTGCAGGCCCTGAAAACCTGTTAAATAAAAAAGTAATTGTCCCTGCCGTGTTGCCCTGTGGCAATTGCGGACTATGTGAAAATGGCCGTGGCAATATATGCCAAAACCAGCTTATGCCGGGCAATGATTTCGATGGCGGTTTTGCATCGCACATAAAAGTCCCCCACAAATATTTATGCTATGTTCCCGAGAGTGTCTTGGACAAATACAGGCTTGCAGAACTGTCAGTTGTAGCTGATGCAATTACTACGCCCTATCAGGTCCTGCGAAAATCAGAATTACAGGAAGGTGATTTTGCTATTTGCATTGGTGTGGGTGGAGTTGGGGTTTATGGAGCTTTATTGGCAAAAATATTGGGGGCAAAGGTCCTTGCAATCGACATAAATGACACCAAACTGAACACTGCGAAAGAACAAGGTATTGATGCAGTCTTAAATGTGAAAGGTTTAAACCTACGGGAGGTAAAACAAAAAGTAAGGGAAATAGCCAAAGACCTGAAGGTTTCAAGATATGGCTGGAAGATATTGGAAATGTCGGGCACGGCACAGGGACAGGAGCTTGGGTTCGGCTTAATAACTTTTGCCTCAACAATGTCAATCGTTGGGTTTACTATGGACAAACCCAATGTCAGGTTGAGTAACCTTATGGCCTTTGATGCCAAATTAATTGGAACCTGGGGCTGTAAGCCTGAACTTTATGACGATGTCCTTGGGTTTATCGACCAAGGTAAGTTGAAAATCAAAAACTTTATCCAAACTTTTCCAATGTCTGAAATAAATGAAGTTTTCAAAAACACCCTTGAACACAAATACAATAAACGGTCGATCATGTTACCTGATTTTGACTGATCTAAAAGTAATACTGCGTCCAAAGGAACAGTAGATACTTAAACAGTTGGTCTTGCATTTGCCAGATTTTTAATTTGCTGAGTATTTGAATATTTTATCAATATAAACACGAAGAAATATGTTACACAGTCACAATTTAACAGAACACACCTACACAGATATTATCTTTGAAAAAAGGCCTGCAAAAGATACTGCCGGCAACGAAGTAGAAGGCTTGTACAATGCATGGGTTATCCTCGACAATCCAACACAGTACAACTCCTACACAACCAATGCGGTCAAAGAAATTATTCTTGCCATGCGCGAAGCTTCAAACGACAGAAGCGTGGTAGCTGTCGTTTTTACAGCCGTTGGGAACAAAGCATTTTGCACAGGTGGAAACACAAAAGAATATGCCGAATACTATGCAGGTAACCCTCAGGAATACAAACAGTATATGCGTTTGTTCAACGATATGGTTTCCGCCATTCTAATGAACGACAAACCCGTTATTTGCCGTGCCAATGGTATGCGCATAGGTGGCGGACAGGAAATCGGAATGGCATGTGACTTTACCATTGCACAGGATCTGGCAAAATTCGGACAAGCCGGCCCAAAGCACGGAAGTGCCCCAGACGGGGGTTCAACCGACTTCTTGCACCTTTTTGTCGGCATTGAACTTGCCATGTATTCCTGTACTGTGTGCGATCCATGGTCGGCCCACGAAGCCCTGCGCTATGGCCTTGTAACCGAAGTGGTCCCTGCCCTTAAGGTAAATGGGGAATTTGTCAACAATCCATTGGTAAGGACAGACAGATGGGTAAGCGAGAAAACAGGTGAAATTATTTATGGGCTGCCAAAAAAAGCAAAGGGCCTTGCAGAAGGAAAAGAGTTGTTAAAATCAGGAGAAGTAGATTTAACCCTGTTGGACGAAGCCGTTGAAAGGATGTGCACCAAACTTCTTTACCTGATGCCAAACTGTTTGAGCAAGACCATAAATTCAATCCGAAAGAAAAAACTTGAACATTGGGACAGGAACAAAGAATCGAACCGTGAGTGGCTGGCTTTAAACATGATGACCGAAGGACGGGCCGGCTTTAAAGCCTTTAACGACGGCCCGCGGGGCAACCGGGAAGTTGACTTTATCAAACTCAGGCAATTATTGGCCGAAGGAAAACCCTGGGACGATGAGATGCAAAAGCAAATTTCCCCATTAAACAGTTAACAGCAGATGAAGAAAACCAAGATAGAATATACACACGGTAATTCTGTGGCCAGGATAATCCTCGATGATGGAAAGGGAAATATCCTTGATAAAACAATGATGCAGGAGTTGAACCATATTTTTATAGAGTTCAGGAAAAAACCTGATATCAAGATTATTACTTTCGAAGGGGCCGGCAAGCATTTTTCTTTTGGGGCAAGTGTGGAGGAACATACCAGGGAAAACGTTAAGGAAATGCTTTCATCTTTTCACAAATTGTTTTACAATTTAATGGAACTCTCCATCCCTACCCTGGCAAAAATATCGGGCCAGTGCCTCGGAGGCGGAAATGAACTGGCATTGATCTGCAATTTTTTGTTTGCGGACAAAACAGCGTTTTTAGGCCAGCCCGAAATCCTCCTTGGCGTTTATGCGCCCCCTGCATCTATTCTTTTACCACTAAAAATTGGCTCGGCAAGGGCTGAGGAACTGCTATTGACAGGAAAAACAATTCCTGCAGAAAAAGCACTTGATATTGGTTTGCTTAATGGTATTTTTGAAAACAAAGCCGCTCTTGAAGAAGGTTTGGACCGTTGGATAACAAAAAACATCTTAACCAAAAGTGCTCTATCGCTCCGATATGCCGTTAAGGCATCCAGGGTGGTGTTCAACAGGGTTTTGTCGGAAAAACTGGCTGAACTCGAGTCACTCTTCCTCGAAGGGCTCATGGAGACACATGATGCAAATGAAGGAATCCATTCCTTTATGGAGAAAAGAAAACCTGTTTGGACCAACAAATAATCAACAGAAAAAATTTGAACACGCAAGGTTTTGGCCTTGTAAAAAATAAATCAGTATAAATGAAAAACGGAAAAACAATGTTTCCAAAAGCGAGAATCCCATACGGCACATGGGGAAGTAGTTATTTTCCCGCCTGGCAGACATCAGCATTGGCCGAGGTCAATATTGGACAGTTTGCGGGAGAGGCAATGAATAAGGTTATGGGGATGAGGAAAGTTCCGATAAGGGAATTGGAATACCTCGTGATCGGATCAACCATACCCTGGCACTGGAAGTTCTGGAATGCACCAATGGTCGCCAGTTGCATGGGGCACCGCATTCCCGGTCATCACCTTGAACAGGCATGTGCAACCGGCCTTCAGGCAATCATTCATGCTGCTTCAGAAGTTGAAGGAGGTTCATCCGATGTTGTGGGTGTACTTACTTTTGACCGTACAAGTGACTCCCCTGTCGGTGTTTTCCCTGAACGGCGCGCCCACAGGAGAACAGAGACACTTGCCGATGTTTGGGATAATTTCGGGTTTGATCCGGCAACCGGCAATGCCATGTTAACCACTGCCGGCCTTGCCGCACGTAAATACAAGATCGATCGCAAAGAAGTTGACGACATTTCACACTACAGGCACAAACAATATTTCGACACCAAAGAATCAGGATGGTTCGAAAACATCCTGGTCCCCTTTGAAATCCTTAATGTACAGGGCAAATTACTGGGGGTTATTGATGAGGATATCGGCGTGAGGAAAATAAGCCGTTCGGAACTTAACGCTATGCGCGAACTTGACACCTGTATTACCCCCGGCACACAAACCCATGCTGCAGATGGAATGGCCACATTACTGGTTACAGGGATCGACAAAGCCAATGAACTAAGTTCAAGGCCGGAGATCGACATACAGTTTGTCGGCAAAACAGAACTTCGCACCGGCCCAAGCTATATGCCCGAAGCTCCTGCGTTTGCGGTAAAAAAACTTCTGGGCCGTACCGGCCTGACCATGGATGATATGGCCGTTGTTAAAAACCATAACCCCTTTGCGGTGAATGATGCCATATTTGGTAAAGTGATGAATTATGACTGGCATAAAATGAATAATACCGGAAGTTCACTGGTATGGGGCCATCCACAAGGGCCAACGCTCACACGCATCGTAATTGAAGCCTTGGAAGAAGCAGTTTCAATCGGAGGGGGATATGTGCTCGTATTTGGATGCGCAGCAGGTGATGTAGGTATTGCAGCAATTTTTAAAGTAACTGATGGAGGGAAAAAGTGATGATAAAATCAATGAGACAATCAACGCTACAAACACTGGGACTTGGAAATGTCCTTGAAATATTTCAAAATGGAAAGATGCCGGTTGATGCCGACAACCTTATTGACCGGGTATTTGGTGAAGCCGGCAACAGGGGTGCACTTGTTATATCCGGCGCCAACGGAATTGTTGGTGCAGGTAAAGCCATGCAGTTTGGCTCAAGGCTCGAACCTTTTGGTGTACCTATTGTCGGATTGGACTTTCCTGGCACAGCAGATGGAATTGGCAAACAATACCCTGGACTGAAAGATACATTTGGGCAGGAAACCGCCCAAAGAATAATGGCAAATATCATACGGCTGAATTACAACGGTTCCAGCCTGCCCGATGAACTAAAAGATTTGCAGCCCCGATTCCTGCTGGAAGCCATTCCTGAAATCCTCGATGTAAAAAAAGCCCATTACAGGCTTTTTCGCAAAAGTTTCCCCGAAATCGAAATACGTTCGGTAACATCCGGCTTTCCTGCTTCGGAGCTGGGTGTGGGCATCGCCCATCCGGCTTTTCCCCATCAGGTAAACAAGGTTTGGGAAATCGTTGAAGACAAGCCTTCTGATATTACCAAACTTCTGTGGTCGCTGGGGCTCATCCCCGTTCCGGTAAGCGACCACTGGTCATTCGTACTTGATGTCCTTTTTTGCGGTATCACCCTTGCTGGCCTCAGGTATCATGAGGCCACCAATATGCCCTTTTGGAAAATCGACAAATATATACGTAAGTTTGTTGGTGCAAATCCCTTCAGGGCACATGATGTTATTGGGGCAAAAGGTGCGAGTTTCCTTACATGGTCATGTCTTCACCATTTAGGAAATACTTATGGCGAAGTATTTATACCAACCATTGACCTTACTGAACACAAGGACAGTGGTCAGAACTGGTATCCGCCGGATCATTTCAGGCCTCTTGTAAACTGGAAGCTTGATGATCAAGAGTCTGACGATTTACTGAACTGGGTACTTGGATCTTTATTCCAAATGACAAGCCTGCTGCTCTACGAGAATAGGAGCCATCTGTCACACATCAATGCCATTGGCGAGCTGTGTGCCCAGTTCCGGAGTGGCATAATTGCCACAATACGTAATACTGGCGCTGATAAGGTAATTCAAAGGGTTGAAGCCTATCATAAACTGCACCCTGAAGCTGCCGCTACGGCCTGGCATCCTGAAGTGTTTGAGAACATAGGTGATCCGGAATGGCAGCAACTGTACGTAAATGCTGAACATAATGGCAAAACGGGGGTAATCACAATCAATCGCGAAAGCTATAACAACGATGTTGACAGTGAACTTAACAGGGCAATAAATTGGCTTAAATCGGAAAACATACAAAATGTAATTGTTACCGGGGATTTTCATTTGGCAACGCAAATGGTTGGCGCAGACACAAACGAATTTTTTCCCGCCCTCGACAACAAGGATGAAGGCGAACGGATAGCGAGAACCTGGTCGTCAACTGTACGCAGGTTACATAATGAGTTTAAGGTTTCTGTAGGCTACATTAATGGAAAGCGGTGCATGGGTGGGTTTTTGGAACTTATGATACATTGCCATTACCTGGTCACTACCGATGATGTGAAACTGGGCATGCCAGAAGTTACCCTGCCCGTTGTCCCTGGAATGGAAGGCTGCCACTGGCCATTCAGGAAAACCAAAGCAGAATACCGACCTAAATTACTGAGGTTCCTGTTGCTTGGGAAACAAATGAAAGCAAAAGACACAAGAGGCTGGCTTACTGATTTTACGGGACCGCAGGAAGAAGCACTGAAAATGGCCTGGAAACTTGCAAACAACGAAACCCGGGAAATACCATTACGGAAAGTTAACGAGAATGCTTTAGCCGGAATCGATACAGATATTAGCCTTCCCGATCCAGACAACCCGGGCATGGAGGCAGCCCGTAAGGCCATCATGGATACAATTCAGGGGTCATGCGGTGTTTCCTTATCAGATGCCCTCTTGGTACAAAGCCGGCATTCAGCAGATTTCATGATTTCGAAGCACTGCAAAGCGGGAATGATCGGATCAGCCTTTAAGCAGGTGATGAATGCTTGAAATATGCCAAAAGAAATCAGGTTTCCGTGTTTTTGTTGGCGGACAGACTAAAAAGGGATCCTGATTTCTTTAGCTCCGACTTTGCCGGAAGTCTTCGTAAGTGGGTTATCAACTACTTCAAAACAGCTATGTTTTACCGGCCCTAAGGCGATTAAACCCGTTAAAAATCAAGAATCAGTAAACTTGACAATGTATTTTCTTCGGTAACATTATAACCCGCATAATTTCATTTGAAGTTCAAGTGAAATTATGCGGGTTTATTCGTAAAGCAATAAGGCCAAAATAAACAATCCTTTTCATTATGCGTTATTAATCCCAAATCCATTATTCTCCGTATTTTTGCATTTCAATAAAATTTCAAATCAACTAATGGCTAACAGAAAAACGTATTCCAAGAAATATATTGACGAAGTATTGAACGATTACCGCATTGCCAACGAAAGTCGGCAGGTGAGCCTGCTCGGACGCCGAGAAGTACTTACCGGGAAAGCGAAGTTTGGCATTTTCGGAGATGGAAAGGAAATCCCCCAACTGGCCATGGCCAAAGCTTTCAAGGATGGCGACTGGCGTTCGGGATATTACCGCGACCAGACTTTTATGTTTGCCACGGGATTAATGAAACTGGAAGAGTTTTTTTCACAGCTTTACGGGGATACGGACGAAGATTTCAACCCACAGGCTGCGGGCCGATTGATGAACAACCATTTCAGCACGAAAACAATTGACAAAAGCGGTGAATGGTTCGACCTGACCAAAAGGAAAAACTCCTCGGCAGATATTTCGCCCACGGCCGGGCAAATGCCACGACTTCTTGGATTGGCCTATGCTTCCAAACTTTTCAGGAACAACAAAGGCCTCAAAAGCATGACAAAATTCTCGGTGAACGGCAACGAAGTGGCTTTCGGCACTATTGGCGATTCATCCACTTCCGAAGGTTATTTCTTCGAAACCCTGAATGCTGCCGGCGTTCTGCAGGTTCCGATGGCCATGTCGGTTTGGGACGATGGCTTTGGGATTTCGGTCCCTAATAAATACCAAACCACCAAGCAAAACATTTCGGAAATACTCCGGGGCTTTGAAACCGATTCAAAGGGGAAAGGATTTCGCATTTACCATGGAAAAGGCTGGGATTATGCCGGATTGTGCGAACTCTACAAAAAAGGTATCGAAAAGTGCCGCAAGGAACATATGCCCGCTTTGTTCCACATAACCGAGGTTACCCAGCCCCAGGGACATTCCACCTCCGGTTCGCATGAACGTTATAAATCCAAAGAACGCTTGCAATGGGAAAAAGATTTCGATGGTATAAGCAGGATGCGGGATTGGATATTGAAAGAAAAAATCGCCGATGCAGTTGTCCTCGGCAAAATTGAGGCAAATGCCGCGGCAAGGGCCAAAGAGGCGAAGAAAAACGCCTGGGCAAATTACATCAAGCCCCTGAAAGAAAAAAGGGACAATTTCATAAAATTGGTAACCATTACCACTTGCAATTGTGCCCAAACGAGCCAGATAGATGTCATCAAACAGGAATTGAAATTGGTGGCCGACCCCATCCTAAAAGATATTGTTTCCTCCGCCCGAAAAATCCTCCGGTTGATTTGTGACGAATGCAGCAACCCGCATAATTCACTGAAACTAAATGTCTCGAAATGGCTCAGGAGGGAATTGGACGAGGATCGCGACTGTTATAACACCTATCTTTATTCGGAAGGTTCTCATTCTGCCCTTGATATTGAGGAGGTGAAACCCGAGTATGGCAAAAACCCGGCTTATGTTCCAGGAAGGTTGATTTTGCGGGACAACTTCGATTACATTTTTGAAAACCACCCCGAAGTCCTTGCCTTTGGGGAAGATGTGGGAAAAATAGGCGGTGTGAACCAAACCTACGAAGGCTTGCAGGAAAAATACAGTCCATGGCGGGTAATCGATACGGGAATCCGCGAAGCAACCATTGTCGGACAAGGAATTGGGCTGGCAATGCGCGGCCTGAGACCCATTGCCGAAATCCAGTATTTCGATTACCTTTTATATGCCCTGCAGGTTATGAGCGATGACCTTGCCACCTTGCAATACCGAACTAAAGGCGGGCAAAAGGCCCCACTTATCATAAGCACCCGTGGCCATCGCCTTGAAGGAATCTGGCATTCGGGCTCGCCCCTTAGCATGGTCATCAATTCCATTCGAGGGATACATGTTTGTGTGCCGAGGGATATGACCCAGGCAGCCGGGATTTACAACACGCTTATCAATTCGGATGATCCGGCCCTGGTGATAGAACCTTTGAACGCTTACCGTTTGCGGGAAAAAATGCCCCTCAATATCGGCGAATTTAAAGTCCCTCTTGGTGTTCCGCAAATCCTGGAAGAAGGCAGTGACATTACTTTGGTCACGTATGGTTCCTGTGTCCGCATTGCAGAGGATGCAGTGAAACAGTTGCATGAATTCGATATTTCCTGCGAGCTGATCGATGTTCAGACCCTCCTGCCCTTCGACAAAGACCACACAATCGTGGAATCGTTAAAAAAGACAAACCGGATTTTGTTTTTTGACGAAGATGTCCCGGGAGGAGCCACTGCTTATATGATGCAGAAAGTCTTGGAAGAACAAAAAGGGTATTATCACCTCGATTCAAAACCACGGACACTTACTTCCAAAGATCACCGTGCGGCTTACAGTACCGATGGCGACTATTTCTCGAACCCCAATGCGGAGGATGTTTTTGAATTGGTTTACAATATGATGCACGATGGAAACCCGGGGAGATATCCGAAGATATTTTAAATATCCCAGCCATAAGGCCGGAAAACCCTTGCCCAACCCTGAAGGCTGGGAAACTCATGGGAATCCATAAGGAAAATATTTTCAAAAACAAACAAACAAACAAACAATGCAGTATCACCTTATTTCCGCAAACAGAATAAAAATCAAACCACAAGTACACGAATCAAACGTGAAGCACTAATAACAGACTTCAAGCAAGTGGGCGAAGTCCATTTCGTGTTAATTCGTGCATTCACGGCTTACAAAAAAGATTTGCGGATTAATGTATAAGGAGAAATTCTAACAAATGGGATTTTCAAAAAACAAGGAAGCAAGGGTTTTTGGTATCAATAATATATTATTGTTCCTTATCCTCATTGTTGCCGCTGCGCTCCGTTTTTACCGCTATCCTGAAATCCCATTTACGTATGATGAGTTCAGTGCATGGTTCCGCACACAATTCGATAATTTCAACGATTTGATTTACTATGGGGTAAAAACCACCGATACCCATCCGGCAGGCGTACAGGTTTTTGAATACTATTGGATAAAGGCTTTTGGTGGTTCAGAACCCGTTGTGAAATTCCCGTTTACGGTTATGGGATTGCTATCAATTTTACTAAGTTATAAAATTGCAAAGAAATGGTTTAACCCTACGGTCGGTTTGCTCACAGCGGCATTCCTGTCGTCCATTCAGTATATGGTGATGTACAGCCAGATTGCCCGGCCATACATCAGTGGGCTGTTCCTCTCCCTGCTCATGGTTTGGTTTTGGGACAAGGTGGTTTTTGAAAGCCGGAGAAACCACATCCGCAACCTGATCGGCTATGTCATTGTTTCCGCACTTTGCGCTTACAACCATCATTTCACATTGCTGTTTGCGGCCATGGTGGGTTTTACGGGTTTGTTTTTCATTAAGCGGGAATATCTCTTCCACTATATAATCGGTGGTCTCCTTATCTTTGTTTTATACGTCCCCCACCTTTCCATCTTCTTTGTACAGTTGAACCGTGGTGGAGTTGAAAGCTGGTTGGGCAAACCCGTTCCCGGTTTTTTCTTTCAGTTCTTGAATTATGTATTGCATTATAGCCTTGCAATGAAAGCTATATTAATTATTGTCATTGCACTGAGCTTTATCATGCTTTCAAAGAACCTGAAACAAAGCAATAAATACCGTATTGTAAGTCTGGGATGGTTTGCGGCCACTTACCTGATCGGCTATATTTATTCTGTAAAAGTAAATGCCCTGCTCCAGTATTCCATATTGATATTCACCTTTCCGTTTCTTGTGATATTTGCATTTTCTTTCTTTAAGGATGTAAAACCCTTGGTAAAAAGTATTCTTGTTTCAGCTATTGTTATCTTGTCGGTTTATACGCTTATCGAAAAAAGAAAACATTATCAATATTTCTATACGTCGGGTTACAATGAAATAATCAAGGAATCGGCAAAAACATGGG
The DNA here is from genome assembly GCA_013151015.1 of Chlorobiota bacterium. GTDB lineage: Bacteria > Bacteroidota > Bacteroidia > Bacteroidales > JAADJA01 > JAADJA01. The sequence goes on from JAADJA010000049.1 coordinate 46,295, forward strand.
AAATCCTCGGAAAAGAGAATGTGACCACACTGTTTGGCACAAACCGGAAAATACAGGATTATTATTTGGAAAAGCACAATATGAAAGACGAAGGTTTTTCCTATATCGACAGCAACTACACTTTTACAAGTTTCAGGAAATTTATTTCAACAGTCAAAACGCCTTATATTATTTTTGGCCATGCTGAAAACATTGTCCCCGAGTACCTTCAGATTATCCAAAACAAGTTTCCATATCTCGTTGAGAAAAAGACCTGGTTCACATCCGATTTTCAGGTTTTCTCAAAAAAGGAAACCGATTTTAATTCCCAATTGAACCAGGAAGAGGTTATTTTCAAAACCGGAAACGGATTTGAGCAAACTCAATACGGATGGAGCGCCGTTGATGAAAATTTGATAATCGACACCATTTATAATTCGGGGGTGCATTCTTTTTTCATTGATAAAAACACGGAATATGCTGCCTTTTTCAGCATTCCCCTTGATAGCATTATCGAAAATCAAAATAACATTGTACAGATTTCGGTCGCAGCTTATTTTCCCGACAGTGTCCTAAATATGTCTTTGATTTCTGAAATAAGGGCCGGGGACGAACTAATCGATTGGCGGGATTCACAATTCCGGGATTTCGTCAGCAGGCCCAACGAATGGCAAAACGTGTATTTATCCATTCTGCTTTCGGATTTAAAAATTGACAAAAAAGGTTTAATGTTGAAGGTCGGCATTTGGAACAACAAAAAACAATCCTGCTTCGTTGATGATCTCGAAATAAAAACAATTAAAGGAAATGAACTGATTTATGGTTTGCTGGAGGACTTTGAGTGACCTTCCGGAGTCGGAACGACCTGGAAGCGTCAGCAAGGCAAAAGATAAAAATTGACTGATGACCGCGATGTCCGATGACCGATGTCCGATGACCGCGATGTCCGATGTCCGATGTCCGATGTCCGAGATGCAACAGAATACAACAACACTAAGATGCACACAATAGAACCCCATTACGGCTGGCGCAACCTTTACATCGCTTCACAGGATGTGCGCTCGCCTTTTTATGGAAACAAATACAACGAGCTTGAATGCCAGGATGCCATATACGATCATTATATCCATCCACAATGGGACAATATCGGCTCGGCCACATTATACCTAAAAATCCTGTTCACCGATTATGAAAAGGGATTCTGCATCATTGAATTGATGGGCGAATGGAACGACACTTTGTACAACGACATCATGTTCCTCAAACGAAATATTGCCGATGCCCTTGATAAAGAAGGGATCAACAAATACATCCTGATCGGCGAACACGTGATGAACTTCCACTCGGGCGACAATGATTATTATGATGAATGGTTCGATGATGTGGAAGATGGATGGATCGCCTGCGTTAATTTCAGGGAACACGTGCAACAGGAATTTGAGCAGGCCCATATCGACTACTTTGTTGCCATTGGCGGAACCCTGAACAACCTTATCTGGCGGAGCCTGGAGCCCAAACATTTTTTTGAAATTGTAAATGGGCAGATATGGAAGCGGTTGGAAGTATAGGCTTGGTCAAAAAAAAAATCCGGGCCCCATTTCTGAAGCCCGGACCTAACCCGCCTTAAGCAATTGAAACTATTGGAATAGGCGGGAAAACATTTGATATGACATTTTTTTATTTGTGCGTTGGGAAGTATTCAATGATATCGCCCATCAGCTCGGTGGGCTGCTCACTCGAATAATTCGATTTTGTGGCTGCACCGCTATCATATATATTCCGTGCTGCCCGTAATACCTGGATATTCTGGCTCGTGTGTTCACCATAACTGTTGGCAAGGTTAAAACAAACTTCGGCTTCCTGGAAATCGCCAAGGTAAAATGCAAGGATACCTTTGTTGTTTTCAATTTTACCATTGTGTGCCGAAAGTTTTACCGCCTGATCCATTAATTCTTCCGCTTTATCAAAATCAAGCATGTTCATCGAAATAATCGCAGCATTGTTAAAAGCCCTCCAATCACAGTCGGAACGTAACGATGCGGTTTCCAAAATGGCCAGTGCATCTGTTTTATTCTGGGTGGTGTTTGCAGCATAAAGCAATTCGTCATAAGAAAGCACATCGGGGTTTACAATGGCCGCCCTCAATAATTTCTCATCGGTAAGCGAAGTTTCAATCTCATTTGAAGCTATGATCATACTCTTAAAATACAAACTCTTGCCTCTTAATAAGGCAACCCCATCAAAACTACTCTTATACTTCTTATATATTTTTGGTTTTGAAACCGGCTTCTGTGCTGTATTTGAGTTTCCGGTTACAGTCGTATTTGCCGCAAGATGTTGTTGGGATTTGGAGCTTTCTGCATCCAACTTTTTTAAAGCCTCGGATGTTCTAATTGAAGCTGACTTGGAATCGATCGCAAAATCCAATTCAAGGTTTTCTTCGCCAACTCCTTCGTCAAAATAAGCAAGATCATTATAAAAAACTTCTTCAATTTGTTTTGGAACGACAATTTCCACACCTGAATCAATCTCAAGGTTTTCATCTGGTATTTGCGTATCGGAATAAGCAAGCTCATTGTACTGAACCTCTTTCACGGGTTTCGGGACAACGATATCGACACCTGAGTTTATTTCCAGGTTTTCGTCTGCCACTTCTGTATTGCCATTATCATTATATGCAATTTCCTCTGTTTGCTTGACAACAGGTGCCGTGACTATCTTGGTTTGTTGTGCCACCAAAGCTGTGTTTTCCTTTTGTTTCAGTATTTCATCAGCAAAAGCCAATTCACTCTCAGGAACCACATATTCAATGTCATTTGCTGCCAAAGCAACTATCTCAGAAGAAAAATCGGTTAATGTATCTGCACTAATAAAGGCATCTTTTACTTTGGCAAAACGCTTTTGGCTTGAAGGGATATCCCCATTTGCAGAATACAATTGCATTTCGGAAGCGCTCTCTTTCAATTTTTTCAATTCACGGGTCTTTATCTTGATTTGCTCATCCAGTTTATTGGCAACAAAACCTGCCTGTCGGCTCGTAGCCTCATGTTGGTAAATCCCCTTTTTCATATCCACTGCCATTGCCAGTTCAGCCTTTACTTTATTGTTGTCCTGTATCCCATCCAGATTCCGAAGAACCGCATTGAATTCCTTTTTCAACTCATCCACATTTATATTTTCTGTGTTTGCAATATTGCGAAGGCGGTTTCTTTTGTTCGTCAAATCCCTGATATAATCTTTGATATTGGATACATATAAAAAAGTACTGTCGGTCAGTTTACGCGCATCTGCCCTATCTGCCATCATTTGTTGACGACGTTGGTAGGCTTCTGAGTTATTGGGGGCATTTACTTGTGACCGATCCGTATTTGCATTTTCGGTTTTAGCCACCACTAAAGATGTTGTGGCCTCCATTTGTTTGTCATTGACAGCGAGAGGTGTTTCTATTGTTTGCCCAGCATTCCCCGTTTGTTTTAGCGTACCTTGATAAACCATGACCGTTCCCTCTTCACTCATCCTGTTTGAAGCAAAATAAGCCATTTTATTATTTTTACCGGTAATATAAAGCATATCATCAAATGGGGAATTTATGTCTGCCCCCAAATTTACCGCTTCATTCCAACGATGCTCGGCCATATTATAATCAGACCTGAAAATATCATAGCCCCCAAGTGAATTATGGCCTTTGGAACTAAAATAAAGCGTGTTGCCATTATTGGTCATCACCGGAAAATCCTCATCAGCAGAAGTGTTGATGGCCTGCCCCAATTTGGTGGGCGCACTCCAGTTACCATCAGAATTCATTATGGTTGTATAAATATCCCTTCCGGTTGCTTCATTATCGCCATATCCGGCAAAATAAACAATTCCCCTGGGTTCTGTAAGAAAAATATAAGTGTGTTCGTGTTTCTGCTTGTCAATTTCTGTTTGGAAAATATCCGGCTTTAAAATCAGATCGCCTGAAATTTCGGTAGCGGGATATCCTCTTGAAAAGTTATCATATGAAAATTCTTGTCCGTCAGAGATGGAGGCAAACCATTTTTCATTTTGCAAGTTCATCCCGTTTAAACATGCATTTACCGCATCAAGTGCCTTTTGCCTGAACTTCTCGTTCACACGTTTGGAAGAAAGATAGGTGGTAAAAAACTTAAGGCCGGAGGCATAGTCCCCTTTTTGATAATGGGCAAGGGCAAGGTAATAATCCAAATCCGTTTCCTTCGAATTCAAATTCGCTGCCTTGTTCAAAAAACGGAGGGATTGCTCTTTATCTTTCTTGTTTGCAAACAAAGCACACACGCCATAGCAAAAATTATATTCTGCATTTTCGGCATGTACACTAACGAGCTGTGCATACAATGGAAGTGCTTCAACAAACTTTTCGTTGCCAAAGAAATCTGCGGCTTTCTTGATAATATCTTGTTCAGAAGAGTTGCTTTGTGCGCTTGCTGTATTGACAATGGCAAATAAAACTGCAATTGCCAAGGCGATTTTCGTAAGTTTTCGTAGTGTTTTCATAATATAACAAGTAAATATATATTATGGGTGTACGTAAAACCGGGAAAAAGGTTTACTTAAACGGAAGACAAACCCCCAGTAAAACCGAAGGTAGTTCTCAGGACTTCTTTTTCAGCGAAACTCTTGATTCTTCGCCTTTTAGCAAACGCTTAATGTTTTCACGATGGGTGATTGGGACAAAAATGGCAATTGCAACAGAGAGGACCATAAGGATAATACTGTGGTGATGGCCAAGGACAAGGATTTCGAAAAAAGGAAATGTAACCGCACCCGTTATGGAGGCAAGGGATACATACTTAAAACTTATAAGCATGATAAGAAAAACAATAATGGCGATAAGGGCGGCTTCTGGATATAAAGCGATCCCGACACCCAATATCGTTGCAATACCCTTTCCCCCTTTAAACCCAACATAAATTGGAAACACATGCCCTACAACGGCTGCAACCGCCAACATGAAATCAAAGCTGGCCAGGTCGGGGGGAAAAGACAGGGAGGGGTCGTAAAAAAAACGGGAGATGAAAACAGCGAACCAGCCTTTGAAAATATCGAATATCAAAACAGGGACACCAGCCTTGGCGCCCAAAACCCTGATCGTATTTGTAGCCCCGGCATTCCCACTTCCTTTTGTACGCACATCAATACCATAGAAAGTCCGTCCGATCCATACTGAAGTCGGTATTGAACCAATAAGATAAGCAAGGATTATTGCAACAATAATATTGATCGGTATCATAAAATATAATTTGAAAGTAGTGCCTGATTTCTTTTTCAGCTACAAAAGTAATCAATATAAGCTTTTGACCCGTCGCAGGAAATCAGTCTTTTTCCTCAGGTTGGAAATTATGAAATTGTACTCTTCCCCTTCCTTGCTCCCTTTTACTTTCCGTTTGTCTTCCTTCATTTCCCTAAGGATCGTATTAAACTCGGTATTGGACGAAATAGACTGCATCAGGTTATTCCTGTAATTAAAATAGAACCAGTACCGCCCTTTTTCAAATTCGATATAAATATTCACCACATCGCCGGTCCGTTTCCTTGCGATTTCCACATAACCATCCACATATCTGTTTATCTGCTGTTTACCAATACTTCCTATCCCGAGCTGCCCAATGGACACATAAGAGCGTGTCGCGGGGTTCCATTTGAATTTCAGGTCGGAGAAGAAAATAGTATGTTGCAGTTCACTTGGGTATCTTCTGAACTTGCCGAGCAAGCGTAAATCCCCGATACTCTTTTCGGCTGCTTTTTCGCCCATTATGTCAGAAAGCGCCTTGGTGAAAAAGGGCGTGTTCAAGCGTACCCCTTGCAGGTTTTTCCCTGAAATGTTTTCGACAAGCAAATCCATTGCTTTATCTTCAAAGGGGAAATCAATCCCAACGACCATCTGAAAGCTCGTTGAATCAGGGATAATGTAATGCTTTGCGGCACCCACGGTTTCCAATTTCACCATGCCGAGATCGACCCCAAGTTCAAATTTCCCCTCAGCACTTAAAATACACTTTTTGCGGCCCAGGGAAATGTGGTTTCCTTCCAGGGATTTCCCCTTTAAGTATTCATAGCTCGAAATATGATAGGTTTCCGACTTTTTATCAAATGTGATAAACCCATCTGCCGCAAGCACAACTTGGTCGCTATTACCGCGCTTCTGCGCCAGGAACCCGGAATAAAACCGGTTGGATTCCTGTGAAAACACCAAGCCCGAGACCAATTTGTCGCCTGCTACATTTTTAAGGTCTTTGTCGATCCCAAGGTAAATGTCTTTCGGGTTCACGTGACTGGTAAACTTCACCCAGTCCCTTGCCCCTGAACTACAAGTATGGCGTATCCTGAAACCCCCATCAAATTCCAGGAACTCATCACTGGCCTTTAGGGTAATATCCCCAGAAAAATCGAAATCCATACTGATGGAAAACCCGGTGGTATCGGAAACGGTCCCTTTCCCAATGGTTTGAAACCCGGGATCGACACCTATTTCTTTCAACAGGATTTTTTGCCGGTACCCCGTTTCGTCCACATAATCATAATTACCGACCGCATTGTAATTTTTCCTACCGAGGATTTCAACCGTACCATCATATATTTCATGATTCTTTGTAACCGTATTCGCAAGTATTTTGGCATGTTCCAAAGGATCAAAATGGGCATCCCTTTCGATAACGATTTTCCTGTCAACAGGAAATATTGCCGCATCGGCCACCCTGATATACTTCACATCGCTGGCGTTGATAATGTAATCCTTTAGGTTATAGGTCGCAATGGTGGAAATAAAACGGAGGGAATCCTGGTCGGGATGGGTTGAAATAAACTCTGAGCCCTGTAAGGGGACATCCACCAATTCCCGAATCGTTAAATCATCGTATTGTGCCATCTCAGCCTCTTTTTCTGCACTGCCGATGGCAATCTCATACGAATCCATGAACCATTTAAACTCATCAATAGTACAGATATACTGGTTTACCGGGAAATCAACGATCGAAGCCCCACCATTGGACGCAAATTCCCCCTTACGTTCATTAAAATCAATATGCGATTTGTAATTGTGCGTTGCAAAAGCCGAAGCATCAAATTCTTTCGAGGTCAATTTAAAATCAGCCGAATCGGCAAAAATCTCATGCTGCTTAAACTTATAAAGCTTTGATTGCATCTCGGCATCTTCAAAACTCATCAAGCC